>DATFWL010000504.1:0-3036 GCA_035259385.1 Vicinamibacterales bacterium | reverse complement strand
TCTAAAGCTACCGTCGCGCCGTCGTTTGGCCCGCGTCTCGGCGATCGGCCCGAACCCCAAACGAGGAGGTGCGCCGTGTGCTTCATTCACTCCGACATGTCGAGGAGGACATTCATCGAGCAAATCTCGCTGGGTGCAGCGGCCGCCGCCGCTGTCTCGGGCGTGAGCGCGACGCTCGCGGCGGCCAACGAAGGCGTCGCTGCTCCAGGCATCGGCAAGCCTGACCTCGTCATCGCGCAGGCGCCTGCCGGAGTGCCCGGCGCCAAGACGGTCGACGGATTTTCGAAGGTGTTGCACAACCGCTTCAATCAAGACATTCCCCCCGTCATGTCCGTACGCGAGGGGGAGGCCGTCCAGTTTCTGTGCCGCGACGCCCTGGACATCGGAACGGCAGCGAGAACGCTTGCGCCCAGCGGAATCCTCACGCTCGACCTCGCGAAAGTGCATCCGCTCACGGGTCCTGTCTCGATCGACGGCGCAGAGCCCGGCGATGTGCTCGAGGTCGAGATCGTGGACGTCGCGCCGCTCGTCGACTTCGGGTACGTGACGATCGGCCCTGCCCTTGGGCTATTCGGAAGTCTGCAGCCCGACCTGCTCGCGCCGTTTCATCAGTTCACGGAGGCTTCGCAGCTCAGCGATCCCGCCGCGGGCAAGGTCCCGGGCGCGATTCCCGAGGATCAGCCGTTCAACACGGGCGCGCCATTCGTCCAGATCTTCACGTTCAACAAAGGTCAGAACACCGGCTTCGCGAGTTTTGTCGGCAAGGACACCGGGCGAAAGGCTCAGATTCCGATCGCGCCGTTCATGGGCGTGTACGGAGTCGCCCCGCTGCGAAAAGGAATGTATCGGACGGTTCCCCCGAATGTCAGCGGCGGAATGGGCGGCAATACCGACATCAAGCAATTCACCAAGGGCTCGAAGCTCTACTATCCGGTGTACGTGAAAGGCGCGAAGTTCTCGGTCGGCGACGGCCACATGGCGCAGGGCGATGGTGAGGTCTGCGTCACCGCCATCGAGACCTTGATGGCCGTGACGTGCCGGTTCAAGGTCATCAAGAACACGATCCTCGAGTCACCGCAGGCGATCGTCCCGTCGGCCAACCCGACCGATGGGGGGTTGACCAAGGAGATGCTCGCCAAGGGCTTTTATCACACCACTGGCATCGGTCCCGATCTCATGGCCAACGCCAAAAAGGCGGTGCGGGCGATGATCGAGTGGCTGGTGCGCGATCAGGGGTTGAGCCTGCACGAGGCGTACGCGATCTGCAGCGTCGCCGGCGATCTCAAGATCAGCGAAATCGTCGACATTCCGAACTGGGTCGTGTCCATGACCGTGCCGCGAGGAATATTCGAATCGTGAGGCGTCGCTACGCCGCTCGACGCTGCCCGCCGCTGAACAACGCCAATCTCGCCGCCACGACTGCCTTGACCGTGTCCACGACCGGAGGAAGGAGCTTGTAGGGGGCGAGCTCGTTCGGCTCCTTCGACAGCGCGTTGTCGAGTCCGCGTCGCCAGGCGAGCCGCACTTCCGTATTGATGTGCACGACGGTCATGCCCGCCGCGATGGCCTTCCGCAAATCGCCGTCGTCGGTTCCCGACGCGCCGTGGAGCGTCATGAAGATGCGCGTCTGCTCCTTGATCGCGCGGATGCGCTCAATGTCCAGTCGCTTCTTTATGTCTCCCGCGACCATGCTCTTGAGCAATCCGTGCATATTGCCGACGGCGGGCGCCAGGGTGTCGACCCTGGTTTCTTTCACGAACTGCACTGCTTCGGCCGGAGTCGTGAGCCCTGTGCGCAGGTCGGGCGCGGTATCGTGGATCTCGGAGCCGCTGCCGATGTCGCCGATCTCGCCTTCCACGAGAATCTCCGGCCGAATCGCCTTCAGCGCCTCGACCGCTGCTTTCGTCTCGCGGATATTCTCCTCCAGGGGCAATGTGGAGACGTCGAACACGATCCAATCGAAGCCCGCGTTCGCGGCTTCGATGGCGTTCGGGAGCGAATGCGTGTGATCGGCGTTCAAGAACACCGGGAACTGGTATTCCTCGCGCAAGCTCTTGACCACCGCGGCGATTTGCCGAACACCGATGAATTGCCGTTCGCCTTCGGAGACTCCGATGACGACCGGAACGCGATGGTCACGCGCGCCTTCGAAGACCGCCTTCACCGCGACCAGGTCCGATACGTTGAAATGACCGATCGCGACCCCGTCGGTGTCCGCCTGCTTCAGGACTTCGTACAACATGATCATGCCTGTTACCCCCGTGCTTCTACACTTGATGCGCCTGATACCTCGCGTTGCGCAGCACGCGGCCGGGATGGGCGCCGGTGTGTGTGCCCTTCTCCAGCACGACGTCGCCGTTCACCACGGTGTAGTGGATGCCCTCGGCGAGCTCGCGCATGCGCCAGCCGTTGCTCGGGAAGTCGTGCACGACGTCCTCCGGCAGCGGCCGCACCGTGTCGGGGTCGAAGACGACCATGTCGGCGACCATTCCCGGCTGCAGCAGGCCGCGATCGTAGATCCCGAAGGCTGACGCCGAGTCGAACGTGAGCCGGCGCACGGCGTGTTCGAGCGGCATGATCTTCTTCTCGCGCACCCAGTAGCCGAGCAGCCGCGTCGGATTGCTCACGTTCGAGTGGAACTGGACGTGCGCGCCGCCATCCGAGAGCCCGACCACCGCGTACGGCGAACCGAGGATCTGCGCGACGGCCTCGGTGTCCATGTTGATCTCGCCGAGGCTGAAGACCGTGTTCAGTTCCTCGTCGACGGCCAGGTCCAGGAACGCGTCGAGCGGATCCTTGCCCTGCTCTTTCGCGATCGCCGCGATGTCGCGTCCGGCAAGCGCGCGATTGCGCGGCAGCTGCGGCTCCTCGACGATCATGAGATCCCAACGCTTGGAGAACGTCGAATCCGGGCCCAGCGGCGCCTCGACCTCGGCGCGCAGCTGTTTGCGGATGGCCGAGTCGCGATACGCGCGCAGCTTGTCCTCGTCGGGACCCTGCAAGATCGGCAGCCAGGTCGGCATGCTGCGGAACACC
>DATFWL010000503.1:0-32942 GCA_035259385.1 Vicinamibacterales bacterium | reverse complement strand
TGCATCTCGTCGGCGATCAGCGTGGGGTCCACGACCAAGACCAACACGGTCTCGTATTTCTCCGACGTCGCGCCGTTTCTCTCGCTGTTCGCTCCGGGCGACCAGATCAATTCGTCGGTGCCTGGCGGCGGATACCAGGTGCTGAGCGGCACGTCGATGGCGGCGCCGCACGTGGCCGGGGCATGGGCGATCCTGCGGCAGGCGGTCCCAGGCGCCAGCGTCGATACGATTCTCAACGCCTTCCGCACGACGGGCTTGCCGATCACGGACGACCGCGTGTTCTTCGGCGGAGGTGCGGTGGTTCCGCGCATCAGCATTCTCCAGGCGCTCGCGTCCCTCGCGCCCGTGAACAGTCCCGTTCCCACGCTCGCGTCGCTGTCGCCGTCACGCATGCACGCCGGGATGGGCCCGGTGACGCTCTCGCTGACGGGCACGGGTTTCAACGCGCTCTCCTTCGCGTCGTGGAACGGAGCGCCCCTGGCGACAACGCTGACGAGCAGGACGGCCCTCCAGGCCACGGTTCCCATTGCGCTGATCACCGGCACGTCGGCACAGGTCACCGTGACGAACCCGTCACCCGGCGGCGGCACGACCGCGGCGATCGTCGTCCCCCTCGATCCGCCGGCAGTGCTGACGGTCAACACGACGGCCGTTCCGCCGTCGACGCCAGTCACCATGACGCTCGCAGGCGGCTTTGGCGGCCAGAGCGACTGGCTGGCGCTCGCGCAGGTGGGCTCATCCGAACGGACCTACGTGTCGTACACGTACGTCGGATTGGGTGTCACGACGCGCACGTGGACGGTCACCATGCCGTCGACGGCCGGTCAGTACGAGTTCCGGTACTTCCCCGACAACGGGTACGTGCGAGCCGCCACCAGCCCCGCGGTCACGGTTGACCCGGCGCTGACGCCGGCTCCCACTCTCACGTCCCTCTCGCCTCCCAGCACGACGGTCGGCGGACCGGCGTTCACGCTCACGGTGAACGGCTCGTCGTTCACGAGCGTCTCGGTGGTCCGGTGGAACGGATCCGCCCGGACGACGACGTTCGTGAGCGCGACGCAGTTGCAGGCCGCGATTACCGCCGACGACATCGCCGTCGCCGGCACGTCCCAGGTCACGGTATTCACGCCGGCGCCTGGCGGAGGCACGTCTGCCGCGCTGGGCTTCCTCGTCGGCACGCCACCCGTGCTGACGATCAGCGCGGCGTCGGTGCCGGCGGGCTCCGGCGTCACCGTCACGTTGACCAACGGCCTCGGCGGGGCGAGCGACTGGCTGGCGTTCGCGCCGGTCAGCGCCGCGAACACGAGCTACACCTTCTACACGTACATCGGGAGCGGCGTCACGACGCGGACGTGGACCGTCACGCCGTCGACTCCCGGGACGTACGAGTTCCGGCTGTTTCTCAACAACGGCTACACGCGCGCCGCGACCAGTCCGACCGTCACCGTCACCGCGGTGTCGGCGCCCGTGCCGGTCGTCAGCTCGCTGTCGCCGTCGAGCGCGATGGCCACAAGCGGCGCGTTCTCTCTCACGGTGAACGGATCCGGCTTCACCAACGCATCCGTCGTGAACTGGAACGGCAGCGCGCGTGTCACGACGTTCGTGAGCAGTACGCAGCTTCGCGCGGCCATCACGGCTGCGGACGTCGCCGCCGTGGGCTCGGCGCAGGTGTCGGTCACGACTCCGCCGCCGGGCGGCGGCACGTCGGGATCGCTGACGTTCCAGATCGTGACGGCGCCGACGCTCTCGGTCAACACGACGACGGCGGGGACGGGCACGCCCGTGACCGTCACGCTGACGGGAGGGCTCGGCGGCCAATCGGACTGGATCGCGTTTGCGGCCACGTCTGCGCCGAACACGAGCTATCTCGCCTACACCTATGTGGGCCAGGGCGTCACGACGCGGACCTGGACGGTGACGGCGCCGTCCACGCCGGGCACGTACGAGTTCCGTCTGTTCCTGAACAACAGCAACACACGCGCCGCGACCAGCCCGACGGTGAACGTCGTCTTCGTGCCGCCGCCCGCGCCCGTCGCGACGTCGCTCTCGCCGTCGACCGTCGTCGCCGGCGCCGGCGGCTTCACGCTGACGGTGAACGGCTCGGCATTCACCAGCGCGTCGGTCGTGAACTGGAACGGCAGCGCGCGTGCCACGACATTCGTGAGCGGCACGCAGCTTCACGCGCAGATCACCGACGCGGACGTCGCCTCGGTCGGCACGGCGCAGGTGTCGGTCTCGACGCCGGCGCCCGGTGGCGGCACATCAGGATCCCTGACCGTGACGATGGTGCCGGCGCCGACGCTGTCGGTCAGCACGACGACTGCGGCGCCCGGTTCGAGCGTGACCGTGACGCTGTCGGGAGGGCTCGGCGGCCAGTCGGATTGGATTGCGTTTGCCGCGACGTCGGCGCCGAACACCAGCTACGTGGCCTACACGTACATCGGCCAGGGCGTCACGACGCGGACGTGGACCGTGACGGCCCCGTCGACGCCCGGGACGTACGAGTTCCGTCTGTTCCTGAACAACGGCTACACGCGGGCCGCAACCAGCGCGACGGTGACCGTGCAGTAACACGGGCGTTCGCCCGGCCGTCACGTCTGGAGACGAAGCGTGTCGATGAGCGCCGACAGCGCCGCCGGCTGCTGCCGCCGGCTCGGGTAGTACAGGAAGTAGCCGGCGAACGGCGGACACCAGTCTTCGAGCACGCGCACGAGCGCGCCGCTCGCGAGGTGTGGCTCGGCGTGGGCTTCCAGCATGAAGGCCAGCCCCACGCCGTCGATCGCCGCGCGAATCAACGTCTGCACGTCGTCGACGATCAGCGGTCCGCTCACCGACACGGCGAGCGACCGCTTGCCCTTGTCGAACTCCCAGCGGTACACGCCCTCGGATCCGTGCTTGAAGTTGATGCAGCGATGGCCGGGGAGGTCGCGCGGCGATTTCGGCTTCGGCTGCGACTGGAAATACGCGGGCGATGCGACGATCGCGGCGCGCTGATCGGCGGACACACGAACCGCGATCATGTCGCGCTCGATGAACTCGCCGAGATGAATGCCGGCGTCGAAGCCGGCGGCGACGATGTCGACACGGCTCTCGCCGGTGGTGGTGACGTCAAGCACCACGTCCGGGTACCGGCGCGCGAATTGCCCGAGCTTCGGCGCGAGCACCATGTGGGCCGCGAGCGGCGTCACGAGGAGGCGGACGCGTCCGGCAGGCTTGTCGCGGAGACCGGAGATCCGTTCGAGCGCGCCCCGGATGTCGACGAGCGCCGGACTCAGATGCGCGAGGAGCTGGGCGCCGGCCTCCGTCGGCGACACGCTGCGCGTCGTCCGCGCGAGCAGGCGGACGCCGATTCCTTCCTCGAGCCCGCGCATCGCATGGCTGACGGCCGAGGGAGAGACCCCCAGCCGTCTGGCCGCCCGGGTAAAGCTGCGCTCCTCGGCGACCGCCAGGAACGCGGACAGGACGTTGAGCTCGTCGTGCACCATTTGTGAATGGTACTCACAAAGGCATGTCGATTTTACGGACTTCCCGGAACCGCCGCCGGCCGCTACCGTGAGGGGTGAGGTGAGACCGATGCAGACACGCAGGCTGGGCAGAAGCAATCTGGAAGTGTCGGCGCTGGGGCTCGGCTGCATGGGCATGACCTTCTCGTTCCCGCCGTTCCCCGATCGGCGCGAGATGGTCGCGCTCATCCGGACCGCGGTCGAGCGGGGCGTGACGTTCTTCGACACCGCCGAGGTCTACGGGCCGTACGACAACGAGGAGCTCGTCGGCGAAGCGCTGGCCCCCTTCAAGGGGCAGGTCGTCATCGCGACGAAATTCGGCTTTCAACCCGGGGCGGCCGACACGTCGAGATGGAGCGCGCTCAACAGCCGGCCCGAGCACGTCCGGAAGGTCGTCGAGGGGTCGCTGTCGCGGCTGAAGGTGGACGCCATCGATCTCCTGTATCAGCACCGCGTCGATCCCGACGTGCCGATCGAAGACGTCGCGGGCGCGGTGAAGGGCCTGATCCAGTCGGGCAAGGTGAAGCACTTCGGTCTTTCGGAAGCCGGCATCGGGACGATCCGGCGCGCGCACGCGGTTCAGCCGGTCGCGGCGCTTCAGAGCGAGTACTCGCTGTGGTGGCGGCGTCCCGAAGAGGAGGTGATCCCGACGCTCGAGGAGCTGGGGATCGGCTTCGTGCCGTTCAGCCCGCTCGGGAAGGGGTTCCTGACCGGCGCCATCAACGCGAGCACGACGTTCGAGCCCACCGACTTCCGCAGCTCGCTGCCGCGCTTCACGCCGGAGGCGCGTCAGGCCAACCAGGCGCTGATCGATCGGCTCGGCGGCATCGCGGCGCGCACGCGCGCGACGCCGGCGCAGATCGCGCTCGCCTGGCTGCTCGCGCAGAAGCCGTGGATCGTGCCGATTCCGGGGACGAGGAAGCTGCACCGCCTCGAGGAGAACATCGGCGCCGAGGCCCTGGCGCTGACGGCCGACGACCTCCGCGAGATCGATCGCGCCGCGTCGGGCATCACGATCCAGGGCGCGCGGTATCCGGCGGCGCTGGAGCAGCTGACCGGACGCTGAGGTTCCCGGAGACGATCGATGGACATCAGGCGAAGCGGCTCGCAGCCGTCAGGCAAGGGGCCGGCCGAGCATTTCACCGGCACGGTCCGGATCGACCCGCTGTTTCAGGCGCAGGATCCCGCGCGCGCGTTCGGGGCGAGCGTCACGTTCGAGCCCGGCGCGCGCACGGCGTGGCACACGCACCCGCTCGGCCAGACGCTGATCGTGACGTCGGGCTGCGGCCGCGCGCAGCGCTGGGGCGGACCGATCGAGGAGATCCGGCCCGGCGACGTCGTGTCGATCCCGCCGGGCGAGAAGCACTGGCACGGCGCGGCGCCGGCGACGGCGATGACGCACATCGCGATTCAGGAGCGGCTCGAGGGGAGGACGGTCGACTGGATGGAGCACGTCAGTGACGAGCAATACGGGCAGTAGCCGCTGGTTTGATTCCAGCCAGGCGCGTCTATCCGAGGGGTCCCTGAACCCGCCGGACGATCTCAGCGTGCCGATGAAACAACGGGCTCGTGTGGGTTCCGGCGAGATCGGTTGCAAGAATCTCTTGCGCGCCCCAGTCCGAGAACCAGAGCTGACTGCCGTGCCATCGAGGCGATTCACCCATCGCAAGCCCGGAGACGAGGATGTCCATGCTCTGCTGGCCCCTGGGTTACGCTCGATGCTTTCGGCTGCCCGACCTCATCGCCGCTTCGATCGAGACCGCCAGCTTTTCCATCCCGCGCCGAATCGCGTCGGGGTGTGTCGAGGCAAAGCCCAACACCAGGCCTCTCAGGGTTGGGCGGCCCGTGAAATACAGGCCGAGTGGGGAGACCTCGATGTCTCGTTCGCGCGCCTCCGCGCAGACGCGATCCTCGTCGACGCCCAGCAGGTCGGCCACCGCATGCAAGCCGGTTTGCACCGGCCGTAACCGGAGGACGCCGGCACACCGCGCGTCGGCCGCATCGGTCAGGGCTTCGAGCCGCTCGCGGTAGATTCCGCGCATTCGGCGGATGTGACGGGCGTAGTGTCCGCCGGCGATGAAATCCGTGAGCGCCGTCTGCTCCAGCAAGGGCGGGTGAACGTCGGCGGCGCGCCGCGCGCCGCTGAACGCGTCCCGCAAATCGGACGGCACGATCAGAAAGCCGAGGCGCAGAGCCGGAAACATCGACTTGGCGAACGTGCCCAAGTAGATGACACGGCCGTCCGAATCGAGCCCGTGCAGAGATTGAAGCGGTCGCGTGCCGTAGCGGAACTCTCCGTCATAGTCGTCCTCCACGATCCATGCACCGACGGCGGCCGCCCAGTTCAACAGCGCAAAACGGCGCGGGAGGCTCATGGGAACGCCCAGAGGAAACTGATTCGACGGCGTGACATAGGCGAGCCGCGCGTCGGGCCACCGCTTGACGGCTGCGGCGACGTCGAGCCCCTCATCGTCGACGCGCACCGGCACAATCCGCGCGCCTGCAGCCATCAGCGCGCTGCGAGCGCCGTTGTAGCCGGGTTCCTCGAGCCATACGCGATCGTCGTGGTCGAGCAGAGACGTCGCGAGTGTTTGCAGACCGCGCTGGGCGCCGGCGACGACGAACACCTGCTCGGGGTCGCATCGCGTGCCACGCGCCTGTTCGACGAGTTCGGCGATCGCCTGCCGCAGGGGAGCAAAGCCCGCCGTGTCGCCGTAGTCCAGCTGGCCGATTGTCATCGATCGCAATCGCTGATCCACCAGGCGCGACCAGAGACGGAACGGGAACAGATCCAGAGCAGGCGCGCCCAGGCGAAACGGTCTCGGCGGGCCTGTCAGCCGTCGTGCCGGTCCGGGCGTCCCGGCCAACGCGATGCCGCGCCGCGACAATTCCGGATGCTTCGTGCGTGTCGCACACGGCACCGGCACGCGGCGGGGAAGCGCGTCTGGCAGCTCTGACGCGACGAACGTCCCCGAACCACGCCGTGCCGTGATGTAGCCCTCCGCCAGCAATTGTTCGTACGCCACCAACGTGGTTGTTCGCGAGACGTTCAAGTCCTTCGCGAGCGCCCGCGACGAGGGAAGTCGGGTCCCGGGTGTCAACACACCGTCGAGAATGGCCCGACGGATGGCGACGTTGACCTGCTGCTGCAGCGCGACACCTCCACGACCGTCAATCGCAATCAGAAGGTCGGACGGGGCCCGTCGAGAGTGGCCTGTCGTGCTGGGCACCATGGCGGCCAGTCGAGAATACCACTTTGTGACCTGTCACTCACGATCCGGAGCCCCGAACCACCGGTGAAGCGCCCGAGTCGGCGTTGCGGCAGAATGGTCGCCAGCCCAGGCCACGTAGCCATCCGGACGCACGAGGAGTCCCCTCGCCGGTGGAGACGACGCACACGTCGCGCGAATCACGTCGATGCGATCCGACCACCTCACCGCCTGGTCGCAGAGCGCGCCATCGTCGAAGTCCAGCAGTACTCCGCGCGCGTCGTGCATCAGGTCGGCCAGGCGGTGACGGCCACGTGCCGTCTGCAGTGTCAATTCCGGCGCCCACCTTCCCGCGAGGGGATGCGCGTCGGCATCGTCATCCGTCGTGTAGCACACGTCGGTTCCCTGCAGCAGATCCACGAGCCGACGAACCGTTGAAGGGTCCTGCATCAACTCGCCGAACAGCTCTCGCAGCGCCGGTGTCTGTTCGCCGGAGCCGCCCAACAGCGCGCCCTGAGCGCGGGTGTGCATCAGCATGCGTGTCCCTGCCGCATGGCGTTCGGTGTGATACGTGTCCAGGAGGTCGGCGGGCGCCCAACCCTTGATGTGCGCGGCCAGTTTCCAACCCAGGTTCACCGCATCGCAGAGCCCGGTGCTCAGTCCAGGTCCACCGGCAGGCAGCTGAATGTGCGCGGCGTCACCCGCCAGCAACACACGCCCCTTCCGGTACCGCTCCGCCTGGCGGCTCGAATCGGTGAACCGTGAGAGCCATCGGGCCTCGGTGATCGGAACGTCGGTTCCGGTCGTCCGTCGAACGCTCTCTCGCAATTCGTCGAGCGTCATCGGCGCGTCCCGGGCGAGATGAGGCGGCAAGGGTTCGCTGGTGATGACTCGAAAGTACCCGTCGTCTATCTCCGGGAACGGCGCGCGGCCGTCTTGCCAGGCAGCCGGCCTCGTCGCAGGGTCGCCGAACTTGACGTCGCCCAGCCGCAGCAGTCGTGTTGGCTGCAGTCCAGGAAACGAAATCTCTGCAAGTTGGCGCACCGAGCTCCGCCCGCCATCGCACCCCACGACAAATCGGCTGCGAAACGTCCGTGTGCCTTGCTCCGACTGCGCCGTCAGCTCGACGAATTCCGCGTCGTCTCGAATCGAGACGAGGTCATGACCTCGACGCACTTCGACCCCGAGCTCCGAAGCGCGCTCGGCAAGCAGACGTTCGGTGACGGCTTGCAAGACGAAGACGAACTTCGGTGGTTCCCCCTCGAGACGCCCGACGTCGATCGGCAGGCCTCCAAAATGAAACAATCGGGCAAACGACGTGGCCGTCCGAGGTTCGCAGTCCTTGAATCGCTGAAGCAGTCCGCGATGATCGAGGACGTCGACGGCGCGTCCACCGAGGACGAGGGCCTTCGAGAGTCCTGTTGGCTCCGGCAGACGTTCGAGCACCAGGGGCCGAACCCCACCCAGGCACAGTTCGCAGGCCAGCATCAGGCCCGTTGGTCCCGCACCGACAACGACGACATTTTCGATCATGATCGCCATTGTTTCGTGCGCGCGTCGCCGTGTGGACGACCACTTCGGTGAAAGATGGGGTGACCACTCACGCGCCGACGGCGATAGAGCGCCTATGAATCGCCTGTGCCCGCCACCAGCGCGATCAACGCGTTGTGCAACGCCCCGACGTTGCGGACAGGTCGAAAGAACTCGTCGTCGAGCGCCTCGATCCTCCGGACGGCGGCATTGGTGATCGCCTTGCCCCGCCGTGTCGGCCGGAGGATCGAGGCCCGGGCATCGCGGGGATGGCGCTCCTTGGCGACGAGCCGTTTCTGCGTCAGCGTCTTGAGCACATCCGAGACCATCATCTTGTCCATTCCCGTGTGAGCGACGATCCGGGAGGCGGTGACGTCGCCCTCGTCCTGCAGATACATCAGGCACGTCATCAGCGAAAACTGGGTGGGCGTGACGTCCAGGCTCCGCAGGCACCCGCCGTGCAGCCGCTGAAGGAGGTTCGACGCCCTCCACAGCATGAACCCGACGCTATCCTCCGCCCTCTTGAACGTCGTCCGTCGCTGCCTCGCCATGCGATCCTCCACCGGATCCATCCTGCGCGTCGAGCTGCCGCGCCCAGTTGGCCAGCGACCGCAGTTGCGCCGGCGCTTCATCCGCCACCTTCTGCGCCACCAGTGTCTTCCAGAGCCGGGTGAGAGGCCCTTCGACTCGAATCGTGATCGAGAGCGTGAGCCCGTCGGAGGTCTCCACCATATCGTGGATGCCATACATTCGCGCGAGCGGGAACACCGTCAGGTCGGTGTAGCCCCTCAGCGGTTCGGCTCTGAGCAGGCGGATGGTGACCTTCGGGCCGCCTTTCGGTTTGAGCACGAAGCGCGTGCCCGCGCTGAAGCCGTCAGCCGCACGGGCGAACTCGAGATCCGGGTCCCACTCGTGCCACCGATCGACGTCGCTCCAGGCGGCCCAGACGGCCTCTTTCCGAAGCCCCTCGAACGTTTCCGAGTGCGTCACCTGCCACATGGGACCTCCTTCGCCGTTATGGTAAGTATGCTTACCATAACGTCAGGATGCATGCGTACCATCTGCGCCGTCACGCGCGACGCGTCTGCGGGATCACCGCGAAGCCGGGCGCGGCACGGTCCACGGGGCGCTCTGCCAGGCGATGCATGATCTCGCGAGGCGTCATCCCGACGGTTCGCCGGAGCGTCCGCGTCAGATGCGGCGCGTCGGCGAAGCCGGCGATGTGCGCAGCCTCGGTGACGGATCGCCCGTGCGCCATCTCGTCCATCGCTCGCTGAGCGCGGAGCCCCAGCACGTACGCCCGCAGGGGCATGCCGAGCGATTCGGTGAAGACGTGCATCAACCGCGACGGCGACAGACCCGCCACCTCGGCGAGCCGGACGAGAGAGATCTGAGATCGCTCCAGGTCGTGCAAGCGGATGTGACGAAGCACGTGGTGCACGCGCGGATGAACTTGCCGGGACGGACTGCCGAACGGTGTCGTGGTCACTCGAATACCGGTACACGGGAGCAGCGGTGCGCTTCAAGATCCACTTTTCGAGTTTTGACGTGACCACTCCTGGCGGCCGGGCGATCTGCGGTCCAGAGCTCAATCAGTGCTCTTGGTCGCCCTATTTTCCCAGCTTGAACCCGATGACGCCTCCGGCGATCGCGCCGATCGACGCGCCGATGAGGCCTCCCGCGAGGCCGGGATCGTCGCAGTGGCAGCGGTCGCCCTCGATCTTCACCCCGAGGTAGCCGCCGCCGAACAGTCCCGCGGTCGCGCCGATCGTGGCGAAGATCTGCTGCTTTAACGATCCGTGGGGACGAATGAACGGCCCCATCAGTTGGAACGCGGGCGACGCGGTTCCCCCGGAAGAGGTTCCGAGCCCGGCCGATCGAGGTCTCACCGTCGAGACGTTGCCGAGCCTCTGCCTCGCGACTTCGCGACGAATCGACTCCTCGAGTTTTCCAGGAGCGGCGGCGCCACCGGTCTGCGCGAACGCCGCGTCGGCTTGCGCCAGTGCGATGACGAGAGCGGCAGCGAGAATGCGAGCCATGTTTCGTGACCTCCGTCAACGAATGCGCGGAAAGGCGCCCGAGAGGCTCACGTTGTAACGATCGCGCCGTCGCGTTGTCGTGAACGAACTGGCTGCCGGCGGAAGGCGGCGGATCCGTCCAGCTCGTTCCGGCCTTCGGCCCCTCGAAAGTTCCTTCGCGACACGTCCACGGCAGGGCGCCTCGATTCGACGAGGGTTTTTTGGGCCAAAACGACCGTTCTTGATCGAACGCGTACTCCGGGGGTGCAGCAGGGGTGCCGCGTTTCGCGTACCATCAAGCAAGGCGCCCGTAGCTCAGGTGAATAGAGCACGAGCCTTCTAAGCTCGGGGCCGCTGGTTTGAGTCCAGCCGGGCGCGCCACTTCTCAAAGTCCGGGCCCCACCATGAAAATCCTTGGCACGCGCTTCGGTAGCAAACAGCACGATCCCAAGGAGCGCTACGGCGAGTCGCAGGGCCCGATGATTGTAAGAATGCGAAATGGAGACTAACGGAGGACGCGACGCTGACCGAATTCGTTGCGGCCGTACTGGAAGTACTCTCCGGGCGGATGGCCGGTAATTCTCTGAAACTCTCTTATGAAATGCGATTGATCGTAAAAGTATTCGTACAGGTCATCCCTGACGACGTCGAACGATAGACCCTGCGCCCACCCTCGATAGAATCTCTGGAATCGCATGATCCCGGCCAGGACTTTCGGCGAAAGGCCCACGTGCTGCTTGAAAAGCAATTCCAGATACCGTCGCGAATAACCGCTTCTTCGCTCCAGTTCCCGAATTGTGAGCCGGCCATGGGTCGACTCAAGAGCGCGAACACAATACGCGACGAGTTCGTGGTGCCGCTCCTGCTTCCGCCCCCGAGCGTTCAAACGATTGCTTCGCAGCTGTCGTGTGATCCGCTCTTGCAAGCTCGCCACTCTCTGGTCGACGCTGTGTTGGGTGTTCAGAACCTCCTCGACCTCCCGGGCCCATGTGCCCAACACGCTATCAGCATCGCCGAGGAAATTGACCGTTTCTCCCATGGGGATTCCGAAGACTGGGAACGCGCCATGCGGACGAAACTCGATCCCGATGCACCCCATTGGGCGACGATCGGAGTGAAGCGAGATCCCATCATCTCTGGTCCCGACAAAATTCAGTCTGCGCTCCGGCCGCGTCATCGCTCTCCCGTTCGCGATCGAGTCAAACGAACTGCCGTACGCAAAGGTCAACTTGCTGCAGCCGTTAGGCGGCGCGCCGTTATTCTCGTCCGCGGGGAGACCGATCGCGCTTTCAAACACCCAAATCGCATCGATATATGGTGTCAACTCCCGTGTCGGTCGGACAAAAGTAAGCGTCATTGGTTGCCCTCGCGTGGACTAGGGTTGTTTTCGGACATGCACGCGAGAAGTCGCTGATTGAAGAACTGACCCTCTGAGGGATTGCGCGCCAGAGACAGCGCCGCTCGAAAATGCTGCGTCGCCACTTCTCGCTGTCCGCGCCGCAGTTCAAGTTCCCCAATGGCCGCCGCGTAAGACGGATACCGAGCCATGCGATCGCCATCCGTTATCGCATTGATCTCGTCGATACCCCGCTCCGGCCCCTGATCTTGCGCGATCGCGATGGCACGATTCAGCGCCACGATGGGCGACGGGCGCATCGAAATCAACTTGGTGCTCTCTCCTTCGTCCCGTCCCGTGAGAAGTTAGTCGAGCGCGGCGCCCGCTGTCGCGTTGATGACGGTGCCGGTCATCATGCGAGCTCGGTCCGATGCCACGAGCACGGCCGCGTTTGCCGTGTCCTGCACCGTCGCCGGAACTTTCAGAAAATTCGACTGCGCGATTTGCGCCATCGCCTGATCCTTGGTGATGTGCAGGTGGTTCGCGAGAAAGCCCATCGTGTCCTGAATGGACCGGCTGTCGATGTTCGCGAGTGTTCGGACGCAGACCACCCTGACACCGAATGGGCTCACCTCGAAGGCGAGATTCTGCGTGAGATTCTCAATGGCGCTGAAAGCGGCGCCGATGCCGGTCGCGCCTGGCACGTGTGGCCGCGCCGGGCTGCCGGTCACGAAAATGATCACGCCAGCCTGCTGCCTGATCATCTGGCGCGCCGCGGAACGAGCGGTGATGAAGCGCGACCTGACCATCGTCTCAACTGGCACCATGAACTCTTCGATGGGGAGATCAACGGCCATCTTGCCGTTACCGTACTCTTTCGCCAGAGGGCCGGACACATCCAAGATGATGTCGATCGTGCCGGCCTCTTTCACGATGCTGCTGATGTACTGGTTGACCGCGCCGTCATCTAGTGTGTCGACGACCGCGGAGTGCGCTCGGCCGCCATTCGCCGTGATGTGCTTCGCGACGCCGTCCACACTGGATTTCGTGCGGCCAGATAAGAAGACCTCTGCGCCTGCCGCTGCAAATTCCTTGGCCACGGCCGCGCCGATGGTGCCGGCTGCTCCGAAGAGAACGGCGTGCTTCCCGTTCAGGACTGGACTGCTGTTCATAACCCCTCCCTTTCTGTCTCAAAGACGTTTGAGCCGTGTGGCAGGGGACAACGTGGCCGTCTGGCACGGCTGAGCCTGCTACCTGGTGAGTTAGAGGTAGGTGGAATGGCGATCCGAGTGGGCCCACATCCCGACGACGCGTCCCTTCGAGTGTGAATGATGATCATCGAGGAAAGGACTTTCCCCGACAGATACGCTCGATCTCTCACAGAGAACGCCCTCCGGCTGGCGGATTGTGGTAGGTTGCGAACGCCGGAGTATTGTAGAAATGCGAACTCTGTCGCAGCGCCCCTCCGACCACGAGCCTCACGACGCCGGATGCCGACAACGCGTTGAATCTGATCCTGCATCGGGCGGCGCCGATGCCGATTAGGTATGCCATGACAAATTCTTTTGTTTGTCGCCGACGCACCCCTGACAAAGAGGGTCCTCGATTCGCGTTACGATGCTCGGCAGGCGCCCGTAGCTCAATCGGATAGAGCGGAGGCCTTCTAAGCCTCAGGCTGGGGGTTCGATTCCCTCCGGGCGCGCCATCCCCATCGGATGCTGTATGCCATCGATCCGGTTCCAGGCAAACATCGCAGCAATTGGATCTCAAGCGATCGTCAAACTGCCAAAGGCTGCCAGCAGCAAACTTCCCTCACGAGGTATGACCGTCGTGGAAGGCACGTTTGACGGCCATGCGTTTCACGCACCGCTCGAGCCTGACGGGAACGGAAGCCACTGGTTCAGGATAACCGACACGATGCTCAGGGCTGCGACAGCAGCCGTGGGAGATCGTGTGTCCATTGTGATCGCGCCGATGGCAGTGTGGCCGGAACCCGATGTGCCTGCGGATTTGAGAAAAGCACTTGCGTCGGATCCGCAGGCGCGCCGCACATGGACGGACAGCACGCCCTTGGCGCGCTGGGATTGGATCCGCTGGATACGGTCAACCAGAAATCCGGCTACTCGGACGATCCGAATAGAAAAGACGCTCTCGAAACTCGGATCGGGAAAGCGGGCGGCCTGCTGCTTCGATCGCCGCCAGTGCACTGATCCTGAGATGTCCCGCGCTGGCGTGCTGCTCGAACCAACACCGGGAGGAGAAGAATCCCCGGTGCGTGGGACTCGATCGAGAAGAACCTGACATGCAGCAGCCTGCGCTCCTCGCTCGAATGCATTCGCGAAACGCGAGATCCCCGTTGACCAGCGTCCAAACGAGGGCGCTCCCGCTGCGCGTATCGGCCCGTCGCAGCGACAAACCCAGGGGACCGGCGTTTTGGTACGATTGAGAGGTCGACGCTCATGGCCCCAGTCGTTCCAGAGTCAGGGAAGATCAAGACCTTTCGCACTGAAGCGACGTTCGAATCCTGGATGCGCAAGAACCACGCACGTGAGCGTGAAGTGTGGCTGCGCATCTACAAGAAGGTCTCCGGCGTGCCGTCGATCACGATTGCAGAAGCGCTCGACGTCGTGCTGTGCTGGGGATGGATCGATGGCCTCCGCAGGGGGTTCGATGAACGCTCCTATCTGCAGCGCTATACGCCGCGCCGGGCGAAGAGCATTTGGAGTCAGATCAACCGCGAGCACGTCGCGCGATTGACGAAGGCCGGGCGCATGACGCCGCACGGACAGCGGCACGTGGACGCGGCGAAGGCGGATGGCCGTTGGAACGCTGCATACGCGCCGATGCGCGGCGCGTTGGACGACAATTTCCCCATCGATCTGCGAAAGGCGATCGAAGCGAGTCCGCGCGCGCGGAAGACGTTTCAGTCGCTGGGACGGCAGAATCTTTATGCACTTGCGTTTCGCACCGCCCACATGAAGACACCGGCTGGACGGGCGAGGAAAATCGCCGCACTGGTGGAGATGCTGGAACGCGGTGAACGCCCTCACCCGGAACGTCGCTGAGGTCGCTTGTGCGCCCACGGAGGACCGGGCACCGTCGGCCTGAATCCGGGTATTTGGGTGGAGACCCGTCGGGATGGCCGCGCAGATCACGCCGCTTTTCCGAGGAAACGCAGGGACCAACCTTTCGAGTGTCCCGGGCGCGCTTCAGACCTCTCTGGCGAATTCGATCGGGCTTACGAGCGGCCTGAGGGTTTACTGCGGCGCCAAGCGCGTCGCCAGTGCCGAATCACTTGGCCTCAAGCGTCGCGACGGGCGGCTCCAGCAGCGGGCGACACCGCCATCAACAGGCCACGATAGCGACCACGATCACGACCGCGAGAATTTTCGTCGCCATTCACTCACGATTTGATTTTAGGAAGTCGCGAGTCGGCAAACCTGAGTACGTGTGTCTACGCCCGCCACCGCGGCCGAATGAACAGTGATCCCTGGAAGATTTGTGCGATGACAGCCGCTGAGGAAAGGAAAACGAAGTCGCGTCGCCTCGTTACTCTTAGAGTATAGCGCATCGTGGGCTTGCGGTAAGCCCTGGGTCGTGCGTCAGGATGGCCGGGTCGATGTCAGAACCGGCAGAAATGAGGCACGAATGCTCCAAGAGGCAGCCCATGCAGTGGTGATCGTCGGAGGTGGTCCAACAGGTCTGATGTTGGCCGCCGAGCTGGCGCTCGCAGGAGTCGACGCGGCGATTGTTGAGCGGCGCGCCAGCCAGGAACTCGTCGGCTCGCGCGCAGGCGGTCTGCACGTACGCACCATCGAAGTGCTCGATCAGCGCGGGATCGCCGAGCGATTCCTGTCGCAGGGACAGCGACATACCGCCGTGCACTTCCACGTCCCTCTGGACATCACCGACGTTCCGAGTCGGCACAACTACGTGCTGGGACTGTGGCAAAACCACATCGAACGCACGCTCGCCGACTGGGTCCAGGAGCTCGCAGTGCCAGTGTATCGCGCACGCGAGGTAACGGGTTTCGCACAGGACGAGGCCGGCGTCGACGTCGACTTATCGGGTACCCGACGCCTGCGCTCGGAGTATCTCGTCGGCTGCGATGGAGGACGCAGTCTGGTCCGCAAAGCAGCCGGGATCGAGTTTCCCGGATGGGATCCGACGATGAGCTGGTTGATTGCCGAGGTCGAGTGCGCCGACGAGCCGGAATGGGGATTCCGCACCGACGCCCTTGGGACCCACGCCATCGGCAAGTTGGACGGTGAGCGGCGAGCACGGGTCGTGCTGGTCGAACAGGGCGTCGGATCCCCATGCGAACCGACGCTGCGCGATGTGAGCGAAGCGCTGATCGCCGTTTACGGGACAGACTTCGGCGTCCACAGTGCCACGTGGATCTCCAGATTCAACGATACGACTCGCCAAGCGGCGGCCTACCGCGATCGACGCATTCTGCTCGCCGGCGACGCCGCACACGTGCATCCTCCGCTGGGTGGCCAGGGCCTCAACATCGGTGTCCAGGATGCGGTGAATCTGGGCTGGAAGCTGGCGCAAGTGGTCAAACGGATATCGCCGGAGAGCCTGCTGGACACGTACCACGCCGAACGGCACCCGGTGGCAGCTCGCGTGCTGCGCAACACGATGGCGCAAATCGCGCTTCGCCGTCTTGACGAGCGCACGAAGGCCCTGGGCGACTACGTTTCAGAGCTTCTCACCGTGGACGCGGCTCGCAGGCGATTGGCCGCGGAGATGTCTGGCCTGGACGTTCGTTACGACCTCGGCGAAGGACATCCGCTGCTCGGACGCCGCGTACCGGATATCGACGTCGTTACCGCCGACGGTCCGCTGCGGGTCTTCACGCTGCTGCACGACGCCAGGCCGGTCCTGCTCAACCTCGGTGAGCCCGCCACCTTCGACATCGCTCCATGGGTGAATCGCGTTCAGTCGATCGACGCCAGGTACGTCGGCACGTGGGAGATTCCGGTGGTCGGCACGGTTACGCCTCCCACCGTCGTGTTGATTCGACCTGACGGATATGTGGCCTGGGTGGGCGACCGAACCGAGCCTGGACTCATTGACGCGCTCACGACGTGGTTTGGACCACCGACTGTGGAGTCGCGCCCCCGCTCCCAGGAGTAGTCGGGGCCGCGGTCGACGACGAAAGCCTGCCGAAAGGAGCGACCATTATGAAACTCACGTTGAAACGTGTCGGTGCCGTTCTTGCCGGCGTCGTGACTGTCGTCGGGCTGAGCACTCTCGCCGACGCGGTCCTTCACGCATCCGGGATCTATCCGCCGTGGGGACAGCCAATGGCGGATGGACTGTTCCTGATCGCCGTCGCCTATCGGACCGCATTCGCCATCGCCGGCGGTCTGGTGACCGCACGGGTCGCGCCCGACCATCCCATGATCCATGCCGTGGTGCTTGGCGTCATCGGCGCACTGGTCGGTACGGCCGGCACGATCGCGACCTGGAATCGTGGGCCGGAATTCGGTCCGCATTGGTACGCCGTCGCCGTCATCGCGCTGGCGATTCCGAGCGCCTGGATCGGCGGCCGACTCGCCGAGCCGCCGCGCCGCCGTCTGGGCGTCGCCTGATGGTCCATCTCAGCGAGGCTCGGCCGCTGCGCGAAACGGAGCGCGTCGCTGTCAACATCGTTCGTCGAGGTGACGACGTGTCTCAGGGTCATTCGTCGTACTCGGCGAGCAGCGCCATGACTCGCGGCCTGTTCGCGCAGAAGGCGTTCCAGACCGAGAGGCACCAGTCATCGATCGCCTTGTCGCGCTCCGGTCCCGGCGTGGCGCGCATCACATCCGCAGCGGTCATCGAAAGTCTAAGCAGTTCCGGATTTGCGATGGTACCGCCGCTCGCGTCTTCGACGAGGACCAACGAGTTCGGTGGTGCGACGCTGGCCGAGATCACCATGGCGCCGAAGATTATCTTCGACAGGAGATCGATTATTCTAGGGATGGAGTCACGCCGCGCCCCGAAAACTTGAGGGTGCAACCTTTCGCGAAACCCCCGGGCGCGCCACCTTCTTTCACGGCCTGTGATGCATGGCTAAGAGACTGCTCGCGATTCTGACGAACGCTTCACACCTCACGCTGACCGATGGAGAAGAATACCCATCGGGGTACTGGGCCGAGGAGTGTGCCGTCCCCTATGAGCTGTTCAAGAAGGCCGGATACGACGTCGATTTCGCAACGCTCGGCGGTATTGCGCCGACCGTGGACCAATCGAGTCTCGATCCGGATTTCATGAAATGGGTGCGGCCTTCTTTCACGCAGATTGACGATGCCGCGGCGGCAGCCACGTACAGGGCCGCGATCGAGAAGGCTGAAGGTCTCCGCGCTCCCAAGGATGTCGGGCGGCTGATCAAGGACGACATTGCCGCCTATGATGGCATCTATATCGTCGGTGGCCACGGCTGCATGCAGGACATGCCGGCGTCCCCTGCGATGACGAGATTCCTCCTCGCAGTGCTCGCACTGGACAAGCCGCTGGCGTCGGTCTGTCATGGGCCCACCGCGTTCCTCTCGCCGCGCGACATGGCAGGCGAGTCACCGTTCGCCGGGTACCGGGTGACCTGTTTCTCTCACGTCGAGGAGTTCCACACGAGAATCAATGGCCGGCTGCCTTACGTGCTCGAGATCGAGCTGAAGCGACTCGGCGTGGAGTACTCCAAGTGCCCCTATCCGTGGGGCTCGCACGTCGTCGTCGATCGCAACCTGGTCACCGGACAGAATCCGTTCTCATCGGAGTCGATGGCCAGGCAATTCCTCGATCTGCTGGCGAAGGTGTGATAGTGCTGAGAGCGGCCTGAAAAACTGTCAGGCCGCTACGCGAGGCACTATGACAAGCTCGACCATTGTCGCTCAGGTTGACGACTTGATTCGGCGCGCAGAAGCCCTCGAGCAGGGCGGCGCATCGGAACGCTCGAAGGCGCTCGCCACTCGATTGCGCGCGACGGTGCTGCGACCGCTGTCCGAGCTCGGTGACACATCCGGACAGGGCGCTCCTCCCGTCGCGGCGTCAGAAGCCGACTTGGAAGAGTCTCTGTTCGAATTGGCGATTGACCTGACGCGCGCCTGTGCAACCGACGATCGCGCGGCGCTGCTCGAGGCGTGCGCGGGCGCCCAGTACCTCGCGACCGTCGGTCGAGAGGACACGCAGGAGCGAATCACCAGGCTTGCCGAAATCGCCCGGGACATTCCCGGCGATCCGAAGGGCCGCATTCGCGTGCGCGAAAACGGTCCCTACCTGCGAACGGGCGCCGCACCGATGTCGAACTTCCTCGGTGAGCCCACGACCGCTCCGCCGGTTGCCGCTCTGTGCCGGTGCGGCCGGTCCGAGTCGAAGCCGTGGTGCGATGGAACGCACGCGACGATCGGCTTCAACGACAGGAAGCACGCGGACCGCGTCGCCGACCGTCTCGACAGCTACCCCGCGCGGCAGTTCACGATCCTCGACAACCGGGGGATCTGCGCGCACTCCGGGCGCTGCACCGACGCGTTGCCCACCGGGTTTCGTGCCGGCGCGGAGCCGTTCGTGGCGCCGGCAGGCGGAAGATCCGATGACATCCTGCGCGCGATTCAGTCGTGCCCCTCAGGAGCGCTCGGAGCGGCGATCGCCGAGCGCCGCGCCGCCGATCTGGTCGATCGTATTCGTCCGCCCGCGATCGAGGTGTCGAAGGACGGGCCGTATTTCGTCAGCGGCGGCGTCGATTTGCGCGACGACGCCGGCAACGAGCCGGCGCGGGCGGCAGGCGCGTCGCGAGAGCATTTCGCGCTGTGCCGCTGCGGGCAATCGAAAAACAAGCCGTTCTGCAGCGGCGCGCACTGGTATGCCGATTTCCACGATCCGGTGATGGACCCGGACCGTGAGCCGACCCTGTTCGAGTGGGCGGGAGGCTATCCCGTTCTCCTGCGCGTGACGCGCCTCTTCTACGAGCGCCACGTCCCTCAGGACGATCTTCTGGCACCGCTGTTTGCACGGATGGAGCCCGATCACCCGGAGCGCGTGGCGTCCTGGCTCTCCGAGGTCTTCGGCGGCCCGAAGTTCTATTCGCAGCGCTACGGTGGCTATTCCCGGATGATCTCCAAACACCTGCAGAAGCATCTGACCGAAGCGCAGCGCGCGCGATGGGTCTCGCTGCTGTGCCGAAGCGCGGACGAAGCGCTGCTCGCCGCGGATCCGGAATTCCGGGCGGCGTTCGTCGCGTACCTGGAGTGGGGCACGCGCATCGCGGTGGAAAACTCGCAGGACGACTCGCGTCCGCCGGAAGGGATGCCGGTGCCGCGCTGGTGGTGGGTGTGCGACGCCACGCCGTCCGCGCGGCCCGCGTCGCGACCCACCGGACGCGGACCCGTTACGGATCTGGCCCCGCCCGAGACGCCCACGCCCGGACAGGCGCTGAGCTTCGAGCGGCACGTCAAAGGATTCTTCCGCGCGCGCGATCGCGGAGCGATGCGCTTCGCCTTCGACCTCTGGTCGGTGGCAGATGTACGAACTCACGCCCGCGCGATCGAGGCTCGTCTCAAAGCCGGGACGATGCCGTGCGACGGGGCATGGCCCGCGGAGCGTGTCGCGCTGTTCGAGCGCTGGATCGCCGAGGGATGCGCTGACTAGCCGCGTGCGACGTCACAGATTCTCTTGAATGAAATACCGATTGAGGTGGACGTCGAGTTGCACGAGCGGCGTATCGCCGGTGTTCTTGAAGCTGTGAATCTCGCCCGCCTTGATCACGAGGATGTCCCCCGCGCCGGCTGCGAACTCCTGGCCGTTGACGACCCACGTCCCGCGGCCTTCCTGAATGAACTGAACTTCGTCGTACGGATGGCGATGCGGTCCCGGTCCCGCGCCCGGCAGCCCGCGGAACAGAAACGCCGACACGTTCACGTCGCCGTGGTCGGCGCCGACGAAGTCGTATGAGCTGCCCCGAAGAGGCAGGTCGTGCTGTCGCAGTTTCAACATGGTCCTTCTCCCGGATCGCTCATCGTAGCGCGTCGCGGGCTCGACGGTCCGGCAAACGGGCCCTGCAGTGAGGCTGTGACCGATGGCGCTGCGCCTGGCGCTCGCCGCGATGGTCGCCGGACGCCGCGCCTCGCCGCTCGTCTGGCGCGTGCCGTTGCAGGTCTTCAGGATCGGAGCGTTGTGGTGGATCGCCTAGGCCGACATCAGAGCCAGGCTGCCCGCGCGGTCAGCAATACCCCCGTCCCGAGGAGCACGGCCCCGATGGCGCGCGCGCTGCGCTCACCGTCTGGCGCGAGTCGCTCGACTGCTGTGGCTGCCGCTACAATACCCATCGCGCGAAGGTCCATGACGCCAGCGGCCAGCAGCACGGCTGTCAGGCCGGCGCAGCAGTGGATGCAGTGAATGCCCAGGCGCAGGCCGTCTCGCCAGGCGGTCCCGGCGTTCGGCGGCCCCGTGCCGCCGCCTCTGGACGCGTCGCGGCAGCACGCAAGGTGATGGATCTTCCTCGCCGTGAACTGGAACGCGCCGGCGATAAGGACGACCATGCCGACTGCGAAAGGAACCGCGCCGGCCAGCGCAGGCGACTGCATCGCGATGTCCGCCACCGCGACGCCCGCCGGAAAGACGGCCATGCCCAACACGATCCAGACGCAGAAGTACCCCGCGCCCACGAGCGCCGTCAGCCAGTCGAGGCGGGTCTCTCCCGTCCGCGTGATGGCCTGACGGTAGCGCCACAGGATCGGCACCAGCGACGGCAGCATCATTCCCATCATCATCACGACCCACATGCCCAGGAAGGATGCCGCAGCGCCGAACCATCTTCCCCCGGGCATCGGCATCCACACCATCGACATCGTCCAGCCGCCGGGCATCGGCATCCCGCCCATCGCTGACATCGACGCACACCAGAGGATCGTGATCGCTGCACTGGCGGCGAAGACCAACCCAGACACGCCAAGAAATCTCGAGTCCTGCCGCAGTGCCGCGATCACCATGCCCTCCTCAGCCCTTGTACTCGTCGTGGCGGCGCCACCAGACGCCGGTCTCGTTGCGCCCCTTGGGTGCGCGGTCCAGCCACTGGTACATGCCCCACAGACCGTCCAATCCCCGCGCGTAGGTGGAGTAGGCGTGATAGACGACGCCGTCCTCGAGCACGAACGCGCTCACGCCAGGCCGCTCGCGCGTGTACGTGGCCGGGTCGGTTCCGGTCGTCGCCGCGATCTCGGCGACGGGACCGCCGCTTCCCCGCAACTGCCACGGGCCCTCGCGCCGGTAGTTGTATTCGATGCCCCCGTCACGCTGCTGCTCCGGCGTGAACCCGACGCTGAAGTCGGCGTTGAAGTCGCTGCCGAACGAGGATGCCCACGGAAACGTCCACCCCATCCGCTGCCTGTACGCCTGGAGCTTCGCCAGCGGCGCCCGCGACACGGCTGACAGCGTGACGTCGTGATTCGCGAGGTGGACGGCGACGCCGTTGAAGCCGTCCGCGATCGACGAGCACGACGGACATCCCGCCGTGTAGTCGGGCCCGAACATGAAGTGATAGATGAGGAGCTGCGAGCGTCCTTTGAAGAGGTCCGTCAGCGACGCGGTCCCCGCGTCGGTCTCGAATCGATACGGCTTGTCGATCCGCACCCACGGCAGCTCCTGACGCTGCCGCGCCACCTCGTCGCTGCGGTGCGTGAGATCCTTTTCCGCCTCGAGCAGCGCGAGCCGCGCCGTGAGCCACTCCTCGCGCGTCCCGATCCTGTGTGTCGTTTTCGTCATCATTGTTCGTGTCTCCTGTGTCTGGCTGTCAGTCGTTCACGCCGCGGAGCCCGAGATGAGCGCGGCAATCATCGCGGCCATCTGGCGTTCCGCGCCCTTCGGCGACGATTCGAACTGCCGGCCGAAGTCCACGGCATATGGGTCCGGAAAGATGTCCTCGTGCCCGGCCTCGATGCCGTCGAGGATGGCGAAGGCCACGTCACGAGCCGAGGTCTTCGGCACCGCGAAGTCGCGGCTCATGTCGGTATCAATGGGGCCGGCATAGACGCCAAACACCGACGTGCCCTGCGCCTCGAGGAGCGCGCGCGCCGCCTGGGTCAGCGAATGGAGCGCGGCCTTCGAGGCGCTGTAAGTCGGGACGAAGGGAAGGTTGGTCAGGCCGGCTGCCGAGCCGACATTGACGAACGCTCCTCCGCCGTTCCTGGCCAGCGCCGGCGCCAGGCGGTGCACCAGTTGCAGAGGTCCGAAGTAGTTCACCTCCATCTCGCGCCGGGCCTGATCGACGACGGCCTGGTCGGCGATGCCTCTCGCAAGCGCGACACCAGCGTTGTTGAAGACGAGCTCGACGTCCGGCGCCGCGTCTGCGGCCGCGCGGATCTGGTCGACGTCGGTGACGTCGAGCTGCAGCGCCACGATCCGCGCGTCACGCAGCGCGCGCAGCGCCTCCGGGCGGCGCGCCGTCGCGTACACCTTCCTAGCGCCACGGGCCAGGAGGGCCTCCGTCAATGCGCGACCGAGGCCGCGGTTGGCGCCTGTCACCAGCGCGACTCTTCCGTCGATTCTTTGTGCGTTCATGGGTCTCTTCCTTCCTTGTTGCGTGTCGGTCATGAGATAGATTTAGCGCCGCGGAGCGAACGGGTGGGAGTGACAAGTGTGGCGGGATTCCGATGGACTCGCTGATCACGGCGGCTGCGCGTGCGCTCGCGGCGGGCGATCCGCTCGGCGCGTTGAAGCGGGTGGCGTTGCGCGACGATCCGGCGGCCCTTGCGCTTCGAGGCATCGCGATGGCGCAGCTCGGCGATCTGGTCCGGGCGAAGGCCCTCCTGCGGCGCGCGATACGGGCGTTCGGACCGAGAGAGGCCGTGGCCCGCGCGCGGTGCGTCGTTGCCGAGGCCGAGATCGCGCTCGTCTCGCGCGACTTGACCTGGTCCGCGACGTCGCTCGACCTCGCGCGAGCGACGCTCGACGCGCACGGCGATCGGATCAACGCCGCGCATGCGCGGCATCTCGAGATCCGGCGCCTCGTGCTCATCGGGCGCCTCGACGAGGCCGAGAGCATGCTCGCCGAGCTCGACGCGTCGTCGCTGCCTCCCTCGCTGAGGACCGCTCATGAGCTGGTCGTTGCCGGGATCGCGATTCGACGCCTTCGGACGAAAACGGCGCGCTCGGCTCTCGCTCGGGCGGCGCAGTCAGCGAGTCAGGCCGGGATCCCTGCACTGACGGCGGAAGTCGAGAGCGCCGCCCGCCTGCTCAGTACGCCCGCGGCCCGGCTGATTGCAGGCGGCGAGGAGCGGGTCCTCCTGCTCGAAGAGGTCGAAGCTGTGCTGGCGTCGAACGCACTCGTCGTGGACGCGTGCCGTCGTGTCGTGCGTCACCGACGGTCGACGGTCCCGCTCGAGCGGCGCCCGGTCTTGTTCGCGCTCGCACGCGCGCTCGGCGAGGCGTGGCCCGGAGATGCGTCCAGGGACGTCCTCGTGGCGCGGGCATTCGGCGCGAAGCGCGCCGATGAATCGCATCGTGCGCGATTGCGCGTCGAGCTCGGGCGGCTGCGCACGATGCTTCGGACCCTGGCCAGGATCAGCGCGACGACGCAAGGATTTGCGCTGACCCCGCGCGGCACGCGTCAGATCGTCGTGCTGACGTGGCCGGTCGAAGAGGAACATGCCGCGGTACTCGCCTTCCTCGCCGACGGCGAGTCGTGGTCGAGCTCGGCCCTGGCGGTTGCGTTGGGCGCCAGCCAGCGCACCGTCCAGCGGGCGCTCGACTCGCTGGCGGCAGGAGGCAAGGCGCAGTCGTTCGGTCGCGGACGAGCGCGTCGCTGGATCACTCCACCCATCCCCGGATTCACGACGACGTTGTTACTCCCCGCTCCGCTGCCGGGCGACTAGGATCGAGTCATGCGGCGATCGACTGCTGAAATCGTTCGAGAGTATGGCCCCTTTCCGGGTGTCACGAATGTGGGTGGAGTGACGTATGACGGTCAGCGCGTCTGGTTTGCCGCCGGAGACAGGCTGAGCGCCTTCGATCCTGCAAGCGGGACAGTGCTCCAATCGATCGACGTCGCCGCGGACGCGGGAACCGCGTTCGACGGACGGCATCTCTTTCAACTGGCTGACGATCGCATCCAGAAGATCGACCCGGCGACTGGCCAGGTGCTCGACACGATCCCGGCGCCCGGTCATGGTGGCGACTCGGGGCTCGCGTGGGCCGAAGGGACGCTCTGGGTCGGACACTATCGCGACCGCAAGATCCATCAGGTCGATCCCGACACGGGAGCGATTCTTCGTACGATCGAGTCCAACCGCTTCGTCACCGGGGTGACCTGGGTCGAGGGCGAGCTGTGGCACGGCACGTGGGAAGGCGATGAAAGCGATGTGAGGCGAGTCGATCCGCGGACCGGAGAGGTTCTGGAACAACTCGAGCTGCCGCCCGGCGTGGGCGTGTCCGGGCTCGAGTCCGATGGACGCGATCGATTCTTCTGCGGAGGGGGGAAGAGCGGGAAGGTAAGAGCAATCCGCCGGCCGGGGCGAGGCGCAACGGCGGAACGATAGGCGACCGGGGAATGTCCGCTTCGGGCATCGTCGCGCGTCTATACAATGCAAACCTTCAACGAGGAGGAATTCCCGATGAGCGACTACCTTTTTCTCTATCGCGGTGGCAGCCGGCCTTCGTCGCCCCAGGATGCCCAGGCGGTGATGCAGCAGTGGATGACCTGGTTGCAGGACCTTGGCAAGCGGGGCCACGTCAAGGATCAGGGGCAGCCGCTGGAGCCAACCGGCAAGGTGGTGACGGGCAACGGGAAGACCGTCACCGACGGGCCGTTCGCGGAGTCCAAGGACCTGGTGGGCGGGTATACGCTCATCAACGCGAAGGATCTGGCTGAGGCAGCGGAGCTGTCGAAAGGCTGCCCGATCTTCGACCGCGGAGGATCGGTCGAAGTGCGACCGATCATGAAGATGTAAGGAGCTGTGTGGAACCGGTCGAGTCTCTCTTCCGGCGCGAGTCGGGCCGCATCGTGGCGGCCCTGACCCGCATCTTCGGCGTCCACAACCTGTCTCTCGCCGAAGACGTCGTCCAGGACGCGTTCTGCCGCGCGATGGAGGTGTGGAAGTTCCGCGGCATGCCCGAGAATCCGCCGGCATGGCTCATGGCGGTGGCGAAGAACCGCGCGCTGGATGTCCTGCGGCGGGAACGGACCGCTCGTCATTTCGCGCCGGAGCTGACACGGCTGCTGGAATCGGAATGGACGCTGGTTCCGACGCTCGACGAACAGCTCTCTCCCCGCGCCGTCAAGGACGACCTGCTGCGGATGATGTTCTCCTGCTGCGATCCGCAGCTTCGCGAGGAATCGCAGGTGGCTCTGGTGCTGCACCTGCTGTGCGGCTTCAGCGTCGACGAGGTGGCGGGTGCGTTTGTCGCCACGCACGCAGCCATCGAGAAGCGCGTCACCCGCGCCAAGAAGGTTCTCGCGCAGTCGGTGCGGCTGTTCGACGTGGCCGACGCGAAGGAGTTCTCGTCGCGCCTCCCCGCCGTCCAGCGAGCGCTCTACCTCCTCTTCAACGAGGGGTATCACGGCGCGTCGCCCGAGTTCGCCGTGCGGGCGGAACTGTGCCGCGAGGCCATGCGCCTCACGGCGCTGCTGCAGGAACACCCGCTCGGCTCGACTCCGGCAACCGATGCGCTCGCAGCGCTGATGTGCCTCAACGCCGCGCGGCTGCCCGCACGCACGGACCCGGCGGGCGAACTGCTCGCGCTGTGCGATCAGGATCGCACCAGATGGGATCGGAGCCTCATCGCCGAGGGGGAACGCCTGCTCCAGCGTTCAGCCCGGGGACCGGAGCTCACGGGCTATCACGTCGAAGCCGCCATCGCATGGGTGCATGGCGGCGCCGCGCGCGCGGAGGACACCGACTGGTCGCAGATCCTGGCGCTGTACGACATGCTGATGGCCATCCGGCCGTCGCCGGTCGTCGCGTTGAATCGGGCGATTGCGCTCGCGCAGCAGCAAGGGCCGGAATCGGGCCTCACCGCGATTGAGGCCATCGAGCACCGCGAGCGCCTCGCGAGGTATCCGTTCCTTCCGGCGGCGCTCGGTGAGCTGGAGCTTCGCGCCGGACGGCCGGCATCCGCCCGACGACACTTCCGCGAAGCGCGGCAGCTGGCCCGGAACGCCGCCGAACGGCGCTTCCTGCAGCAGCGAGAGCGCGCCTGCGCACAGGGACCGCGCACTCCCGCCGGCAGGTGAAGGGTCGTGTCGGGCCGACGGCGGCCCCGCGAGCCTTCGGCTATGATCCCGTCGATGATTGCAGTCATGTGGCAGTTCGACGTGAAGCTGGGGCGTCAAAAGGAGTTCGAAGAACTCTACGGCGCGGACGGCGACTGGACGGCGTTGAACCGGCAGACCCGGTCCTATCTCGGGAGTTCGTTTCTGCACGACCAGAATCGGTCGTCGCGCTACCTGCTGATCGAATACTGGAGTGAGATGATCGTCTACGAGCAGCACCGGGCGTCACGCTCGGCGATGATCGAATCGATCGAAACGCGGCGTGCGGAACTGCTGGACGCCATGGAGCCGCTCGGCATCTACGCGGCGCTGGACGTGCCGGATCGGTGGGGACCGACATGGTCGCGGCGATCCGGGGACTGACGCCGCTCCCGCCGCCACCAACAACCATCGCGCATTCCGCGCATGAGCGCGTCGCATGCCGGGGAATTCCGTACGAGCGGCGTCGTGAGCGCGTTACACTTGCGGTGTACAACTGTGGTGAAGAACACACGGGGGACCTGCAGACCGCAATGAGAATGAACGAATCGAAGCCGACGAGAGACAGACGCATCCCGACCGCCGCAGGGACGCGAACGCGCGCGCAGAGGGCTGCGCGCGAGCAGCCGGCCGCACGGCCCGGCGACGAACAGATCCGCCTCCGCGCGTACGAGATCTATCTTCGGCGCGACGGGCGCCCCGGCGATCCGGCCGACGACTGGTTCTGCGCGGAGCGCGAGTTGATCGAGGGAGCGCCCGCGCCCGCGGTCCCGGCGACCGGCCGTCCGAGAGCGGTGATCCGGAAGCGATCCTGATCGGTTCCTGGCGCACTCCGCCAGACGGTCGACAGCGTGCTGGCAAACAGACATGCCAGGGCGGCGAGTGAGACCAGCGTCCGAAGGGCGTGGTAATACTCCCATCGATCGCGGGTGGCGCGCCAATCGGGCGGCAGCGCGGCCGTCGTCCACGATTGAATCTGACGATCGATCGGAACGTTCACCGTCAGCGTGACGACCAGCGCGACGAGCATGAGCACCAGCGCCGCGCTCGCGAAAAGGCCGGCCGACGTGTGTCGACCGCGGAATAACAGCCCGCAGAGCACGAGGCCGGACAGCAGGGCCGAAGGCATCAGCACGCTCATCGGTCCGCCGAGATTGGCGATCATCAGTCGGCCGACCTCGAGGAATGTCCCGGGTGTGATCTCTGACATCGAGCGACTGAGACTGAACCACGTGCCCCACAAGACTCCGGTCACGAGAGAGAACAGGAGCAGCGTTACGAACTGAACCGCCTTGGTCACGACGTACCTCCCGGGGAACCCGCGTCAACACGCCGCGCGTGTTCACGCCTGACGAACCGCGGAACCCTCGCCGGCGCGTGCGGCCTCGATCCTGGCGACGTCGATCTTCTTCATCGCCATCATCGCGTTCATCGCGCGTCTGGCCGCCGCGGTGTCGCGATCGTTCATCGCCTCGATCAAGACGCGGGGCACAATCTGCCAGCTCAACCCGAACCGGTCCTTGCACCAGCCGCACACGCTCTCCTGGCCGCCGCCACCAACGATCGCATTCCAGTAGCGGTCGGTTTCCTCCTGCGTGTCGGTGAACACCTGGAACGAGATCGCCTCGTTGAAGGTGAATTCGGGGCCGCCGTTCAGCCCGACGAACTGCTGACCCAGCACGGTGAAGTCCACGGTCAGCACGTCGCCGGCCTTGCCGCTCGGATAGTCGGCAGGCGCTTTATGCACCGCGATGACGCGGCTGTCCGGAAACGTCGCGGCATAGAACTTCGCGGCGTCCTCGGCGTTCTCGTTGAACCAGAGGCAGGGCGCAATCTTGATTCTGTCGGTCATGATTCTCATCCTTTCTCGTGCGGATCGTTTCATCCGTTACAAGTCTCGCGCCAGGTACGACCGCTCGCATCCGGCGCCACTCTGCCGTTCGGAGCGACTCTGCAGGGCGTCAAGCGGCGGAACGCGTCGCTGTCGCGGCGTCCCGCTCTGTGGCCAGCGGTGAGCCGTCGACGGCGCAGTAGTGGCGACGATCGAGCTGGGCGGCCGGACACACGTGGGGGCGGCCGGCGCCGTCGTTACTGATGTAGAGCCACGCGAGCGCTCCGCCGACGGCCGACAGCGCGGCGCTGATGAGCATGGCCGTACGGAACCCGCTGGCGAACGCGGATGGGTCCAGGTAGGCATTTCCCGTCAGGCCCGCAAGGCCGGGGATCACCGCGATGGCCAGAAGACCAGCGCCACGAGACACGGCGTTGTTGACCCCCGACGCGATACCCGCATATCGCGCGTCAGCGGCGGCGAGCACGGTGGCGGTGAGCGGGGCTACGGTCAGCGTGAGGCCGAGGCCGAACACGATCAGTCCCGGCAGCACTGCGCCGAGATAGGTGGATCGCTGCTGCACGAGGCTCAGGAGCACCAGGCCGACAGCCAGGCCCAGTGGACCGAGGGTCATCGGCAAGCGAGGTCCGACGCGTTCGGCAAGCAGGCCGGCGCGCGCGGAAAGCGCGAGCATGAGGGCGGTGATCGGCAGAGTTGCGAGGCCCGCCTGCAGCGGTGAGTAGCCGAGGACCTGCTGGAGATTGAGGATCAGCAGGAAGAAGGTGAGGCCGAGGCTCCCGTACACGACGAAGGTCACGAGGTTGGCGGCGGTGAACTGCCGCGAACGCCAGATCTCGAGCGGCAGCATCGGGTGGCGACCTCGCCGCTCCACGGCCGCGAACCCTGCGAGCGCTGCCAGGCCGACGACGCCGGCGACGAGCGTCGCGGCATTCAGGCCGCGCTCGCCGGCCTCGATGAGCGCCCACGACACCGCAGCCAGGCCCACGACCGTGAGCGCCGCTCCTCCGGCGTCTATGCCGCGGACGGAATTGGGATCACTCGTTTCGGGGACGTGCCGGAGCGCGACCGCGACGGCCGCGATCGCCAGTGGCACGTTGATCAGGAAAATCAGACGCCATGATCCGGCCCCGACGAGCCACCCTCCGACGAACGGCCCGATCGCGGCGGCGACCCCCGACAGCCCGGACCAGGCACCGACGGCTCGCGCACGATCGCCGGGTGCGAACGACGCCTGAATGATCGCGAGGCTGCCCGGCGTGAGCAGCGCGCCGCCGATCCCCTGGAGCGCGCGGGCAGCCACGAGTACTCCCGTGGTAGGCGCCAGCCCGCAGAGCAGGGAAGCGGCCGCGAACCACACAATGCCGATGAGGAACACGCGCCGCCGCCCGAACCGATCGCCGAGCGAGCCGCCGATCAGAATCAGCGATGCGAGCGTGAGCGTGTAGCCGTTCACGATCCACTGCAAACCGGCGACGCTCGCATCCAGGGCTCTGCCGATCGTGGGGAGCGCGACGTTGACGACGGTCGCATCAAGAAAGGCGATACCCGATCCCAGCACCGTGGCGAGGAGCACCCAGCGCGCCCGTGGTGTTCCCCAGACGACCGCATCGCCGCTGACAATTGGTGCGCTCACCGTACACCGCCGATCAAAGTGATCGTCCTGCACCGCGGTCGCCTCGTCAAGGCTGGAGCGCGGTGCTCAGGCGCTGTTGAGTTATCGGCCCGGCAGCGATCGCGGCAGCCCGAACCACGGAAGCACGCTGCTCTCGAAGTGGGTCATGGCGCAGATCCGATCGCCGGTGAGGGTGAGGACGAAGAGGCCGGTCCCGTGGCGGATGCCGCCAGCGAGCGGACGAAGATAGGCGCCGAATGCCGGCTGACCATTCGCCCGTGTCGGCACGAGGTCGTGCGATCGGCGGCGCAGGAGGCTGTCACAGAAGCGCGCGACCGCGTCACGGCCGTGGTATTCCAGCGGCATCGGCGGCATCGACACGCTGACGTCGGTGGTCAGCAAGGCGACCAGCGCGTCGACGTCACCGGCCTCCCACGAGCGAACGAACTGCGAGACGAGCGCACGCTCGACCTGCGAGTCTGGAGCAGGCGGCGGTTCGGGGTCGCGTGTCGCCCGGAGGCGCCGGAGCGTGCCGCGGGCGCGTTTGAGCGCGCTGTTGACCGAGTCGACGGTCGAGTCCAGCATGCCGGCGACTTCGTGGGCCTGATAGCCGAGCACCTCGCGCAGGATCAACACGGCGCGCTGGCGAGCGGGCAGCAGCTGCAGCGCGGTCACAAAGGCGAGCGATATGGCTTCGGTCTGCTGGTAACGCGCTTCCGGGCCAGGCGGGATGTTGAGGAGCGCGTCGGGATACGGCTCGAGCCACACGACCTCGCCGAGCCCGGACGGCTCAGGCGGTTTCACCTCAGGCATGTCCCACTCCTTGGCCGGGCGTCGGCTCGCTGAACGAAGCGCGTTGAGGCATCGGTTGGTTGCGATCCGATAGAGCCAGGTGCGGATCGACGCGCGTTCCTCGAACGCTCCGAGGCCCTGCCATGCCGCCAGCAGCGTTTCCTGCAGCGCGTCCTCGGCGTCCTGCAGGGATCCAAGCATCCGGTAGCAGTGTGCCTGCAGCTCCCGGCGGTGCGGTTCCGTCAGCTCGCGAAAGGCTTCGCTGTCTCCGCTGCGCGCCCGGCTGATCAGGTCGGTCGTCACGCCTCGCCTCCAAGTATAGACACCGATCGCGTCGCGAACTGGGCGCGCCCGGTTTCTCGAGATCGCGGTGTCTGTATCGGTAACAGGAGTCAGAAATGATCTTGAAGGACAAGGTTACGGTGATCTACGGAGCCGGAGGGGACGTTGGCGGCGCGGTCGCGCGCGCATTCGCTCGCGAGGGCGCACGACTCTTTCTGAGTGGACGCAGCCTCCCCAAGGTCCAGGCCGTCGCGGCCGACATCGTCAGCACCGGCGGAGTCGCTGAGGCCGCGCAGGTCGATGCCCTCGACGAGCAGGCGGTGGAGGAGTACGTCGACGCTGTCGCGAAGAAGGCCGGGGCCATCCACATCTCGTTCAACGCCATCTCAGTTGCCCGCGCTTTGCCGAACAGGGCGCCGCTTCTGGAACTGTCGGTCGAACATTTTGCGCTTCCCATCATGGCCTACACGAAGACGCATTTCCTCACCGCGCGGAGCGCGGCGCGCCGCATGGTCGCGAGAGGATCCGGCGTCATCTTGACCATCACCGCGACGCCGTCCCGCATCGCCTTCCCGAACGTCGGTGGCAATGCGCCGGCGTTTGCAGCGGTCGTGGCGCTGACCCGCACGCTCTCGGCCGAACTCGCGCCGCAGGGCGTCCGCGTGGTGTGCCTGATGCCGAACGCGATGCCGCAGACAGGGACGATTCGCGAAAATTTCGAGAAATTCGCGAAAGCCGCGGGTGTCACTTCCGCCGAATACCTCTCGCGGATTGGCAGCATGACGCACCTCGGACGCCTGACCACACTCGCGGAGCTCGCCAACGCCGCCGCGTTCATAGCGTCCGACCAGGCGAGCGGGATGACGGGCACGGTCCTCAATCTGAGTGGCGGCGCCGTCGTCGAATGAGCGCGGCCATGCCAGAGACAGGACCGAACGTCGGGCAGGTGGCGCCCGAGATCGATCTCTTGGACGGCAACGGCGAGAGATGGACGTTGAGCGGCGCGCACGGCAAGGTGGTCGCGCTGTTCTTTTACGTCGGCGACGGGTCGTCCGTCTGTACTAAGCAGATGTGCAGCGTGCGGGACAACTGGTCGCGGTACGAGCAGACCGGCGCCGAAGTTATCGGCGTCAACACCGACTCGATGGAGAGGCACCGCACTTTCGCGGCACACCACAGGCTGCCGATACGTCTGCTCTCGGATTCTGAGCGCAAGACGATACGCGACTACAAGATGAAGAACCTCTTCGGCACGCGACGCGGCGTCATTGTGATCGGGAGGGACGGCATTATCCGCTTCCGCAAAGTCGTGATGCCGATCTTCTGGCCGGCCGACGACGAAGTTCTCGAGGCGATCAATGAGGCATCAAAGTAACGACACGCAGCGCCAAGGCTTGATGGTCCGCTGGACACTCGCGGACCTTCCCGCCGTGCTCCTGAGGCTCGGCGTCGAGCGGCCGTTCCTCGTGGCGAGTCCGCGCTGGATGCTCGACGTTCCGTCGGTCGGCCGCTGGTCCGTCGTGCCAGCGCCCCGGGTCGATGTGCCAGCCGACGCGGACTCGCTTCTCGCGATCGGCGGCGG
>DATFWL010000502.1:0-10052 GCA_035259385.1 Vicinamibacterales bacterium | reverse complement strand
GTGGCAGATCTGGACGATCAATGCGGACGGCACCGATCTGAAACCGGTGACCTCGAGCCCGTACGACGATCGCGAGCCTGCGTGGGCGCCTGACGGCAATTCGCTGGCGTTTTCGTCGGATCGGAGCGGCAGCTACGACATCTGGATCCTGACGCTCGCGAGCGGGCAGGTGCGGCAGATCACGACGGCGCCGTCCAATGAGTTCATGCCGTCGTGGCGAAGCGCGACCGAGGTCGCCTACGTGTCCGATCGGCGCGACAAGCCGGGCATCTATGCCGCACCGGCGGCGGCGACCGGCGGAGGCGAGGAACTGGTCGCGGCGGCCGCCGGCGCGCTTGCCGCGCCCGCATTCGGTCCGAACGGCGCCGTCGCATTCAACGCGATCGCCGGCAGCCACACCCGGCTGATGATTGCCGATCGGAACATCGCCGATCCCGACGAAGACGTGTTTCCGTTCCGGCCGCAGTGGCTCCCTGACGGCGACGTGCTGTACACCGCCGACGGCAAGATCAAGCGGCGCGCGGCCTCAGGCGGCCCCGCCCGCATCATCGAGTTCACCGCAAGCGTCTCGTTCACGCGTCCAGCGTTCACGCCGAAGCGCCATCGCTTCGACGTCAGCGGGCCGCAGCCGGTGCGAGGCGTCATGCACCCCGCGCTGTCGCCCGACGGCAGCCGCGTCGCGTTCGCCGCGCTCGGCGATCTCTGGCTGATGCCGATTGGCGGCACACCGAGCCGGCTCACCTCCGATCCGGCCCTCGATGCCGCGCCGGCATGGTCGCCTGACGGCGCATCGCTCGCGTACTCGTCCGACCGCAGCGGCTCGATGAACATCTGGATCCACGACGTCCGGAGCAACACCGACCGGCAGCTCACCCGACTCGAGGCAGCGGCGACGCTGCCCGCGTGGTCGCCTGACGCATCGCGCATCGCGTTTGTCGACGCGGAGGGACAAATCCAGATCGTGGACGTCAAGAGCGGCGCGATCCGCAGGATCCACGATCGGCTGAACGCTCCAGGCCGTCCGAGCTGGTCGCCTGACGGGACGGCGGTCGTCGTGTCGGCGCTGAAGGTCTACTCGACGCGATTTCGCGAAGGCACGAACCAGGTCCTTCGCGTGCCCGTCGACGGCTCAGGCGATCGCTGGTTCGATCCGGCGCCACACAAATCGATTGGCATGCGGGAAGACTACGGTCCCGTGTGGTCGCCCGACGGCACGCGGATGGCCGCCATCGTCGACGGGCTGCTGACCGTGTGGCCGGTGCGCGCTGACGGGACGCCGACCGGTCCGCCACGCCCGCTCGCCGCAGATCTTGCCGGGACGCCGACCTGGAGCGCTGACTCGCGGCAGATTCTGTTTCAGACCGACAGCGGAATGAAGCTGGTGGACGTCGCCGCACGGCGTGTCGTGCGCGAGATCGCGCCGCGCCTGACCTGGACGCCGGCGCCGCCGGGCGATCCCGCGGCCGGGTCGAGGCGAGCCGATCGGACGGTCGTGCATGCCGGGCGGTTCTGGGATGGCAGCACGAATGGGCCCCAGCGCGACGTCGACATCGTCGTCGAAGGCAATCGCATCACGAGCGTCGCCGGTCATCGCGGCGAACACCGCGAGCCGGTGATCGACGCGTCGAACGAGACGGTCATTCCCGGCCTCATCGAGATTCACACCCATCTCAGCGAGAACTTCGGCGAAGCGCTCGGCCGCGCATTTCTGTCGTGGGGCATCACCACGGTTCGCAATCCCGCGACCAACACGTTCGAGACGATGGAGTTCCGGGAGGCGTTCGAATCCGGCGCACGAATCGGCCCCCGGCTGATCACAACCGGCGAACCGCTCGACGGCACGCGGATCTACTATCCGGGCGGCACCTCGCTTGGCGACACCGGGCAGCTGCCGCTGGAGCTGCAGCATGCCAGAGATTTCGGCTACGACTTCGTCAAGACGTACGTGCGGCTCCCGGATCTGATGCAGAAGCGGGTCATCGAGGCGGCGCACGCGATGGGCATGCCGGTCACGTCGCACGAGCTCTATCCGGCCGTCGCGTACGGCGCCGACGGCGTCGAGCACATTCGCGGCACGAGCCGGCGGGGCTACTCGCCGAAGGTCACGGCGCTGATGCGCTCGTATCAGGACGTGGTGTCTCTCCTGACCGCGTCGGGGATGACGTTGACGCCCACCATCGGCATCCAGGGCGGTTTCCGTCTGCAGACGCTCAGGGACCCGTCGTGGATGGACGATCCGCGCATCCAGAGGTTCTACCCGCCGTCGGTCACGCGGAATTGGCGGAGCGAGCTGCAGGCGCGGCCGTCGCCGGCAGCACTCGACGACGCGCAGCGCCTCGTTACACCGCAGGAGCGTACGGTGAATCAGGTGGTCAGCGGCGGCGGCCGGGTGACCGCCGGCACCGATGCGCCGATCAATCCCTACGGGCTCAGCCTGCTCATGGAGCTCGAGAACTACGCCTCCTCCGGCCTGACCGCCGTGGAGGTGCTGCGGACGGCGACGTCCGTGTCAGCCGAGGCGATGGGCGTTGGCGCCGACATCGGCAGCATCGCGCCCGGCATGCTGGCCGACCTGAGCTTCATCGACGGCGATCCATTCCAGAACATCAAGGAGCTGCGGCGCGTGCGGCGGGTGATGAAAGACGGGATCGTCTATGACGTCGCGGCGCTGGTCGCCGGCCGGAGCCATTGAGTCGAGGTTCCACGTATCGACGCGCAGTACACTGGATCCCGACGTGCTGCTGAGACACGACGGCTTCCGGCGATTGTGCCTGGCCCGCGATCTGCTGCGAGAACAGCGAGAGCCCTCGCTCTCGATTGCGGAGCTCGCGCGCGAAGTCCGCATCTCGCCGTTTCACTTCATCCGCCAGTTCGAAGCGGTCTTCGGGGTGACGCCACACCAGTTTCGCATTCAATCGCGGCTGGATCTCGCCAAGCAGCTCCTTGCCCGGGGGCACCACTCGGTGACCGACGTCTGCATGGAAGTCGGCTTCTCGAGCCTGGGCAGCTTCAGCACGCTCTTCACACGACGCGTCGGCGAGCCGCCGTCCGCGTACCAGCGTCGCGTTCGGGCGATGGTGCAGGTGCCCGGCCACCTTCCCGCCGCCCTCACGCCGGGATGCCTGACGCTCATGGGGCGCCTGCGGGCCTCTGCATTTTCGAATCCGGTTCGCAGTTTTCGAGAAGCCTGATCGGCGCGCCTCTGGCACGCTTGACCTGTTCGAGCGCGGAGGACTCACATGCGGATCAAGCTGACGAGCATCATGGTTGACGAGCAGGACAAGGCGCTCCGGTTTTACACGGAGGTCCTGGGATTCAGAACGAAACACGACATTCCGGTTGGCGAGTACCGATGGATCACCGTCACCTCGCCCGAAGGGCCAGACGACCTCGAGCTTGCGCTGGAACCGAATGCCAATCCGGCCGGCAAGCGCTTTCAGGAGGCGATGTTCTCACAGGGAATCCCGCTCGCCGCCTTCGAGGTGGCTGACATCGCGAGCGAGTTCACGCGGTTGACCGCGCAAGGCGTCGCGTTCACACGGCCGCCGACGCCGGCGGGACCGGTGACGCTCGCCGTCTTTGCGGACACCTGCGGGAACCTGATTCAGTTGTACCAACCCGCACGGATGTAGGGGCCGCTGATCGGATGAAGATCGGTTCGATCGTGTTTCATTGCCGGGAGTTCGATCGCATGGTCGCCTTCTGGCAGCAGGCGCTGGGGTACGTGCCGCGAGAACCGGCAAAGGGCGGCTGGGTCGTTCTTCGGGACCCGGCGGGCAACGGTCCGAATCTGTCGTTCCAGGCGCGGGATCGCCGCGCGAACCGCCGCAACTGGGTGCACCTCGACCTGTATACGAACGACCAGCCGCGGGAAGTCGAGCGATTGATCTCGCTCGGCGCGCGCCGCTACCCATGGCGATATCCTCCACGCGCCGACTATGTCGTGCTGGAGGATCCCGATTCGAATCTGTTCTGCGTCGTTCAGAAGTCGACGTGACACGCGGCCCGCGGCCTCGCCTGTCCGACGGACGCGGTGACAGGTCAGCGAAGCGATCGCAGAAGTTCTGCCGTCGATCGGAACACGGCCGGATCGGCGAAGATCTCGTGAGTACCGGGCACTTCGACGTAGGTTACGCTCAACGCTCGTTTCTGCAGCCGATCGCGATAGTCGCGACTCAGCTCGGGCGGCGCCACGTCGTCATGATCGCCGACAATCACCACGAGCTTCGCTGCCGGATCGATGCCGTCGACGACCGCATCCGGTGAGACGGCGTCGACGGGCCGATCCCAGATCGCCCCGCCCTGCTTTGCCTTCATGTGTGCGCGCCACCGCGCGACGTCGCATGGGCACGAGACGAGGACAGCAGCGTCGGCCACACCGGGATGTTTGCCCATCACGCCGGCGGCGAGGGCGGCGCCGCCCGAGTGCCAGGCAATCACGACGTGCGCAGGACTGAACGTGGCGCGCAGATTTCTGACGGCGTCTGCGATCGCGTCCACCACGCCAGGTGTGTAGTTGTCGCCCGTCGTCATCCCGCGGACGCCAGTCGAGTGGTGGTTGGCACCGTCCGTATAACCTGGTCGGAGCACGCCGACGGCAATGACGTTCGGATTTTCTCGAGCGACGTGCTCAGCCCACTGATACTGGTATTGCGGATTGGAAAACGGCGAGTCGCCGTGCACCGCGACGACGAGCGTGGGACGGCCTGACAGCGTCTCGCTCGAGTACGTCTCGACGTGCAGGCACTCGGCTCCGGCCCTGACCCACTCGTCGCCCGAACACTCCGCGGGCTGACTCGCACGCGCCGGCAGACAGGCAGCGAAGACGCAGATCGCGACCGACGCAGTGAGCCGGCGCTTCATGAACCGACGGAATCACGACTTCCGCCGCTGACAGCGGCGACGTACTCGTCGTCGACCGGTTCTTCAACACAGACGGCCGCGCCGCGGCCTGTTGGAGCGTTCCATCTCGGCTCTCTCACGGAATTGAACGGATCAAGCGGCCGATACGGCGGCTCAGGGCCGCGCCGTCGCATACGCGAGGAGTACCTCGAATCCGGCGGCTCGAGCGACGAGGTGAGGAGCGACGGCCGCTGGCCGAAGAGCGAACGGACGATCGACGTGAGCCAGGATACCAGCCGTCTCACCAGGGCCATCGGTGCTCCCTTCCAGGTCAACCTAGCAGGTTTTCCGGGAACACGCCAGGTTGAGCCGCTCCAATCCGCCTCGCGGTTACGCGTCGCTCGACCGGGCCGACTGCCGATCAGGGTCGCGCGTTGCGGTTCAAGTGAAAGAGATTGGAGGGATCGTAGCGTCGCTTGAGCGCGACGAGCCGCTGCATGTTCGACTGGTAAGCCGCTCGAACCGCTTCATTGTCGTCACGACTCAGATAGTTGACATAGGTACTGGCTGGAGTGCCGCTGCATCGCCTGCCACGAGCGATCGACCCAGTCCCATCGCGACATCGGACCGGGCAGTGATCGCCAGCGCCGCGGCGTTGACGAGGAACCCCCGTCGGCCAATGGGCACGACCGTTAGACGGCAATCGCCGTCGCCACGGTTGCCGACGCGCAGATTCGTACCGTTCGACGTCCCGTGCCTTACGCGCGCGCGGCCTTGAGCGCGGCCAGCACTCTCTCGTCGCGGAACGGCACGCGACGCAGCCGAACGCCGGTCGCGTCGTGGATGGCGTTGGCCACCGCCGCGATCATCGGCTTGCACACGGTCTCGCCGGCGCCGTAGTGCGGAAGATCGGGGCGCTTCGGATTCGGGTCGCCGTTCACGAGCACGACGTCGATCTTCTCCGGGACGTCGGCGTGGCGCAGCGACGGATGCGTCAGCCAGTCGACCCCGTTGGTCTTCTCGCCGTCGAACCGGACCTCCTCGTGCAATGCGCGGCTGAGCGAGTGCAGCATCCCGTTTTCGATCGTCCGGCGCAACGCCTCGGGATTGATGACCAGCCCGCAGTCGTGCGCGCACACGAGGCGCTTCACCCACACGTGCCCGGTGCGCCGATTCACCTCGACCTCGGCGATCTCCGCGACGACCGTCTGGTTGCGGAAGGCGTACGCGATGCCGCGTCCGGCGAGAACGTCGCCGCCGGCCCGCGGTCGCGGCGACGGCCGCGCCTCCCACCCGTATGCCTGCGCCGCCGCTTTGACGACCGCGATGGAGCGCGCGCGCCTGAAACCGCTGTCGTCGGCTGTGCTCGCCGTCAGCATCCGCAGCCTGAACTCGACCGGATCGGCGTGCGCCGCCGCCGCGAGCTCGTCGATGAACGACTCGGACGCGAACGTGATCTGCGGTCCGTTCGGATCGCGCAGGTTCCCCGTGCGCAGCGGCGTCTCCCAGATCATCGGCAGGCGCACGACCTGCGATGCGGTGCGCCGGTTCGGGATCTCGTACATCTCCGAGGGTGCGCCGGCGCTGCCGCTCGCCGGCGTCGCCCGGCGACGGCCCATCAGCTGCGCGATGAGGACGGTGTCGGCTTCGTTGTAGCCGACGTGACAATAGTCGGCCGACTGCGCGTCGTAGTCGAGCGCGACGAGGTTGCCGTTCGCGTCGAGTCCGCCGCGCAGGCGGAAGGTGAACGCCGGGCCCTTGGTGTCCCAGCCGTGTTCTTCGTGCCGCATCCACTGCACGCGCACCGGCCGGCCGATCGTCTTCGCCAGGTACGCCGCCTCGAACCCGGCATCGTCGGCCGCCGTGCGGCCGTAGCCCTGCGGCCCCTCCATCCAGACGACGCGGACGCGATCGCGCGGCATGTCGAGAAACTGCGCGATCCCGTTGCGCATGCCGTACGACTTCATGTCGTTGGAATAGACAGTCACCTGATCGTTGGACGGATCGGCGGTCGCGTGCGCGGGCGCGAACGCCGTGTGGCCCTGAAACGGCATGTCGTACTCGGCTTCGACGACCTTCGCGGCGCCGGCAAACGCGGCGTCCGGATCGCCTTTGACGGTCGGGCCCTGCTTCGACGTCGGCGTCGCGCCGCGCATGTAGGTGAAGAGATCGTCCGAGGTCGGGAACGGCAGCGTGGCCGGCTTCTGCCACGTGACCTTCAGCTGCTTCGCCGCGTTCACCGCCTGTTCCTCGCGCTCGCACACCACGGCGACGTAATTGCCCTTGCTGACGACCCTCACGAAGCCGGGCAGCCCGCGCACGGACGACTCGTCGATGCTGACCAGCGTCGCGCCGGCGACCGGCGGTTTGACGTTGCGCGCGTGCACCATGCCCGGCAGCTTCACGTCGACGGCCCAGGTCAGCGATCCGTCCACCTTGGCGGGAATGTCGTACCGCTGCGGCGACTGGCCGACGTTCTTCAACGCCTGGACCGGCTTCACCTTCGCAACACCCGTGGTGGCGTCGATGTTGGTGCCGGTGAGCGTCACGTTGAATCGCCTGCCGCCAATCAGCTCTCCGTAAGTCACGCGCTTCGCCGCGTCGCCGTTGACGGTGATCACCGCGTCGCTGACCGTCAGCTGATCGACCGGCACGCCGAATCGCGCCGCCGCCAGCTCGAGGAGGACTCGCCGCGCTTCGGCGGCGACGCGCCGCATCGGCCAGCCATCCACCTGAATCGCGTCCGAACCGCCCGAGCCGCCCTGGTCCACGGTGACGTCGGTGCTGCCCATCACGCACGCGGTCTTCTCGTACGCGATGTCGAGTTCGTCGGCCATCATCTGCCGGAACGCCGTGCCGGTGCCCTGGCCGCAGTCGGTCTTGCCGACGTAGAAGGTGGCCGTGTTGTTGTCGTGGACGACGATCCACGAGTCGAGCTGGCGGAAGTCGGGATCGGGGTACGGCCCCGGCGCCGCTCCTTGAGCGCGCGGCTCGAGCGCGAACGGACCGGCCACCGCTGCCGCGCCGACGCTGACGACGAGCAGGCCCGATCCTTTCAGGAACGCGCGCCGCGACAACCCGTACTGCTCGAGCACCGCGTCGATGTGCTTCGGGACGTCCGTGAAGATCGTCATGCGACCCCCTTCAACGACGCCGCGGCCCGTTTGATCGCGGCCTGCACGCGGTAGTAGGTCATGCAGCGGCACAGCGTCGCGTTCATGCCTTCGCGAATCTGCGCGTCGGTGGGATTCGGGTTCTTCGCGAGCAGCGCAGTGGCGGTGATGATCTGACCGTTCTGGCAGAACCCGCATGCGGGCACCTGCTCGTCGATCCAGGCGCGCTGTACGGGATTGAGGACGCCGTCCTGCGCCAGTCCCTCCAGCGTGGTCACCTCGCTCCGCACCGACGCGCACGGCGTGACGCAGGATCGGACCGCGATACCGTTGATGATCACCGCGCACGCGCCGCACTGGCCGAGACCGCATCCGAACCGCGGACCGCGCAACGCGAGATCGTTGCGCAGCACGTAGAGGAGCGGCGTCGACGGCTCGACCTCGACGGTGTGCGAGCGACCGTTGACCTTCAATGTGATGGCGCTCATAGGCCGCATCTTACCGCCGGCGACCGGACTGCGACGGTCAAATCGCCAGCCTGAGGTGAACGCGGTAACATCGCGCACACGAGGACGTGTATGCAGCAATCATCGCGGAAGGTCGGACGGCGAGCCCTTCTGAAAGGAGCAGCATTGACGGCGGTGGCGGCGACCGCGCGCGCGCAGGGCGATCAGACTCCTCCTGCGGAGGTCGTGACGACGCTCGCCGAGGTGCCGCTCAGCTCCTCGGCGACGATCACCGTCGAGCGGCGCGGAGAGATCGCGCTCGTCGGCCTCAACCGCCCCTTCATCCAGAACCGCCTCGATCCGCCGACGCGCGCGCGACTCGCCGAAGTGTTCTACCGCTACGAGCACGACCCATCGCTCCGCGCGCTGGTCCTGTTCGGCCACGGCGAGCACTTCTCGCGCGGCATCGACGTGGACGCGCAGCAGGCGGCATTGACCGCGGGACGCCGGCCGGCGAGCGCCGAGTCGATCGATCCCCTCGGCAAGTCACAACCGCATCGATCGAAGCCGGTCGTGGTCGTCGTGCACGGCGATACCTGGAACCTCGGACACGAGCTCTATCTGGCCGGCGACATCAGAATCGCAGCCGCCAACACGCGCTTCGGCCAGGACGAGAACACGCACGGGCGTTTTCCCGGTGGCGGCGCGACGGTGCGCTTCGTCCGCGAGGCCGGCTGGGGGAACGCCATGCGCTACATGCTGACCGGCGATCACTGGGGCGCCGAGGAGTCGTATCGCATGGGGATCACCCAGGCAATCGCGGCGACGCCCGACGCGGCGCTCGACGATGGGATCGCGGTGGCGCGCAAGGTCGCCGCGTGCGCGCCGCTGTCGATCAAGGCCACGCTGGCGTCGGCGCGTCAGGTGATCGATCCGATGGAAGCCGACGCGCTGTCGAAGCTCGATGCGCAGTACACCGCGCTCTACCGCACCGAGGACTTTCTCGAGGGACGGCGCGCCGAAGCGGAAGGCCGGCCGCCAAAGTATCAAGGCAAGTAACCGCGCCCTAGGCGTCGGCACACTCGTCGAGCACCGCTTTGATGTCGACGACCGGCGTGCCGTCGAGCGCTTCGATCGGTCCAATCCGCAGGCGGTTTCCCTCAATCTGGCGCACCTCGACGCGATGGAGGCCCAGCGGATTGGGGCGGTGCGGGGAGCGGGTGGCGAAGACGCCGGCAAGCGGAGCGTCCGGATCGCCGCGCGGATGCACCTCGAGCACGTCGCGATCGGCGCGGTCCAGCCAGGTGATCACGACGACGTGGTCGCCGGCCGAAATCCCCAGGAGGGCGCGCGCAACGTTCGAGTCGATTTCCAGCCAGGCGTCAGGCGCGCCTTCGGAGCCCTGTCGCGGCGCCTCGTCCAGTGCTCGAAGCGTCGATCGAATGAAGCCGACTGGATGAATGGAGTACTCGACCGGCGTACCATTCACGGGTTCCGCCTTTCGTATGCCCACTCGTGACATTTTCAACCGCCTGGCCGGCGAATACCACGACCTCAAGCTGCGGGTCATCCCGGGCTATCGCCAGCTGCAGCGTCTCGCATTCCGTGCTCGAAGATCACCGCGTCAACGACGTCGCGGAGTCGTCGGCCG
>DATFWL010000501.1:0-20898 GCA_035259385.1 Vicinamibacterales bacterium | reverse complement strand
TGCACGGTCAGCATGTAGTCGTTGCCGCTCTTCGGATCCACCCAGTAGCTCGGCGCGATCATCTGGTTGGAGGTCAGCGCGGTGATCAGGTTGTTCACCACCTCGCGCTGATCGAGGCCGAGGGTGGCCGCGCGCTCGCGATCGATGTCGAGGCGAAGCGAGGGGTAGTCGATGTCCTGCGGAACGAATACGTCGCTGGCGCCACGCAGCCTGCGGATCTGCGCGGCGAGATCGGTGGCTGCGTTGAACACGGTCTCGATGTTCGAGCCGCTGAGCTGCACGTCGATCGGCGCCGGCAGTCCCTGATTCAGCACCGCATCCACCATCCCGCCTGACTGGAAGAAGGCGCTCAGATGCGGCAGTTCGTCGGCGATTGCGCGCCTGGTCCGCTCCATGTACTCGTAGCTGCCGACGTGGTGGCCCTCCTTGAGCGCGACCTGCACCGTCGCGGTGTGCGGACCGGCGTTGCTCGTGTAGATCGACGAGAAGCCTGGCTGGACACCGATGTTGGCGGTCACGAGATCGAGATCGCCGGGCGCGACGACGCGGCGGACGAGCGCCTCGACCCGCTCGACATCGGCTGCCGTCATCTCGATGCGCGACCCGGTCGGCGACTTCAGGTTGACCACGAACTGCGCCGCGTCGGTGCGCGGGAAGAACGCGACGCCGAGCCGCGGGTAGATCGCCAGGCTGACGAAGAAGATCGCCGTGATGCCCGCGATCACGAGGCGAGGGCTGACCAGCGCCCGCCTCACCCGCCGTTCGTACCAGTCGAGCAGCGCGGTGAACCGGCGCGCGAATGCCGCGTTGAATCGCGCGCCCAGCGAACGGGTCCGGCCAGGGCCGGACACGACCGCGACCTCAGCCGCGCCGGGGTCGCGATCGGCTGCCGGAACGGGGTGCTCGCCGCCGTCGGGATCGCGGTCGCCTCCGGCTTCAGCCGGACCGTGATCGTCGTGCTCCGGCCGCTTCATGAACCACGCGCAGAACAGCGGCACCACCGAACACGCCACGAAATACGACGCCACCAGCGACAGCACGACAGCCAGCGCCAGCGCCGAGAACAGGAAGCGGCTGACGCCGTACAGAAACGTCACCGGAAAGAACACGACCGAGCTGGTGAGCGTTGCCGCCAGCACCGCCATCGAGACTTCTTCGCCGCCGCGTTCGGCCGCGAGAATCGGCGCCTCCCCCATCTCCAGGTGCCGGAAGATGTTCTCGAGCACGATCACCGCGTTGTCGATCAGCCGCGAGAACACCAGGGCGAAGCCGGCGAGGATCATCGTGTTGATGGAGCTGCCGCCGAAGTAGAGGACGATGAACGCGGCCAGCGCCGACAGCGGAATCGACAGGAACACGGCGGCGGTGGCGCGCAGGCTGCCGAGGAACATCAGCACCATCAGCCCGGTCAGCACCAGGCCGATTCCGCCTTCGTGCAGCAGGGTCTCGATCGCGCGCTTCACGAACCGCGACTGATCGAACACCACCGACGCGACCAGCTGCTGCGGCACGTCGACGAGCTTGCCGACGAGATCTTTGATGCCATCGACGACGGCGATGGTGTTGGTGTCGCCGCCCTGCCGCATCACCGGCAGGTACACCGACGGCTGGCCGTCGACGCGGACGACATTCACCTGCACCTGATGGCCGTCCTCCGCCCTGCCGACGTCGGCGACCCGCACCGTGGACTGCCCGACCGCTTTCAGCGGAATCCGATCGATTTCGGGAATGGTCCGGAACTGACTGTTGGTGAAAATCGTGTAGTCGAACGGACCGAGCTTGACGTCGCCCGACGGCAGGATCAGGTTGGCGTTGTTGACCGCGCGGACCACGTCCATCGGGCTCATCTCGTACGACTGCAGCTTCGCCGGATCGACGTACACCATGATCTGCCGGTACTTGCCGCCGAACGGCGGCGGTATCGACGCGCCCGGCACACTGGCCAGCTGATTGCGCACGGTGAACTGGCCGAGGTCGCGCAACTGCGTTTCCGAGAGCCCGTCGCCTTTCAGCGTGATCAGGCAGACCGGCAGGCTGGACGCGTCGAACTTCTGCACGATCGGCGGCAGCGTTCCCGGCGGCAGGCGTCGCAGATCAGCCATCGCGAGGTTGGAGATTTCGTTGACGTCGGAGTCAGCGTCCGTGCCGGGCTGGAAGAACACCCTGATGACGCTCACGCCGGGCAGCGATCGCGACTCCATGTGATCGATGCCGGCGCCGAGCGTGAAGAACCGCTCGAACCGGCCGGTGATGTCGGTCTCGATCTGTTCCGGTGGCATGCCGCTGTAGAACGTCGCGACGACCACTTCCGGAATGTTGATCGCCGGGAACAGGTCGACCGGCATGCGCACGACGCTGGTCAGGCCGATCACCGCGGCGATCAGGCAGATGACCACGATCAGATACGGGTTGCGAATCGAGAAGCGCGACATCAGCGTTCACCCTGCGCGGTAGCGATCGCATCGGCCCGGGCGTTGACCGCCATGCCCGGCCGCAGCTGACTGCGATTGCCGACGACGACCATCTCGCCCTCGGCGAGGCCGGAGAGGATCTCGACCCGGTCGGGCCCTTGAAGTCCGAGGCCGACGTCACGTCGGGCGATCGTGCCGCGATTGACCACCAGCACCGACGCATGGTCCTCCGCGCGGTCGAGCGCCTGAACCGGGACTGCCAGCACGCCTCTGGCGCCGGCCAGCGCCAGCGACGCGTCCGCATACATGCCGGGGACCAGCGTCGAGTCCGGGTTGGCCACGTCGACTTCGGTCTCCATCGTCCGCGTGTCGGCGCTCACCTTGCCGGAGAAGCGCGCGACGGTTCCGGCGAGCGTGCGCCGCAGCGCCTCCACCCGGATCTCGACCGGCGCGCCCTTCCGGACGTGCGCCACTGCCGACTCGGGCACGGCCATCGTCAGGCGCAGCCGATCGATGGCGGAGAGCTTCACGATCGGCATCGCCTGCGTCTGTGACGAGGTGCCGGCCTGAATCATCGCGCCGGTGTCGGCATACCGGTGCGTGACGACGCCGGCGAACGGCGCGACGATGCGCGTGTACTCGGTCAGCGTCTTGGTCTTGTTCGCGACGGCGCGCGCGACGGCGAGCTGCTGCTCGGCAGACGCGAGCGCCGCCTTCGCCGTGGCCATCTGTGCCTCGGCCATCCGATCCTTCGCGGCCGCATCGTCGATTTCCTGCTGCGCGACGAGATTCGGCCGCGCCTTGATCACGCCGGCGAGGCGCGTCGCTGCGAGATGGGCGATCTCGTGCGCCGATTCGGCGCGCTCGAGGTCGGCGCGGGCGCGGTTGATCTCTTCGGCGCTGCGCTGGATGTTGGCTTCGTCCTGGCGCGCCTCGTCCAGGAGCTCCGGTATCTCGAGCACGGCCAGCAGCTCGCCGGCCTTCACGCGCGAGCCGACGTCCACGTAGATCGCCTTGACGTAGCCGGCAACCTTCGCGTGGACGTCGATCTCTTCGAACGGACGGAACTCGGCCGCCATCGTCAGCGTTTCCGACAGGTCTGCGCGCGCCGCCCGCGCGACCGCGACCGTCGGCCGGTCATCGGCCGCCGCCGTGGCGGCGGCCTGAGGTCTCGAGCAGCCTGTGGCAACGGCGAGCGGCACGATGGCCACCACCGCGACGACTCCGTACAGCAGTCTTCCGATCGGATCGGTCCTCTTCATGACAGCACTCCGGGCCTCGCGCGCGCCGCGCGGGGCCGATCAAGTCGTGAGCGGAGACGGATTACCGGAGATCGGCTGGCGGTGCTCTGAAGCCGGACGGCGATTGGAGGCAGAGCGCCTGGAGGATCGGGACGTCGGTAGACGCCGCGGCCGGGGAGAACGCGGGCGCAATCTCGACGAGCGTGTGAGTCGGGTAGTCAGCCGGCAGCGCGACGACGACCGTCGCGTGTTTCTGTGGGACCGACGCGCAGCTGTTCGACCAGCGGAAGCGCGAGTGCTGCTGCGCAGGCGTGCGCTGATGATCGAGCCGATCGTGCGCGCGCGCCATCGACGGCACACATGTGATCGCGGCGAGGAGCAGGGCGGCGAGCACGCGTACGACGATGTGCCGACGTGATGGGGGAGGTAGTGCGAGCGTCGGTACGGCAGCGATCATGCGGTGACGGTGAACGTCTCACTATACCGCCCGCGAACGGGGTGGCGCAATTCAACCCCGGTCCGGGAGACCGTCCGGAGTTTCAGCGCAGGGCGGCGACGGGCCGCGCGACGTCAGGCGACTGACGCCGCGAGCCGCACCAGTTCGGAGTAGGCAGGGGGCGCCAGGTGGCGCTTGAGCACGCAGACGAGCAGCCGGTGCGGCGCCGGCGTCTTCTGGCAATCGTGCGCGATCAGGCCGCGCATCTTCGTGCAGTCGACGTAGGCATGCACCAGCGGGCGCGGCGCGCCCGCTGGCTGGTACCAGTGGATGCCCTCCAGGTCGCCAAGACGCACTTCCGCCGTCTGCCATGCGTTCCATGAACAGCGGACGGGGACGAGCGTGCCGACGTCAATACTCATGGCGTTCTCCGGGTGAATCCGCGCCGGCTTCGCGCCGGCGGTTTCCACAGTAAAGAAACGCGATGCGGCTGCCAATCGGGTGAACAGGGGAGAGGACGAAGACCTGTGCAGCGCCTGAAGTGATCATCACGGTTTCACCGTCAGGTATTCACCAGGTGTTTACCTGGTAGTCACCTCGTGCACACCACGGAGTGCACTGGTGTGCACCGAGAGTCTCTACTGGATGATGCCCTTGCGTACGGCATAGAGCACGATCTCAGCGGTGTTGTGCAGGTTCAGCTTCTGCATCAGGCTCGCGCGGTGCGTTTCAATCGTCGACAGCGCGAGGTTCAAGATCGTGGCCACCTCTTTGTTCGATCGCCCTTCAGCGAGCAGTTGCAGCACCTCCTTCTCGCGATCCGTCAGCAGTGTGTAGGAATCGGATAGCCCGCGCGTCTGCAGCGATCGCATGTAGTCCTGGACGAGCACGGCGGTAACGGCGGGGCTGAAGAACGGACGGCCCGACGCGACGGCGCGCACCGCGGGCAGCAGATCCTCGTCGGTGGCGTCCTTGAGGAGATACGCGCGCGCGCCTGATGCGAGCGCGCGGATGATGTAGGACTCGTCGGCATGCATGCTGAGGATGAGCACGCGCGGCGGGTTGTCGAGCTTCTGCACGCGTGCCGCGACGTCGATGCCGTTCAGCTTCGGCATGCCGATGTCGACGATGAGCATGTCCGGCCGCAGCGTCTCGCAGAGCCGGACCGCCTCGAGGCCGTCGGCCGCTTCACCCACGACGGAGACGTCGGTCTCTTCGAGGATGCTGCGCAGTCCGCGGCGCACGATGCCGTGATCGTCAGCCAGCAGCACGCGCAACGGCGGCCTCCCGGGCAGCGGGCCAGGGCAGCTCGATCGCGAGACGCGTGCCGCGCCCGCGCGCAGCGTCGATCGCCATGGTGCCGCCGAGCTCACGCACGCGCTCCTCGATCCCGCGCAGGCCGAGGCCCTCGCGCTGCCGCGCCGGATCGAGACCGGTGCCGTTGTCGGCGATCGACACCCGGAGATGATCGCCGTTGCTGTCCACGGTGACGGCGACCGCCTTCGCCTTCGCATGGCGCAGGCAGTTGGTCATGGCTTCCTGAACGGCGCGATAGACGCAGGTGCGGTACGCGTCGGGCAGATCGTCGAGCGGACCGTCGATGCGCAGCGATGCCTCGACGCCGTAGCGCCGCATGAAATCGCGGACGTGCCACTCGAGCGCGGCCTGCAGGCCGAAGTCGTCGAGCATGCTGGGCCGCAGGCCGAGCGCGAGGTCGCGCACCGTGCGGAACATCTGATCGACGAGGCGCCGGCATTCGGCCACGGCGCGGCGCCCGCCGTCGGGCCCGGCGATGCCGACGTCGATGCGCCGCAGCTCCATCTTCAGCGCGGTCAGCACCTGCGCGACGTGATCGTGGAGCTCGCGCGACAGGTTCTTGCGCTCCTCCTCCTGCGCAGCGACGAGCTGCTGCGACAACGCGCGCATCTGTCGTTCGGCGTCCTGGGCGATCTGCCGCTGTTCCGCCGATCGGCCTTCGAGGATGCGCAGCCGGATGACCGCGGTGAGCGCGACGACGAGACCGAGCAGCAGGCTCCGCCACACCACGCGGCGCAGGTCGTCGCGGAAGGCGGCGTACTGCCGCGAAATCTCGGCGCGCTGGACCACGAGATTCGTGTTGTTGATCTCTTCGATCTCCTGCGCGATGGCCAGCACCGCCTCGCGCCGCGGCACGACTTCACGGCGCAGGAAGCGCGCGCTCTGAAGAATCTTCTCGGCGGGGGTCCAGTCGAAGAGTGGCTCGAAGGTTTCCCAGTAGTCCTCCAGCTTGGCCTGCAGGCTGTCGATGTGATGCTCGGTCGGTCCGGTGAGCGCGCGCAGTTCGGCGAGCGTCGCCATGTTCTGGGTGCGGAATGCGGTCAGCTGCCGGCGGTAGTCGGGCGCCCGCTCGCTGGCGACGTCCAGCAGATAGTCGCGCACGAAAATGCCCGACAGGTTGACGTCGGATCGCAGGCGCCGCAGCTTCGCGTCGAGATCGCGGTGGTGCGTGTTGAGGTGATCGAGCTCGGCGTAAATGTCCTGCGCCTTTTCCGAAAGTGTCAGCATCGACACCAGGATCAGCAGGAGGAGTCCGCCAAGGCCGAGCGCCGCCACGGGCCACGTTCTGAACCGCATGCATACAAGCGTATCTCTGTACGATTCTCGTGCGGCATCCTGTCAGTACTTGAGAAGCGGGGACCACAGCCGCTGGCTCGCGAGGGAAAACAAGCTCGGCCGCGTCGGGTCGAATAAGCAGTGGTCATCCCCATTTGGCCCGATGGCGCGCGATCCCGCATCGTCGTCTACTTGACGTGGGAGAGCCCATGCGCCGAACAGCTGAGGTACGGATACAGGACGACCCGCACGCGACATCGGCATGGACTGCCGCCCGTCTGCGTCGATGCCTGGATACGTGCTGTGGCGGAAACCGCGTCGTCGTCCTCGCGAACCGCGAGCCGTTCCGCCACGAGTGGAGCGGCGGCGAGGTCCCGATCGCGACGCGGACGGCGAGCGGCCTGGTCACAGCGCTCGAGCCGCTGGTCGCGGCATGCCGCGGCGTCTGGATCGGACACGGAAGCGGCGCCGCCGATCGGGCCGCGGTCACGTGCCGCGACGGCCTCAACGTGCCGCCGCGTCATCCGGCCTATCGGCTGAGGCGCGTGTGGCTGGATGCGATCGAGGAGCGGCGTTACTACGGCGGCTTCGCCAACGAGGGCCTCTGGCCGCTGTGTCACCGCGTCGGGGTCGAGCCGGTCTTTCGTCCGAAGGATTTTGCGGCGTACGCGCGCGTCAACGAGAAGTTCGCGACGGCTGTCGCGGAGGAGGCCGATACCGACTCGCCGGTGGTCATGGTGCAGGACTATCACTTCGCGCTGGCGCCGCGGATGATTCGCGAGCGCCTGCCCGAGAGCACGCTGATCGCGTTCTGGCACATTCCCTGGCCGCGGCTCAGCGATCTCGAACGGTGCCCGTGGCGGCGCCAGTTACTGCAGGGTCTGCTGGCCAGCGACATCGTCGGGTTTCAGACCGCTGCCGACTGCCGGGCGTTCCTCGATTGCGCGGCTCGACTGCTGGACGCCCGCGTCGAGCGCCGGCGCGGCGCGGTGTGGCACGACGGTCGCGAAACGACGATCCGCCCGTATCCGATCTCCATCGAGTGGCCGAACCAGGAGGCGCACGAGGCGCCGCCGATCGACGCGTGCCGCACGCGTGTAGCGGCGCGACTGAATCTGCCCGGCCACAGCCGCTTGATCGTCGGCGCCGATCGGCTCGACTACACCAAGGGGTTGTGCGAGAAGTCGCTGGCGTTCGAGCGGATGCTGGAGAAGTATCCAGAATTTCAGCGTCGCGTGACGCTGGTGCAGATCGCCGAGCCGAGCCGCACCAACCTGCCGGCGTACTGCGCGCTTCGATCGCGGCTGACGTCGATCGTCGAGCGGATCAACCGCCGGTTCGGCGCCGACGCCTACCAGCCGATCATCCTGCGGCAAGCGCATCACGATCCGGCCGAGGTCTACGAGTTTCTGCGGGCCGCCGACGTCTGCTACGTCGGCAGCCTGCACGACGGGATGAACCTGGTCGCCAAGGAGTTCGTCGCCGCCAGAGACGACGACCGCGGCGTGCTGGTCCTCAGCGAGCGGGCCGGCGCCGCGCGGCAGCTCGACGCGGCGCTGATCGTGGATCCGTACGACGTGGAGGCCTCCGCGGAGGCGCTGGCCCGCGCCCTGCGCATGCCGGACCGCGAGCAGGCGGCGCGGATGCAGGCGATGCGCGCGGTGATCGCCGAGTTCAACTCCTTCTGGTGGGCCGGTCAGATGCTGCAGGATGCGTGCAGCGCCACGCGGCGGCGCTCAGCGTCGCGGGAAGAGATCCGGATTGTTGGTGAACAGCGCATCGATGCCGAGGTCGTACAGGAAATGTGACATCTCGGCGCCGACGTTCGGGTACTCCGTTTTCTCGTCACTGCGGAAGGTCCACGAGGTGACCGTGAGACCGGCCGCGTGGGCGCGCGCGACCATCTCCGGATGGCGCGCGATGACGAACTTCTCTGGCGCGATCCCGGTCGCGAACTTCGCGAGCGCGCGCAGACGCGCGTCGGTGACGTCCTCGTCGTTCGAGGTGAGGAATACGCGCGGGATCGTCGGCAGGTCGACCGAGACGCGGCGGATCGCCTCTTCGTCGAACGACTGGATGATCACCGGCGTGGCCTTCAGGGAATCCGCTTTCTCGAGCCCGTTCTTCTTCACCACGTCCACGAACAGCTTCACCTGGTCGATGCCGCGCGACTTGTAGAGCTGCGGCGACTTCAGCTCCGGATACATGCCGAAGCCGGGATGCGCGCGCACGAGATCAATCGCTTCCTGGAAGGTGAGCAGCCTGGCGCCGGCGTACTCGGGCTTGAACCACTTGCCGGCGTCGAGCCGTTTGATCTCCGCGAGCGTGAAGTCGTTCACCAGCCAGTGCCTCGCCGGCGTCCGCGACCCGATCGCGAGCATCACCGATCGATTTGGAAATACCTCGGCGGCATTCGTCGTGCGCTCGAGCGTATCGTCGTGGATGCAAATCAGCTGGCTGTCTTTGGTGACGCCGAGGTCCTGCTCGACGAAGTCGACTTTCTGATCGATTGCAAGGCGATAGGCCGCTTCGCTGTGTTCGGGCCGGTATGCGGAGGCGCCGCGATGCGCAATCGCCTGCTTTCGAGCCGACGATGTCTGCGCCGGCTGCGCGTGGATGCCCGTCCACGCGAGCGTGACGAGAAAAAGGGCAGGACAGAGCAAGCGAGAAACTGTGATCACGCTGAACATTATCGCCCAGCCGACCGCCGTTACCCCCAACCCACTCGCCCTGTCTGCCCAGCGCGCTGCCCCGCGCGTCGTTACAACGGTGTTACCGGACGACGCATCGGTGATGCCCGCGACCGGTTTGCGTTTGCACCGTCGTGATCGGATCACGCCGCGCATCGCGTACGTGCCGCCAGCATTCAGCGGCAAACGACACACTGATGGCCTGACCACGGCGCGAGACGAGCCTGCGTGAAGAACCTGTGCGCCCGGTTCGAGGCAAGAGAAGCGCCAGCGCCTCGGCGAGCTGATTTCAGGCGTGTTTCTTTATGTACGAGCGCGCGAGCCGATCGCGGAACGCGACCAGCGGAAGGCCGGCGCGGTAGGAATTACACATCAGTCGCAAAATCCCCGGAATTGCCGGGGTGCACGCGGCTACGGCTCAGTTCTCATCAGGAACACGTTGCAGAATCGGACGCCGATTGCGTTCCGCGTCACACGCGCGTCTCCGGCTTCACGACTCCGTCCTTCGGCACGACGATGACGCCGTCGCGGATGTAGTAGCCATCGCCGTCGGCATGCTGCACGCCTGCTTCGTTGAGCAGCCGCGCGCCGTCGCCGATTCGCGCGTTCTTGTCGACGATCACGCGATCGAGGACGACGTCGCGGCCGATTCCCAGCCGCGGGTTGCGTCCACGCGCGGGCACGTCATCGTCGGCCTCGTAGTAGTCGGCGCCGAGCAGGACCGACCGGCGCACTGTCGCGCCGTGGTGAATGTTGGTACGGATGCCGACGATCGAGTCTTCGACCGTCGCCCGATCGAGGTAGCAGCCTTCGGCGATGATTGCGCAGCGCACGGCGCAGTCGCTGAACCGGGCACCCGGCAGGAAGCGCGCGTGCGTGAAAATCGGGCGCCGCGGATCGTAGAAGCGGAACGGCGCCCCGGATCGCGTCAGCATGACGTTCGCCTCGTAGAACGACGCCACTGTTCCGACGTCCGCCCAGTAGCCCCGGAACAGGTGCGAGGTGACCCGGTACTTGCCGAGCGCGTGCGGGATGATCTGCCGGCCGAAGTCGGTCGCGCCGTCCTGCTCGATCACCTCGAGGAGGACGTCGCGCGAGAACACGTAAACGCCCATCGACGCGACGAACGGCTTGTCCGGCGTGTGGCCGCCGAAGGTCGCGCCGGACGGGATGCTCTGGCCGATCTCGAGCAGCCGCTCGCGTGTCGGCTTCTCCTCGAACGCGACGATCTGGCCGTCGCGATCGAACCGGAAAATGCCCATCGCCGACGCGTCGTCGATCGAGACCGGCTGCGCGGCGATGGTGATGTCGGCGCGGCTGTCGCAGTGCGCGTCGACCAGCTCCGAGTAGTCCATGCGGTACAGGTGATCGCCGGCGAGAATGAGGTAGTAGTCGGCGTCGAAGCGGACGAAATGGCGCGCCGCCTGACGCACGGCGTCGGCGGTGCCCTGATACCAGTTCGGATTATCCGGCGTCTGCTCGGCGGCGAGGATCTCGACGAATCCCTGGCTGAACGGATCCATGCGGAACGCCTGGGCGACATGACGGTTGAGCGACGCGGAGTTGAATTGCGTCAGCACGAAGATCCGCCGGATGTCGGCATGCAAACAGTTGCTGATCGGTATGTCGATCAACCGGTAGCTGCCGCCGATCGGCACCGCCGGTTTCGATCGCTGCACGGTCAGCGGGAACAGGCGCGAGCCCTGGCCGCCGCCGAGAACGATTGCGAGGACGTCGTTGTTCATCGCCATCAGGAACGCCCATGATATGCCGGCGTCTCACCACCGGCGTAACCGCGGCGTCGTGTCGGCCGCGCTCTTCAGCCTCGATCACGGCAGCGCCGCGCACCGCTCGATCGGTCTCGGCACGCGCGCCGGCCGCTGGCACCATCCACACCGTGGGCTCGAAGATCACGGAACTGCACGCGGCGGGCGGCGTCGAGGCGTCCTTCGCCGCGCGGCCACTTGCACAATCCTGCACGCCGGCGATGACGAGCCGACGCCTCGAGCTCCACTTCGGCGGTTTCCTGCTGCCATCAATTCCGTATAATCAAGGTGTGAGCAGGCGGAACGAACGCGCGCGGCCGGCAGCGCGGCCGGTCGACTGGTCGAGCGCCGGAGCCTGCAGCCATGCCGTCCAGTTCTACGAAGAAGACGGCCATCTCCTCGATCTCCTCACCAGGTTCGTCGGCACAGCGCTCGTCAGCGGCGACGTCGCCGTGATCATCGCGACCAAAGCGCATCGCGACGGCCTCTTCAAACGCCTGAAGGCGAACGGACTCGACGTCAGCGTGGCGCAGGACCAGGGCCGCTTCGTCGCGCTCGACGCGGCGTCGACGCTGTCGAAGCTGCTGCGTCAGACGGAACTGGACGCGATGCTGTTTCAGGAGCTCGTCGGCGGCATCCTCGAAGAGGTGAGTCGATCCGGCGAGCGCCGCCGGATCGTCGCTTTCGGCGAAATGGTCGCGCTGCTGTGGACGCAGGGCAAGGCCGACTCGGCGATCCAGCTCGAGCAGCTGTGGAACGAGATGGCGCGGCAGTACGAGTTCTCGCTGTGCTGCGCGTATCCGATCAAAGGCTTCGGCAACCGCCACGCCGCACCCTTCATGAAGATCTGCGCCCAGCACTCGCACGTCTTCACTGTCGCGCCGCCGCGTCTGGCGCCGCCGGGGGCCGGATACCAATAGTCCTTCGACGCTATTTCACGTACTGCTGCGGGTTCTGATCGAACTTCGTTTTGCAGATCGGCGCGCAGAAGTAGTACGTCTTCCCGTTGTATTCGCTCTTGCCGGCCGCCTTGTTCTCGTCGATCTGCATCTTGCAGACTGGATCGGTCACCATATCGACACTCCTTCGCAACTGATGCGCGCCACCGGTTTCACGGTCCACCTGCTCGACATCACAGCTGCGTCCGGCGGAGCCGCAGCGCGTTGCCGATCACAGAGACGGAGCTGAACGTCATGGCCGCGCTGGCCCAGATCGGGCTGATCAGCATGCCGGTGAACGGGTAGAGCGCGCCGGCGGCGATCGGCACGCCGATCGCGTTGTAAACGAACGCGAGAAACAGATTCTGCCGGATGTTCCTCATCGTCGCGAGGCTGAGGCGGCGCGCGCGCACGATACCGCGCAGGTCGCCCTTGACCAGCGTGATTCCCGCGCTCTCGATTGCGACATCCGTGCCGGTTCCCATTGCGATGCCAACCGCCGCCTCGGCGAGCGCGGGTGCGTCGTTGATGCCGTCGCCAGCCATCGCGATCGTGCGGCCATTGCGCTGCAGGTCCTGCACGACGGCCCGCTTCGCGGCGGGCAGCACGCCGGCGTGCACCTCGTCGATCCCTAGCCGGGCAGCCACGGCTTCGGCCGTCGCCCGGTTGTCGCCGGTCAGCATGACGACGCGGATGCCGTCGGCGTGCAGCGCATCGATCGCGTCGGCCGTGGTCGGCCTGATCGGATCGGCGACGCCGAGCACAGCGGCCAGCTCACCGTCGATCGAGAGATACACGATCGTCTGTCCCTGACGCCGCAGCGCGTCCGCCTCCGCCGCGGACGCGCCGACGGCGGCGCGCGCTCCGTCCATCATCGCAAGATTGCCGAGCGCGACCGGCTTGCCCCCGACAGTGGCGGCGATCCCCCTGCCGGGCTCCGATCGGAAATCGGTCGCTGCCGGAATCGTGACGCCGCGTTCGCGCGCTGCATGGAGAATGGCCGTGGCCAGCGGGTGCTCGCTCGACTTCTCGAGCGCTGCGGCGAGCGCCAGGACCTCGGCGGCACTTCGACCGCCTTGCGGCAGCAGCATCGTCAGCATCGGCCGGCCTTCGGTCAGCGTGCCGGTCTTGTCCACGACGACCGTGTCGACCCGCTCGAGCCGCTCCAGCGCCTCAGCGTTCCTGACCAGCACGCCCGCGGTCGCGCCGCGGCCGGTCCCGACCATGATGGCCATCGGCGTGGCGAGCCCGAGCGCGCACGGACACGCGATGATGAGGACGGCGACCGCGGCGACAAGCGCATGCGCGAAACGCGGCTCCGGCCCCCAGACGCTCCATGCCGCGAACGCCACCACCGCAACCAGCACGACCGCTGGCACGAACACCGCCGACACGCGATCGGCGAGGCGTTGAATCGGTGCGCGGCTGCGCTGCGCTTCGCCGACCATCCGCACGATTTGCGCGAGCAGCGTGTCGCTCCCGACGCGATCCGCCCGGATCATCAGCGTCCCGGTCGTGTTGATCGTGCCGCCGGTGACGCGCGAGCCTGGTTCCTTTTCGGCCGGAATCGGTTCGCCGGTGACCATCGACTCGTCGATCGCCGTTCGGCCTTCGACGACGACGCCGTCCACAGGGACTTTCTCGCCGGGCCGCACGCGGCAGATGTCGCCGACGGTCACCTCGCCAAGCGGGACGTCGCGCTCGTCGCCGCCGCGCACGACTCGCGCGCTCTTCGGCGCCAGGCCGAGCAGTTGCCGGATCGCGACGCTGGTGCGACCTCGCGCGCGGAGCTCGAGCACCTGGCCGAGCAGGACGAGGACGGTGATCACCGACGCGGTATCGAAATAGGTGTCCACGACGCCGTGAACGGCGAAACCAGCTGGAAACACGCCCGGCGCGATCGTCGCGACGGCGCTGTAGCCGTACGCCGCGCCGACGCCGATGGCGATCAGCGTGAACATGTTCGGGCTGCGGTTGACGAACGACGCCCACGCGCGCGCGAAGAAGGGCCAGCCGGCCCACCAGACAACCGGCGTCGACAGCACGAACCCCGCCCAGTTGAGGAGGCCTCCGCTGGACGACATGAAACGTCCACCGGTCAGCATGTCAGCCATCGTCACGACGAATACAGGCGCGGTGAGGAGCGCGGCGATCGCCAGCCGACGGGTCATGTCGACGAGCTCGGGGTTCGGCGCGTCGAGCGGGAGCGAGGCGGCGCTCGACAAGTCGGGCTCCAGCGCCATCCCGCATTTCGGGCAGGCGCCCGGCTCGGACGACCGCACTTCCGGGTCCATCGGGCAGAAGTAGGTGACGCCGGGAGGCGCCGGCGCCACCGCGCGCGGCGTGCCGCCGACGAACTCGTCCGGGTTGGCCACGAACCGTTCTTCGCAGCTCGGGTGGCAGAAGTAGTAGCGGACGCCGTTGTGCTCACGCGATCCAACCGCGTCGGCCTCTTCGATTTCCATCAGGCAGACCGGATCGACGTGCGTCACCGCGCGCCTCCGCGAGCTCCGTCCAGCGCCTCGATGATCGGGCACTCGAGCGTCGAGCCTTCATGGCAGCGGTGGATCAGGCGTTCGAGTGCTTTCTTCATCGCCCGCAGTTGCGAGATCTTCTGCTCGATCTGGCGGACGCGGCGTTCGGCGACCGCGCGGATCCGGGCGCGATCGCGGCGCCTCTCGTTGCGAAGCTTCAGCAGCTCTTCGACCTCGTCGAGGGTGAAGCCGAGATCCTGCGCGTGCTTGATGAAGCGGACGACACCGACGGCCTCGTCCGGAAACTCGCGATAGCCGGAATCACGGCGGGGCGGCCGCGGCAGCAACCCGCGTCGTTCGTAGTACCGGAGCGTCTGGATGTTGACGCCCGCCTGCTCGGCTGCCGTTCCAATGCGCACGTCTGCTCCTTCGCAGAAGGGGCTGGGGGGCTGGGGGCCGGCTGACGCTCCCCTGAAGCCTTCGCGCTACGTGTCGATCTCGGATGCAGCTAGCCGCTAGCCCCGAGCCCCGACGTCGATCAGTGTGAACCCTGTACCTGAGTATAGAGTCAAGCGGCCGGCAGGGTGATCGTGAAGCGCGCGCCACCTTCGCGGCGGTTCTCCACGCCGACCTGGCCTCCGTGCAGCTCGACCAGGTGTTTCACGATGGCGAGGCCGAGGCCGGTGCCGCCCGGGTCGCGGGTGCGCGACTTGTCCACTCGGTAGAAGCGCTCGAACACGCGGGCAAGATCCTCGTCGGGAATTCCCGGTCCTTCGTCGGAGACGGTCAGCGCGACGCGGCCGTCAACCGGCGTCGCGCCGATCCGGATGGTGGAGTGTTCCGGCGCGTAGGCGATGGCGTTCGAGACCAGGTTGCGGAGCGCGTCGTGCAGCTTCGCCGGGTCGGCGCGCACCTTCTCGCCGCCAGGCGCGACCGCCAGCTCGACGTGCTGGCCGCGCTCCTCGGCGGCGGCCGACAGATCCGCGACCACACCGGAAGCGAGCGTGAGCGTGTCGCAGGCGGTCAGCTCCAGGGTCTCCTGGCCGGCGTCGAGCCTGGCGAGCCGCAGCAGATCGCCGACCAGCCGCTCCATCCGACGGGTGTGCCGCGCGATCACCTCGAGGAAGCGGCGATTGTCTTCGGGCGTGGCGTCGCCGTCCGACAGCGCTTCGACGTAGCCGCGGATCGCGGTGAGCGGCGTGCGGAGCTCGTGCGAGACGTTGGCGACGAAGTCGCGCCGGATCTGATCGGCCCGGCGCAGTTCGGTGATGTCGTGCAGCACCAGGATCACGCCGTACTCGACGCCGCCCGCCGCCGGCGCCGCCGTCGCCATGATCGTCCGCGACGGATCGCGCGGCGGCGTGAACTGCACCGCGCTGCGCTTGTTGCCGACGAGCACGGCTGCGACCAGCTCCGCGATCGCCGGCAGGCGAATCGTCTCGACGTAGGGACGTCCCAGCGCGACGTCGCCGAGCTTCAGCATCAGCCGCGCCGCATCGTTCACGAGCTGCAGCCGCGCGCGCGGATCGATGACGATGACGCCTTCGGTCATGCCGGCGAGGATCGCTTCCATCCGCGCCTGGTCGCGCGCCTGTTCGGTGAGCCGCCGGCCGATGTCCTGCACCGCGTCGTCGAGCGCCCGCGCAACCGTCCCGAGCTCGTCGTCGCCGAACGCCAGCTGCGCCGGGGCGAGATCGCCGCGCCGATAGCGCTCGGCGACACGCGCGATCAAGTGGACGCGGCCGCCGATGCGTGCCGACAGCATCCACGCGATCGCCCCCGCGCCGAGGAGTGCCACGCTCAGGGCCACGATCGTCGAGGAGAAGACCGCCTGCAGCTGATTGCGCACGTCGGTGAGCGGCAGCGCCACTCGGACGAAGGCGATCGACGGATGGTGCACCGGCACTGCGACGTACATCATGTCGATCTTCAGCGTCGCGCTGTAGCGGCGGGCGCGCCCGATTCCCGACGTTCGCGCCGCGATCACCTCCGGACGGTCGGCGTGATTCTCCATCGCCGCAATGCCGTCGAGCGATTCGGCCGAGTCGCCGACCACACGGCCGTCCGCGGCGATGAACGTGACGCGCGCTCCGATCAGCTCGCCCAGCCGATCGGCTTCCTGATCGGACTCCTGGACCGTCGCGATCGGGCCGGCGCGCGCGAGCAGATCGCCGGCCAGCCGCGCCTCGGCGACCAGCCTGTCCTCGTTCCGCTGATCGATCTGCCCGCGCATCGTGGTCGCGAACAGGACGCCCGCGACCGCCAGCGCGATCACGCTGGCCGTGAGCGCGGCAACGAAGAACTTCGCCTGGAACGTGGCACGAAACTGCGGCAGCATGGACGCTCAGGCCTCGGGCGGCGGATCGGCCAGCTTGTAGCCGAATTGCTTCACGGTAACGAGGTTGTCGGCCAGGAGCGGCAACTTTTCCCGCAGCCGGCGCACGTGGACGTCGACCGTGCGCGTGCCGCCCGTGTAACGATAGCCCCACACGTCGGTGAGCAGCACGTCGCGCGACAGGACGCGTCCACGATGCTTCAAGAGGTATTCGAGCAGCAGAAATTCTTTCGCGGTCAGCGTGACGTCGCGGCCGTTCAGCGAGACGACGTGTCGATCGGTGTCGATCGAGATCGGACCGTAGGCGAGCGTCCGCGCGCGGGGGCCGGCCGCCCGGTGCGCACGCCGGAGGAGGGCGCGCACCCGCGCGATGAGCTCGTTCGGGCTGAACGGCTTGGCGAGGTAGTCGTCGGCGCCGAGCTCGAGCCCGACGATGCGCTCGGATTCGTCGGCGCGGGCCGTCAGCATGATGATCGGAAGGCTGGACGTCGCCTCGTTGCCGCGGATCACGCGGCAGACTTCGAGCCCGTCGAGCTGCGGCAGCATCAGGTCGAGAACCACCAGGTCCGGCGGCCGCGTCGCGATCGTCGTCAGTGCGTCACGCCCCGATGCAGCGAGCTCGCTGGTGAATCCAGCTTTGTCCAGGTAGCGGCCGACGAGCGCGGCGATGTCGGGGTCGTCCTCTACGACGAGGATTCGGGCGGCCATCGCGCCAATTGTATCGGTGGTTCACTCCACCTCGACGGCAGACGTGGTCTGTGCGGCGCGTATGTAGAGGGCGTCAGGCCTGTAAGCGACGCGGCCGCAGGCCTTTGACGTTACAACTCCGGCGACGTCGTCGCAGACACGAAATCTCCAGTGTGTCTTCAGGGCTGGACCGTTCACGCCGCGATGACCTCCAGCGAGGTCACCCGAACTGGTTTTTACGAGGTTTTCGCATGGCATCGACCTTGGTGTCGTTCCCCGCCAGGAGGTCGAGTCATGAAGGCGTTCCTTGCGACGGTGCTGAGCGTGATTGCCGCGGGCGTGTTGCTGATTGCGTACGGCCTGATGACCGAGCGCGCGCCGACGGCGTATCCGGACGCGCGGCCGATGGTCGCCAGTCAACGCGTCGGACTCGTCGACGATGGTTACGCGGTTCCGCAGGCGGCTGCGTACGGCTACGCTCCGCGTCCGGCCGTGGCGTATCCCGTCAGCGACGTGCGTGTGATCCCTGATTCCGAGCCCTCAGCGAGGCCGCGGCGGGTCGCGTCGGACGAAATCGTGACCCGTGCGCCGCGCCGGACAGGTGCAGTCGTCGACCGTGCGTCGGGGCGCAGCTGGCAGAAGACGGCGATGGTCATTGGCGGATCGTCGGCGGCGGGCGCTGGTCTGGGCGCGATTTTCGGCGGCAAGAAGGGCGCGCTGATCGGCGCGGCGATCGGCGGCGGCGCGGGCACGCTGTTCGAAGTGAACAAGCGGCAGTAGGACCGAGGGGACGGATGGGACCGATGGGACGGATGGGACCGATGGGGCGGATCGGACGAACTTACTTGATCGTCACCGCCCACGAGACCGGCGCGGACTCCGGTGGATAGCACACCCGATCGTCGCACGCCTGATACTGAACGGTCCCGGCGACAGCAATCGTCGATCCGGCCTTTGCGGCTTTCCCGAGCGTCACGTCCTGGGTGAGGCGGAAGGGCTTCTGAAAGACCGACACCTTCTCGTCCGCGAGCGTCATCACTTCCGACTTCGGGTACGCGACCTTGCCCGCCTTGAAGTCCGCGGCCGGATTCAGCTTCACGGAGATCGGAATGTAGTCGGCGTTGCCTGGCGCGTAGACGTGCATGCCCGGCTTGGGCGTGACGTCGACGAACAGCGCCAGCGTCGCGCCTGCCTTGCCGCTCACTTCGGTGGGCGACGCGACGATCGTAGCGTGTCCCGGTTTCGGCGCCGGCGTGACCAGTTGTGCGACCAACGCGATCAATAGAATGCGCATATCAGCGAGCCCCTAGCCCCTAGCCCTCAGCCCCAAGTCCCCTGTTGCGAGCGCTACAAAAGACGCACGAGCAGCGGATAACCCCACGCGACGCCCAGTACGGTCGAGACGAATCCAACCAGCAGCGACATCGCGCGCGCCAGACCATGATGTCGCCCCATGCGTGCCAGCGGCCAGCCGAGCAGGCCGGACAGCGCAGCCATGCCGAGCGTCGATCCCAATCCAAACACCGCCATGTAGATCAGACGGGCGGCCGCCGACGGCAGCGTCGCGAGCACGAGCGCCGTGAGCGCGCCGCTGCCGGCGAGACCGTGCACGGCGCCAACCAGCAGCGGACGACGGGCGAGCGTCCACGCGCCGATGTGAATATGCGCGGGCGCGCCCGGATGGACGTGGAGACGCTGGCCGTGCTGGTGGGCGCGTGCCGGTCCGGTCCGTCCCTGCCGCGCCGCGAGATAAATCGCCCGCAGTCCGAGCCCGATCAGCATCAGCGCGACGCACAGCTCGAACAGGTCGCCGACCCGCGCCGGCATCTCCGCCCGCAGCAGCACGAGCACGCTGCCGACGACGACGAGCGACAGCGTGTGGCCGAGTCCCCAGCACATGCCGAGGAGCGCCGCCTTCGCGCTGCTGCGCTCGCCGGTGACGAGCGTCGACACCGCGGCGAGATGGTCCGGTTCGAGCGCGTGTCGCATGCCGAGCAGCGAGCCGAGCCCGGAGCTGGTGATCAATTCGATCGCCGCCATCGCAGCCATTTATTGTAGCAGCACGAATGCGTGCGTGCCCGGCGCATCGCCCGTTCCAACGCGCGCGCTGCCGCGAACCTGGTCGATGACGAGCTCGATGCGCGCGTATCGGCCGCGGCGTCCGGTTGCATGTGCCGACGACGCGAGCTGTTGTATGCTGTGGCTCCGCACGGTGGTGGAGTCCACCTGAACCGCCGCCAGGCTGGTCGGCCAATGACTCCTACGGGACGCCGTAGGACTGCCGCGCCGGTCGATCCCACGCACATCCAGCCGCTGCAGATGGAGAGCGATGATGATCTGGCTCGCGGTCGCGGTGGGTGGCGCGCTCGGTTCGCTGGCGCGTCATGCCGTCAACCTTCTGTTCGCACATGTGCTCGAGCGCGCTGTCCCGTACGCGACCGGATCGGTGAACGTCGCCGGCTCGGCCGTCATCGGCCTGCTCGCCGCGCTCCTCGCCACGGGCCGGGTGCACATGTCGACCGAGCTGCGCACGTTCGTCTTCGTCGGCATCCTCGGCGGCTTCACGACGTTCTCCAGCTTCATGCTCGATACGTTTACACTCGGTCATGGCGGCGAGCACGCCGTCGCGTTCTGGAACGTGGCGCTGCAGACCGCGCTCGGCCTCGCGGCGGTCTGGGTCGGCTATCGACTCGGCGTCAGCATCAGCCCGCCGTGAGTTCGCGCCCGTTCGCGTTCGAGGCGCTGATTGGGAAACGCCGTCTCGCGTGGAGCACAGATGCACCCATGGCATGACACCTACGTCGACGATACGCAGATCGCGACCGCGTTCCCGGTGATCGTCGAGATTCCGAAGGGCAGCACGAACAAGTACGAGTTGGACAAGGAGACCGGGCTCCTGAGGCTCGACCGCGTGTTGTACAGCGCGGTGTACTATCCGGCCGACTACGGCTTCATTCCCCGCACGTATTGCGACGATGGCGATCCGCTCGACGCGCTGGTGCTCGGACAGGAGCCGGTCTACCCGCTGACGATCGTGCCCGCCCGCGCGGTGGGCGTGATGCGGATGCGCGACGAAAAGGGCATCGACGACAAGATCGTCGCGGTCAGCGTCGGCGATCCCTGGTTCGCCGACTATCGCGGCGGCGCGGATCTGCCGGAACACGTGCTCCGGCAAGTCCGCCGCTTCTTCGAGGATTACAAGGTCCTGGAGCACAAGCAGGTCGTCGTCGAGGACCTGCTCGGCACCGACGAAGCGCTCGCGATCATCCGTGACGCGCTGGAACTCTATCGACGATTGCGCCGCGGGGAGCTGACGCGTGCCAGGTAG
>DATFWL010000500.1:0-14366 GCA_035259385.1 Vicinamibacterales bacterium | reverse complement strand
CGTCGACCTGCGCATTCACGTTCTCGACACCGGCGTCCGCCAAGACGGTTGGAGTCGCTTCTGACGACGTCGCTGTGCGGCTCGCTTCGACCAGCACTGCGACACTGTTCGCCGGCGAAAATATCTCAGCAACCCGCCATGAGAGAATCCGTCGGGAGAGGTTGTCGATCACGGCGTGCAGATAGGCGCGACTGCCGTCGAGCAGTCGGATGACGGTCGTGTCGATGTGCCACATCTCGTTGGCTCGGGTCGTTCGCAGGCCGATTTTCGGCGTGGCCGGGTGCACGCGCAGCCGTGGCCGACGCCAGCCGTACTTGCGCACAAGGCGATACCACGTCGAAGGAGACGCCCAGACCTTGCCGAGTCGCTGCGCAAGGATCGCGAGCGTCCCGGTCGGGACGTGCCGGTACTCGACCGCAGTCACCATCTCCTTGATCGTTCGGATCTCGACTGACGTGAGTCGATGGGGCGATGTGTGCGGACAGGACGACCGATCATCGAGCGTGCACTCCTGCTGCAGCCGCCTCCAAGCATGGAACCGACTCGGCGACAATCGCAGGAACCGCAGGACCTTCGGCATCGGCACGAACACGCAGGCGCGATTCACGGCCCGCAGGATTCTGCGTTTGTCGCGTCCGTCGGGCAGGCGTTCGTGCGCCAAAGCGAATCTCGAGCTTCGCAGCAGCGCGACAGCCAGGTGCAGCAGCGCGGTGAGCTTCTTCACGCGGCGCCGGAGCAGCAGGATTTCTTGTTCGAGGTCCGACGTGTTTCGGTTCGTCACGTCCGGGCTTACTACCGCCTTCGGTGTGTTGCGGAGCCACCCACGGGCCGTCGAACGAGGAACGCCGAGATTCGTGGCGATGGTGACGTCCCCCGCGCGCTGCACGAGATCCCGAAAACGGTGGTCGTAGCGCTGCTGACGGCGTCCCGTGGTCGTCATTGGACGATCATCGGCCGCCTTTCAGATGCGCCGCAAATCGTCCTTGAGAACGTCCATCGTTCGAGGCCGTCAGACGATGCGCCGGAGTGACGACAACTCGCCCTTGAAAGTGCAGAATGTCAGTGTGCACAGCTCTGATGGCTCCTATCCGATGCATGCGGTAAGGGCTGGCCATTAGGATCTGATCGAGGCCTCTGCTAGGAGGAAAATAGGTATCATAGGTCAACCCGCCTCAAAACTGAGTCGGCGGCGGCGGCGCACTGAGCGAAGCGACGCGGCGCGGTCATCGCAAGGCGCGCGGTGACTGCATCGAGTCGAGCCGGTCGCACTGCTCCCGTGCCGCCTCTCCGGCTCGCTCAGCGAGCGAGGCGCTGACGCACGAGCGGCAACGGCCCGCCTAAATCGGTTAAAGCGTCCCGCTCGTGATTTGCGATGACATGAACTTGAGATCGTGCCCTGCCGACTTCGACGGATTGAGAGCGTCGATCCGATATTCAGCCACCGGCTTGTAGGTTTTCTCGCCTGAAGGCAAGCCCATGATGTGATAGTCGATGTGCGTCGCCACGTGATAGTTGGTGATCCCCGGCACCATCGCTGCCGCCGCGTTGATCTTGATCTTGTCGTAGAGTCCGCCGAGGATCAGCTTCTTCACCAGATTCTCGATCACGAGATGATGGCCGTTGGCCGCCGCCAGGCCGGACACCAGATTCTCAGGCGTATTCGGGTTCTTCGGATCGGATTTGTCACCGCCGAGCGTGAACGCGATGAGGTGCAGCCACTGCCACTCATGCCCTTCCGCCTTCGTGCCAAAGGTCTTGATCGCCGCATTCGTGGCCGACGTGTTGCTCATCGCTGCGTTCTGATCCGGTTTGTGGCCTTTGCGCTGGCCGCTCCACTTGTTCAGCAGCTTGAGATCGATCTCCTGGGACTCGGCGCGCTTGAAATTGCCGACGAATGGCTTGAGCGAGAAAGTCGTGGCTGTGGTCGGCGCCGTCGAAAAATTCGGCGAGAGCGGCGCCTGATACGGATTCGCTCCCACGCCGTACATGTGCATGCGGCTTTCATGCGCCCTTCCGGGTGACACGGTGACGTAAGTGGCATAGTGTGTCAGCGTCGAAGTCCCAGATACGAGAGTCGACGCATTGACGCCCCCGTGTTCCGGCCGAGTATCGGGAGAAAGCCATCCCGTCTGCGTTTTCCAGGCGTTGTGAACGTTCGTTTCGGTCGTCGGGGAAAACTGCGGCGAGTTCATCACCCAGAATTCCTGGGGGTTGTGCTGGAACAGGCCGCCGCCGCCACCGGTTCTGGCCTGGCCTTCCAAATACTCCATGATGGCTTCGACTTCACCCGCGACCTGGACGACATTCGTTTCCGTGTCGGGGTCGTACTTGAATATCGGGTTCGAAGCCGTGAACGGCTCATCCTTGTTTTCCTGGATGTATTCGACGATGGCTTCGCCGGCGCTACTGAGTTTTATCGGCCGGCCCCTGCGGACGACAATCTTGCCGCTCAGATACGCGGCAGCCGCCACTATCGTCTTCGGCTTCTGCCACTCGAGGTCACGCAGAACCCTCGCCTTGACCGTGTTTATCTTCGATTCGAGAGCCGTGAAATCGAAGGACGGTGTGGCGGTCTTCATGTCCACGTCCATCCGCTGAATCACGCCGGCGAATCGCCTCGAGACTGGCGCGGGAATCATCGGTTTTCCACGCGGCATCACCGGCGCTGCGACCGCGAACCGCTGGACAGGGCGAGCGGCGACCGAAGGCATGACCGTTCGCGGTTGCGGCGCAGGTTGGGGACGATAGACGGGAGGAACAACCGGCGGCTTCGGCATCTGCTGCGCTTCGCCCACGACGGGCTGGACGGCCCGCATCGGTCGTTGGGGGCGATAGGCCGCAGGAACAACCGGCGGCTTCGGCATCTGCTGCGCTCCGCCCATGACGGGCTGTACGGCCCGCATCGGTCGTTGGGGGCGATAGACCGGGGGAACGACGGGAAACTTGTCGTTGCGGTGCATGCCATTCGCCATTGTTACCGCCTTCCGTCGTGGCGAGTGACCGTCAGGCCGAAAAGTTGGCGCTGTCCTGAGAACGGCGGATCCGCGGTCAGCATAACGCCCATTTTCGTACCGGCCAAGGGCGAAAGTCGGGGAGGAGCTGGCGGCCAGTGCATCCTGTGGCTGATCGTGTCTTCCTCAGCTAAAGGAGCAATAATCATCGGACCGCAGGAGGTATGGACGACCAGGCTACTGAGAGGTTCGATCGGATCGTGAGCGTGATGGCCGCCTAGCCGCCTCACGATCAACTCACCGTATTCTCGTTAGCATGGATCGCCGCCGCCGCTGCCGCGCGGAATGGGCAGTTGCATGTGCCAGGCGACTTTCCGGCCGACGGAGAGTCTTCAGCGCGACGACATCACCACGAACCTGGTCGTGCGCCTGGTAGACAACACCCATGCCGCCTGCGCCGACGCGCCGCAGCACGGTAAAGCGCTCAGTACCGGCGAACTCTGTGACGCGTTCCTCTACGAGATCGTCGAGGGCGCTCTCAACGAACAAGCCTGAAGCTGTATCAAGCAACCCGGCGGACTGTGCGTCTGCGCAGCACGCGGCCGAACACAGCGCGTAGCTCTGGGTCCCCGGCGCAGACGCGGTCGAGCCACGCGTCGCGCTCGGCCTGCGGAAGTGTCAGCGCCTCATCGAGGAGAGAGGCTGGATCCGGCGCCAGCGTTCCGGGTCCACAACGTCCATGGCAGCACTATCGAAAGGAGTCCGCACGCGTTACCGTAGGCGAGGTGCTCGTCCCGTTCGCCTCCTCGAATCTTAGCGCCCCTGAGCAAATGCGATCAGCCGGACGGATTGAACCTCAGCATCCTGAAAATCTCGTCCGCTTTTGAGGGTGTTGAACTTGCCGACGATGACGGGAGGGACAGCGGCCGGGATGTGATGACACTTCGCGATCGGGAGCCCTATTTCGTTGCTTCCAACAGGAGTTTTTCGATGGCCGGATGCTTCCTCTGTCGCGCTAGATCGAGCAGTTCTTCTCGATCGCGTGCGATCTCGGCGCCCGCGTCAATCAGAATCCTGACAATCTGGGTGAAGCCACGCAATACAGCTACTTGAACCGCTGTCCCGCCGGCGTTGTTTCGCGCGTTGACATTCGCGCCTGCGCTTATGAGTGCCAGCACCATATTCTGTTTTCCCTGCTCAGTCGCCGCAGCCAAGGGCGCAATCTTGTATTCATTCGCCATGTTGACGTCGGCGCCCGCCCGGATCAGAACATCGAGCAGTTCATGCTTTTCGGTATCGACCGCACGAAGCACCATCGACTCCTTGTAAGGGCCCAGCGCATTGACATCCGCGCCTTCGGCGATGAGGGTCTGCGCGGTCGCCAGGACTTTCGGCAAAGCCCTGGCGTCGATCGCAAAGGCATCGTCAATCGCGCGCCACAGAGCCGCAGTCTTCTCCGGATCGAGCCTCCGATTCCGCGGCGCGGCCACCTTGACCGCAGGGTTGGGAGATGGCTCCAACTCCAGGTTGGCGGCCTCGATTGCACCGGCGGCTTTTAACAGCGCCAGCATGTCCGCCTGATCTCCTTTTTGTGCCGCCTTCACCGGAGTATTTCCGCTTTTCGTTCTTACGTTCACATCGGCTTTCAAGTCGATAAGGGCTCGCGCTACGCCCGTCTGACCGGAATAGATAGCCGAGAACAGAGCTGTTTCGCCCCCTTGTGTCGACCGCTGATTGACCGGCGCTCCGAGCCTCGCCAGAAGCTGAACCGTCGCAATGTGGAAGGCCGAAGCAGCGAGCATCAACGGGGTGAGTCCATGTGTTTCCGCCTTCAGATCTGCTCCCGCCTCAGCCAGAACGCGGACAACCTCCGCTTTGCCAGCCCAGGCGGCCGTCCCGACGGGCGTGTTATCCCCGACGTTTCGCGTATTCACGCTGGCACCTCGTGAAATCAGCATTCGAACGAGGCCAACGTGCTGAACGGCGACTTGAAGAGCCGTATTTCCGTCCTCGTCCACGGCATTGACATTGGCGCCGTGGTCCATCAAGTACTCTGCGATTTCAAGCTCCTCCATCTGGCAGGCTTTCATCAACGGCGAGATTCTGTGCGCCCCGCCGTTAATGGGTGTGTCCGGATCTGCGCCGCTCTCAAGAAGTGTCCTGATTGCTTCCAGGCTTCCTCTCTCGATTGCGATGGCAAACGACGCGGTCGACGGATTGCCGAACATTGTGCTCGACGACCGGTTCGAACCCTGCCGCGCGTCGGCAACGCTTGGCTCACGAGAACAACGGATGAGCCAGAACCCCTCAACAGCTGCAGCGCTGCTCTTTTGTGCCTGTTGCGGACTTCTGCACGCTTCCGGAATCGGAGCCAACGCAGCATCCCCGTCGAACACCTGCGGAGGTATGGCGATCTCCATTCGTATCGAGCTATTGACCGTAAATAAGACCTTCCCTCGGGTAACCCGATTGTTCGAATGAATTCCGCTGATGCCCACGCGCATCGAGTCCGCCTGGGTGAGCCAGGAGGCGGGCTTACCACTTGCAACGTCGGACGGATCCATATTGACTATGGCTCTGAAGACGGCCTCACCACTCCTCTCTTTTCGGACGAAACAGTCGGGCGACGACAGTGTCAAGAGGTCTTCGGTGCCTTTCAACAGTGTGACGAGACCTAAACAACCAATGTCGTGAACGTTGATATCAAGATCCAAGTTGTCCAACTGACCAGCGTCCAACGAAGCGATCAGCATCTCAATGGTCGCCGTCGCGGTACTTATTGGCTGGTGACTCGGCCTGGCTTCATCCATTCTCTGTTTGATCTGAGCGATAGAGGAATTGATAGGTCCTCCGCGCTCGTACACGACGAATCCGAGCGCACCGACGACGAACGCGGCACTCGCCAAGAGGCTGGTCACCACGCGCCTGCGCGTCATGGTGGCGCGTCGACTTGCTCGAACGTATTCGGCCTGAAGACTGGTCGGAAGGGGTTCGTGACCCGCGGCATCGGCCAACCAGCCTTCGGCCACTCGGAAGTCGAGGCCGCGGAGCAGAAGACTGGGCTCGCGGTCTTTGGCATCCCACTCGAGAGCAACGTACGCCAAAGCGGGTATGCGCGCGCACCCAATCGAGGTCAGTGTCGATGGCCCTGAGCAACGTACCGAAGCCAGCATCGACCGACCCGATCTGAATCCAGTTCAACTCAGCCAGGTCCGGGGGGGCGGCTTTGGGATCAACTTTCTCGGCAGACGACCGGGACGATCCGCTTGTTATGTTTGACGGCATGGGCCAGCTCGCGTAGGCACTCCCGTGAAACAATTGAGTCCGGGCTCACGACGAACACGAACGCGTTCGCCTGTTCGATGCTCGAGAGAATCTCGGAGCGCCACTTGGCCGTCGGCGGGATATCTGTTACATCGACCCAGGGGTCCCGGCCGACCGCTGTGAATCTCGTGCGCAGTTCCTCGACGAAGTCGCGATCGATGCGCGAATACGAAATGAAGATCTCTGGCATGCTTCGTAACTCCGATAGGCCGTTCAGCACAGTCGCGAGTTGCACGCCAGCCTTGAATAGCTGCTCGCGAACGATCTTCTTCCAGCCAGCGTTGTCGAACGAGTCGGGGGCTCTCGAACCGCCCGAAGTCCAATGAAGTGCCAAGGGGCCGGCGTGCCCTTGCCGCCTGGCATGTGGTCGGGCCATGTCGCCATGCGGCCAAGCTCTTCCGCCGTTGCCGTCAGCGAAGGCCTCGGATCGCCTGAAGCCCCAAGGAGCGCGGTCAGGTCGAGCTGGCCGACATCGCCCCACGCGACGAGTTCTCGCGAGCAGATCGCGAAAGCCAGTAAAAATGCGAGGACGCCGCACGTTACTTTCTCCATGGCAGTCCCCGACCTCAACGTCGCCATGCGCCACGCTTTCCGATGCAGCGCTCGGCACAGCGACGCTCTTTATACCTTATTAACGGAGATCTGTCGTCGGTGGAACGGCCTGCGGAGGGTCTGGGCGCCCCCCAAGGACAACCTCGTCAATCGCGAATGGTCGGAGACTCCGAGCGCCGCCATTCGTTCAGACCTGGTGGCCGGTTTGAATGGCGCTTCGTCATTGCGAGATCGGCGCGCCGAAAAGGTTGTACGTCCCCCTCCGACCCAGAGATTGTCGACGAAGATGGAAGCCGACTTCGACTTCGCTGTGTCGACAGGCACCTTGTAGTGAATGTGCCATCGGCTGTCTTTCAGTTCTCCTGAGATCCACTCCTTTGAAACGTTCATTCCGGGATCGAAGTACACGAACGTTTCAAAGCCTGGCGCGGTGAAGCGGAATCGCTGCAGATCCGGGTTGATCACGAACGTGGCGACGCCGTCTGACACTCGGATCGACCATTGCGGCTCGATTTCCGGCGTCGTGGCGGGGAGCCGGCGATGATGCGTCGCCTGCTCCCAGGAGAAGGCAATCTCCAACAGAGCGCCCTCCGCGAACTCGCGCCCGAGGAACTCCATGCCGACCGGAATCTCATCCGCGGTGAACCCGACCGGCACCGAGATGGCGGGCAGCCCGGATTGTGCGCTGACGCGGCAGTTGCTGCCTGGCTGATTCGTTGCCGGGACGAAGATCGGCTTCTGCCGAATCGTCGGATAGATCAGCCCATCGAGGTGGTTGTCGTCCATGGCGCGCACCAGGGCCTGCTTGAAGATCACACGACCGGCAAGGCGGTCGCGGTACGCCTGCGAATTGGTACCGGACGCGAGCGCGTTGGTGAGCACGGTTGTCAGCGACGGGTGGAAGAGGCCCGAGTTGAAGATGTCTTGCAGCGTCTTGAACGGCGCCGCGGGCGTGGCCGCCAGATACGCGTCGAGATTCTCCTTGAACTCCATCGTGATGACCGACGTGTTGCTGACGGTAGCGAAGTCTGGAATCCCGACATCGATAACGGTGGCGCCGAGGCTCCGGAGTTCCTGCGTCGCGCGCACGATGACGTCCGCCACTTCCTGGTCTGCCGGCGTCGTCACGAGCACGTCGGTCATCAGGCCGAAGCGCGCGCCTCGAAGCCTCCCCGTTCTGAGAAAATTCGTGTAGCTCGCTGGGGTGTGGAGCGCGGCCACCTGGGTCGCTGGGTCGTTCGAATCAACGCCGGCGGTCTCGTCAAGAACGACCGCGATGTCCTCGACAGTGCGTGCGAGCGGTCCACCGACGTCTTGGGTGAGCGCCAGCGGAATGATCCCATCGCGGCTGAAGAGGCCCTGAGTCACGCGCAGGCCGACGAGACTGTTGTGCGACGAGGGGATGCGGATCGAGCCGCAGGTATCGCTCCCCATGCCGACGACGGCGTAGTTCGCCGTCACTCCCGCACCCGTCCCGCCACTCGATCCGCCCGGATTGCGGCGCAGGTCGTACGGGTTCAGCGTCTGTCCTCCCAACGAGCTGATAGTCGTGATACCAAAGGCGAATTCGTGCATGTTGGTCTTGCAGAGGAAAATCGCACCGGCTTCGCGCAGTCTCCGCACCAAGTACCGTCGTCTGGCGGGATAGACGTGGCGAGCGAGAGCGACGCCGCGGACGTCGGCATGTCGAACGTGTCGTAGTTGTCCTTGAGGAGTATCGGAATGCCGTGCAGCGGCCCGCGGGCACCCTTCGCGTGGCGCTCGGCATCGAGCGCCCGCGCCTCCGCCAGGGCGTGCGCGTTGAGCCGGATCATCGCGTTGATGGCGGGCCCCGTCTTGTCGAACGCATCGATCCGCGCCAGGTACATCTTGACGAGCTCCTCGGACGTGATGGTCCCCGCCGCGAGGGCGGCCTGCGTTTCGAGGATGGTTGCTTCCATGAATCTGAAGGGAACCTGCGACGATCAGGCCAGGATCGGTGCGGTCGTGCCCAGCCAGACGAGCGTCGTGCTGGTGACGATGAGTGCGACCGCGGCGCACTCGAAGTTCCGGATCCGCGTTCCGTGTGCAGCTCGGACCGACGAGTTCGAAGGCATGGCGTTCTCTCCTTCTACGGTGCAGTGACGCACGGCAGTCTAGTCCTACCTTGTCAGATCTCTGCCAGCTCGCGTTCTTGACCGCGGCCGTGGCGGTGAACCGCTCGCTCGCATCGACAGGCGCCAGAAACAGTAGCGCGAAGAGTCCCAGCAGGCGCACGAACGTGGAGGTCAGCACATGACGCGCACGATACTTGCATCGGCACGCTCGTGGCTGCTGGCGCAGCCACGCGAGCCGCGCGCAACGGCTCGATTCCGCTCCGCCAAGGCTATGATCGGCCACGTCTAGCGGGAGGTGCGGTCATGCGAAACGCGCAGCGAATCGGGATCCTCGTCGCCCTGGCCCTCGCCGTAGCACCGGCTTTGCGATGGACGCTCTTCGCGCAGGTCCCTCCGAACCCGTATCGCATCGTCGAGGGGTGGGCGCAGTTGCCGAGCGGCAGGGCGATGGGTGCCGTGGGCAAGGTGGCGATGGACCCCGACGGCCGCCACATCTGGGCGATCGTGCGATGCGATCGGCTCGAAGATCCCGCCCGCTTCGGGGACGAGTGTCGCGACTCGAAGACGGATCCGATCCTGCAGTTCGGCCCCGACGGCAAGGTGGTCAGGAGTTTCGGCGGCGGTATGTTCATCTGGCCGCATGGTCTCGATGTCGATCGGAACGGCAACGTCTGGGTCACCGATGCGGTCGCCGAGAACCGGACGCCGAAGGGCGACCAGCGCGGACAGGTGGTCGTCAAGGTCAGTCCCGACGGCAAGGTGCTGATGACGCTGGGCACGCCGGGGCAGGCGGGCAGCGGTCCCGATCACCTGACGTCGCCGAGCGACGTCGTCGTGTCGCCGGGCGGCGACATTTTCGTCGCCGACGGCCACAACGACACCGGCAACAACCGCGTCGTGAAGTTCTCACCGGACGGAAAGTTCGTCAAGGCATGGGGCAAGAGCGGCTGGGCGCCCGGCGAATTCCACGCGCTGCACGCCATCGCGATGGACTCGAGGGGGCGGATCTTCGTCGGCGACCGCGGCAACAATCGGATCCAGATCTTCGACCAGGACGGGAAATCGCTGACGACGCCCTGGACCCAGTTCGGCAAGCCGAGTGGCATCGCGTTCGACAGCAAGGATCAGATCTACGTCGCCGACTCGGAGTCCGACGATGTGCAGAACCCTGGATGGGAGGAGGGCATCCGGATCGGCGACGCGAAGACCGGATGGATGAACGCTTTCATCATGTATCCGTGGGGTGATCCGCGGCAGACCGCCGGAGACGGCGCGGAGTTCGTCGCGGTCGACCGCGACGGGAACATCTACGCCGGCGAGCCGCGGCCCAAACGGCTGCAGAAGTACGTGAGAGTGCGGCCGTAGCACGGCGAGCAGGCACGGGTCGGGTAGTGTCCTCTCGCGCTCGACGAAACAACGGACGCTCAGGGTTACCGCTACGGGGGATCGCCAAGACATCCAATCAAGCTGAACGAAGCGGACGTCTTCGAGCTGCGGTTCGCCGCTTAGGACGATCGCTTCCAACCGAAGCATTCAGAGAGGTCCGACGCTGACCGGCGGCGGACCTGATGGCGGCGACTGAAAAAAGGCGGCTGGTCCTCAGAGTGCGACGCCGCCGGGGCCCGGAGGTGCGTGATTCCACTCAAACGCTTCCCGCGTTATTGCGCGGTCCATGCCGCCGGGGTGATCGGTGACCGCGACGTGCGCGCGTGCGTTGGTGCGCGAGCAATCACGAGCACCAACCGGAGTCGGCACGCGGGCGGTACGACGAACGAGTCGGCGGCGGCGATTTGGTACGCCGCTCTATTGGGCGCGGAGGATGAAAAATCTTTCACGCGTCATCACCGCCGCGACGAGATTCGGCAACCACAGTCGCTTTCAAGAATTGTTCGTCTTTTCGTGTTTCGGCAATCTTCGATGTGATGAAACGCCGTTCGCTGCGACGCGTCGTAACGAGCGGAGGTTCTGATGTTGTCGATGCGTTTTGCTGTTGTTTCAACTGTTTTGATTTTCACGATCGCATGCGGAAGTTCAGACTCGTCGTCGCTGGCGGCGCCGTCGCCATCGACGCACCCCGCTACGGGGGCCGCTTCATCATCGGTGACGATTCCATCAGGAGCGTCAACGCTTGGCAACCGGGCGTTCGCGCCAGACGACCTGACGGTCGCGGTTGGCACGACCGTAACGTGGACCAACGGCGACTCGGTCGCGCACACGTCCACATCGGACACGACTCGATGGAATTCCGGTGTAGTCGCGCCAGGTGGCAACTTTTCGTTTACTTTTCAGACCCCGGGCACGTTTTCGTATCACTGCACGATTCATCCGGGCATGATCGGCACCGTGGTCGTTCATTGAGCGATATGAACTAGGTTTGCGTTCGATCGCGCTCGGGAAACCCGAGTGCATCGGTTTAGGTGCGGATGAGGAGTCAGGCGGCTCAACGCTCGTACCCGGTAATGCGGATTGGCCGACGGAATGTCGACGGGGATCATTGCGGAGGAACGAAGTAGTCGCCCTCGACTTCGGCGTCGAACAACGCGCCTTCATGTTCCCAGCGTATGACCGGTGTTGCGCCTCGACCTGCTCCGCTGGCGAGGCGCAACCGGATCGGTTCGCCGTCGACAGCTGTTGTCGCTGTCACATCGAACGTGAGACGGCCCGGATGAACGTGGTTCCACCATAGCCACCGCCGGATGTAGTACGCGGTGGCCTCGACGACAGTTCCGCTCGCGGGCGTGCCCCGACGAATGACCACGAGGGTGTTGACCACGACGTCCTGGGCGACGACAAATCGCACTGGATCGCCGACACGGCTTGTTTCGGAGGAGACGAACTGCAGTAGCTTGACGGGCACCCTCGTGCCACTCGGAATTCGCACGCCGATCGCTCCGAGTGACAAGGTATTCAGCACCAGCACAAGCGTCGTCACCATGATCGCCCCAACTCGGCTCGAACGCTGACAATCACCGATCAGTGCCAGTGTAGCTGGACATGGGGCGGTACGGTGAAGGGATCCTGTTGGTGGCGAATTCTCAAGTTGTGGCGCAGACAGTAGCAGATAGCACTCACGTTGCTGCGAGTCCGCCGAGTCCCCCTTCCCGGCAGAGGCTTCCCTCACCACTGCGCACAGGGACGCAGCCAGATGTTGGACAGCGCGCGATTCGAAGAGGCATCTTGAGCCACGGCCGATCGGTCACGCCGCGATCGGTGTTTGGTACAGGCCACGACAAAGCATCTGCCACGATATGAACTGATATTCGCGCGTGCGCGGCCGGGGCCGGCGCTCGAGTCTGGCGTGCGTCCGCCGAGCCCGGCATGCGTGCGGTAACCGTTTTAGTAGCGCTGGAAATCGAGAAGCTTCATCTCCGCTCCACAGATTCCTGAGTGAACTCAACGCCGATTTGTGGCAGTATAGCGGCCTTCTTCCCTTCGATCCGTGACCCAGGCTCTGTCGTGGATGCAGCGCCCACAGCGTCGTCCACGGTTTTCACTTTTCCATTGGGGCATCTCGATGCGGACGCCACGCTCAGAACACCGCCGTCCCAGGAAGCGAACCGTCAGGCTGGTCGTTGCCGCCTTCCTTCTAACGACTATTCACACAGTGTCGGCCACCACGTACATTTCGGTGGAGCCGATTCCCAACCGTGACGTCGTGGGTGAGAGCAATCTCACGCTGATGCGTAGCATCGGCTATAGCCGTCTCGAACGATGGAGCGATTTGCTCCTCTCTCAGTGCCTCGCCGTCGACCGTGTGATCGACGCGCTGACCGCGCACGGCGCGATCACGTCGGTCACACCAGCCAACACACGTTTCGGAGTCGCCGCCGGAGGGTTCGAGGGGGCGACCAACCCGTCATTCGTGTTCACCGTTCAGGATTCCGGACCAGGCGCCGTAAGCATGCGCGATGTCAACGTACTCGACAATGCTTTGGGCTATGTTCTGAACCAGGGTGGTACCGCGCATTTCAGCGCCGACAACGCCAAGGCCTATGCGTTCGTCCTCGACTACGCAGTCGTGACTTTTCTGGGGGCGCTGACGGGCGATGAAGCCCGCCAGTTCTTCGAACGGCTCGGGACGATCGACGCCGCGTTGTTCAGCGGCCAGTTCGCTGGGTTCACGCAGGTCGATTTTGGCAGTTCCCTAACGAATAACTCGATGTTGTTTCTGCAACCCGCCGTGACCAAGCAGCGCTTTATTTCAGGGCTCGCCGCGGCGGTTGAAACCGAGCCACGGGCTACGTATTTTCCGCTCAAGAACAACGAAACTCCCAGCACAGCAAGAGCAGGCATCGCCTTTCCTGGCAACGACTGGCTCGCCTTTCCGGACGGCACTCAGTATCTCGCAAATATCGGCGGGACTCCTCAACTCCTGAACGAGCTTGCCGTGCTTCGCCAAGAGCACCTGACCGCCGTCGCGAATTTGCTGGAGGCGATCATCAAGGATCACGTCGACGCGTACCTCGATCACGGATTCAGGTGCCCGAACTGAAGCGTGTACGGTGCAGAAACCCTTTTCACGCCGCCAGATCGTCCTCGTGAACAACACCGCCGAGACGATCGCGACGCACAATACGAGCATCACCGCTTGCCGACACCGTTGTAGCCTGCCGTCGTGACTCCGGGGGCGCGAGCGTCAGCGGTCGATGAGGCCGGTGGCCGTTGTAGTGATCGATGAACGCCGCAAAGAGTCGCTCAAGGTGTTGCAGGTTCAAAATCAGCAGCCGGTCGAAACATTCTGAACGGGCCGTGCGCACGAACCGTTCGGCAACGCCGTTCGCTTGGGGCGCGCGAAACGGCGTTCGGACGACCTCAATCCCCACGGCTCGAAACACCTCGTCAAATACGTCGGTGAACTTCTGATCCCGATCACGAAATCAGAAACCGTATCGGCTCTGCGCGCTGTGCCAACGTCCACGACAACTGTCTTGCTTGCTGGATGACCCATGGCGCGCTCGGATTCGGCGTGCACCCGGCCATGTGCACGCGACGGCTTCCCAGCTCGATGAAAAAGAGGACGTAGATTCGTTGCAGCTAGATCGTTTCGACTGTGAAGAAGTCGACGGCTAATAAGCTTTGGCGATATGCCCGGACGAACTCGCGCCACGTCATCTCCCGGCGGTTAGCCGACGGGCCAAGACCCGCGGCACGGAGCCACGCGCGCACCGTCGTCGCGCATACCGTGATGCCAAGCCCTTTCAGTTCGCCGACAATCCGTGGATAACCCCAGCGTGGGTTCTCGCGTGCGAGCCGCAGCACCAGCTCTCGCGTCTCACGCCGGATCGGCGGCCGACCGACCGGGCGTGGGTGAGTCCACCGCTTCGCGACCAGGCGTCGATGCCAGCGCAGCAATGTCGCCGGCGTGACGATGAAGGATCGCCAGTGCGCGCGGGGTAGCATCGACATCAGGCTCGTGATCCTTCGGCACCTCTGGGCGCTTTGA
>DATFWL010000499.1:0-6124 GCA_035259385.1 Vicinamibacterales bacterium | reverse complement strand
GGAGTGACCACGTTGCCGTCGCCCAGCGTGGCGGTCCTCGGCCCTGACGGCACGCTGACCCGGACCTCGCCGTCGAGCCCGGATTTTCATGGCACGATGGCCGCGTCGAAGGACTTCCTGGTGCGCACCGATACCGTCAATACCGGAATCGGCTACGCCAGCATGGCCTTCTGGGTGAAGTAGAGCAGCGGAACGTCGTCGCGCTTCAGCTCACCGCCTTCTTCACCAGCGCGGCGACCCTCGCTTCGTCGGCGGCGGTCAGCTCCTTCAGCGCGAAGGCGGTGGGCCACATGGCGCCCTCGTCGAGGTTCGCCTTGTCGCTGAAGCCCAAGGTCGCGTACCTGGTCTTGAACTTCTGCGCGCTCTGGAAGAAGCAGACGACGGCGTCGTCTTTGGCATACGCGGGCATCCCGTACCAGGTTTTCGGCGCAAGGACCGGCGCGCTGGCTTTGATGATCGCGTGGAGCCGCTTCGCCATGGCGCGATCCGGTTCCTGCATTTTGGCGATCGCCGCCAGCACGGCGTCTTCCCCTTCCGCCTTGTTCCTGTTCGCGCGCGCCTCCGCCTTCAGCTCCTGGGCGTGAGCCTTTATCGCGGCTCGCTCCTCGTCCGTGAATCCGCTCCTGGCGGACTTCTCATCCTTCTTTGGGCTCATGGAAGGCTCCTCGTGGTGAATGTTCGCAAGCGGATCATCCGCTTTCGACGTTACCACGGGGCTCCTACCTCGGCTGGCCCCGTCGCAGACTCCACAGTCCGCGTGCCGAGAGCATGAAGGTGACGCCGCCGAGTCCGCCGAGCGCCCAGAGTGTCCAGACGAAGAAGAAGCCCCCGGTGGACCTGGCGATCTCGCCGTAATGCGCCCCCCTCATGTGGATGACGGGCATGGCTGCCGCGAACAACCCGACGAGCAGCATGATGACGTGCCCCGATCGCCGCTCGGGGAGCACGAGCGTCCCGTACAGCAAGACCGCGAGAACGAGCAGCGCGATGTTTGAGGGCTCGGCCTTCGAAATCCCGCGGACGATGTCGTCCGTCACGTGAAGCGTCAGCAGGAGGATCGAGAGCAGAGACGTGACGACGAGGATCGCGTGTGGCTTCATTCAGTGCGCCCCGGCACATCGTGGCCGCACGCGTGCGCTCGAACAACCAGCCTGCGACGAGGAGCGGATTCGTGCCACCGAACGGCGGCTGCATCCACTCGAACGGCGGCCCTGGGCGCCGTAGCCTTGGCGAAGGCGGCTACATCTGCCGGAACAGATGGAGGTAGTTGCGACTCACCGGCAGAACGTCGTCCCGACCCCTCACGTGAATCTCCGCCGTTTCGTTGTCATGCCGCTTGACATGGCTGACTGCGCGGAGGTTCACGACGACCGAGCGATGGACTTGCGCGAATTGCTCCGCATCGAGCTGCTCGAGCAGCTCCTTCAGCGGCGTCCGCACCACCGCCTCGGACGGTTTTCCCCCGTCGCGCCAAGCGACGATGGTGTACTTCGCGTCGGAGCGAAAGTAATCCACGTCGTCGATCGCGATCAGGCGTACAGTTTTTCCCGCCTGCGCCCGAATCCATCGCAGCGTCCCGCTTTTGCTACTGCTGCTGTGCAGCTTCGCGAGCTGCTCGCTCAGTTGCTGCAACAGCTGTTCGGTGTTGATGGCAGGCCCCGACGCTTGCAGACGTTCCTTGAGACGGCTGACGGTTTCCGCGAGCCGCGCCTGTTCGACCGGCTTCAGCAGGTAATCGAGTGCGCCCTGCGCAAAGGCCTGCACGGCGTAGTGATCGTACGCCGTGACGAACACGAGATGCGCGCGCCGGCCGATATGGTTCGCGGCATCGACACCGGAGAGTCCAGGCATGTGGACGTCGAGGAAGCAGATGTCGGGATGCCGCTCGTCGAACAACCTCACCGCTTCCCGTCCGTTCCGCGCCTCGGCCACGATGTCGAGCTCTGGCCACACGATCGCCAGTTGGCGCCGCAGCGCATCCCGCAGCAGCGGTTCATCGTCGGCGATCAACGCCGTCGCGCGGGCGTTCATGTCTGTGCCGGCATATCGACTTCGACGGCGACGCCGCGGCGGGCGCCCGACGTCAGCCGCAGCTGCACTGTATCGCCGAAGACGAGCTGCAGCCGCTCGCGCAGAGTCGTGAGCCCGGTCCCGAGACCGCTCGCCTCTTGATCGTGATGAAGTCCGGCGCCGGTGTCGGTGACGCGGACCACACAGCGTTCACCGAGCCGTTCGATGTCGATGTCGATCCGGCCTCCTTCTTCGCTGGGGTCGATTCCGTGTCGCACGGCATTCTCGACGAGCGTCAACAGCGTGGTCGGAGGACAGCGAACCTTCAACGCCGACGGGTCGACGTTCATCGCGTACTGGAGGCGATCGGGCATGCGCATCTGCATCAGCTCGAGATATGGTCGGACGAGCTGCAGCTCCCGTTCGATCGTCGCGTCGGACTCGTGGAGCAGCGGCACCGCCGCCCGCAGGTACGCGGTGAGGCTCCGCAGCACGACCGACGCGTGCGGCGAGCCCGCATCGACGAGGGCCTGCACGTTCGCGAGTGTGTTGAAGAGGAAATGCGGAGCGACCTGCGCCTGCAGCAGGCGCAAACGCGCGTCGAGCGCCTGACGCTCGAGTTCACTGCGCTCGAGCGTGAACGCCAGCGTCTGACCGCGAGCAAACGCTTCCTTCTGACGGACGATGGCGGCGAGTGCCGTCCAGGGCGCCAGGAGGAGCGCGGCGAACGTCAGATGCGTCCACCCGTTCAGCCGGCTAGGATCGCTCCAGAACGGCGGGGCATCGTGCCGAGTGGACAGAACGTAGATCAGCAGCGTCGTCACGGGCATGAGAACGCCGACCGCAATGACCTGTAACGCCCATCGCTGGAGCCAGCGTGGCAGACTTCTGGGCCATACCTCGAAGAGTCCGAAGGCCGCCGTCGCCGACAGGCCGATGATGCTGGTGCGGAGGAAAAGCGAGGATGGAGAACTTCTCCAGACGCCCGTCATCAGGAGGCCGACGCCCGTCGACATGATCAGCGCGACCGCAACGCGCCGCGACGTCTTCGCAATGAAGCCGGCCGGTCTCGCGGCCGTCGCCAGTTCGGACATGACCTGAGGATACCCGGCGGGACGGTCCGGCCGAGGAGATTCGACCAGGCGATGTAGTCTGGATGTGAGCTATCCATGCGAGAAAGGCTGCTCGATCTCGACCGGCGTTCGTTCCTCATTGGCGCGGGCAGGTTTGCCGCGGGTGCGCTGACAGTCGGCGCCATGTCGGAGACGATCCGGCCCGACGCTGTTTGGGCCCGGCAGGCGACGAAGGCGGCCCACCCCGCCTCCGCCCGTCTTCTCGATCGCCTCCGAAGTCGCTTCACGTTCCAGATCTCGGTCGACGTGGCGACCCTGGAGCAGGGGCTCGGGGTTGCCGCCGCAGCGCTGGCAGGCGGCGTCACCATCGTCGAAATGGGGACGCCGCTGCTCAAGAACCAGGGTGTCTCGAACGTCGTTCCAGCCTTCCGTCGGAAGTTTCCCGAGGCACTCCTGCTGGCGGACATGAAGACCATGGATGGCGGTGCCTTCGAGGCGCGCGCCGTCTACTCGGGCGGCGGCAACATCGTCGATTTCCTCGCGCTCGCCGGCGCGGACACGGCGAAGGCGATCTGCGCCGTGCGCGACGAGTTCAGGAACGCCGGCGCCGAACTGCCGCGGCTCGTCTTTGCCGACATCATGGTGCCGCACCAGGGCCCGGCGGCGCAGGCCGTCGACGTCGCGCTTCGCATGCTCGAGGCCGGTGTGGACGGCGTCGGCATTCACCTGCAGGCCGACGCGCGGCGCGCCGACCCGAAACTGATCGAGAGCCACTATCTTGGCGGCGTGGCGCGCGCCATCTTCGAGCGAGTCGGCGGCGCCACGCCGGTGCAGGTGGTCGGCGGGCTGAGCGTCGCGGAGGCGAAGAACCTTGCCCAGGCCGGGCTCCGCTGCTTCGTCATCAGCGGCAATCTCGGCCAGCCGGACGGACGCGCCCGCTACGACCTGCCGCCAGACCAGATCGAGCGTTACGTCGCCGGTTTCATCTCCGAGGTCTCGAGCGCCAGATAGCACCGACGCCGGTTCAACGCGTTTGACGCTGAGTCAGGACGCGGCTTGCACCAGGTACGCCGACGTCCAACGGGGCCGGCCGGCCGGCCGGACACGGTGTCCAATCGAATCGGGGTCGCATTCCGAGGTGATCGTGCCTCCAGGCACGACGGTGATCGTCAGCATGGCGTCCTCCCGTTCTCTTCGCCCGCACGCATCATCGCGATCTGCCTTTCTTCCGGGCTAGGCAGACCACGCGTGACTGCCACCGTCCACGCGAAGAATCGCGCCGTTGATGTACGAAGCGTGCGGACTCGCGAGGAACGCGGCCATCCGCGCGACGTCGTCGGGGATCCCGATGTGCCCGACAGGTACCGCGAGGTAGCCGTTCAAGATGCCCGCCTCGATCTCTTCCCATTCATCTTTCCACCCGCGGACCTTCGCTTCGGCGTAGAACCATCGTTCGACTTCCGCCGTCCGAATCAGTCCGGCAGAAATTCCGTTGACGGTCACGCCCGACGTGCCGACTGCCTGGCAAAGGCTGACGGTCAGATTGTTGAGGGCCGCCTTCGTTGCGCCGTACCCGGGCATGTGCGCGAACGGCTTCGACCCTTCGCCGCTTGATATCTGGATCACCCGACCCCAGGCCCGAGCCTTCATGTCGGGAACGAGCGCTTGAATGAGGCGCACGGGCGCCACGACGTTGATGTCGAACATGTGAGACCAGATGTCCGCACCGCTCTCGAACCACGTATGCTGCGGATAGATCGCGGCATTGTTCACGAGGATATCGATGCCGCCAACGGCCGCCCGCGCCTTCTCCGCTAATCGCGTGACGTCGCTGGTCGAAGAGAGATCGGCCTTCACGAAGGCGGCGCGAGCACCCGTCTGTTGCAGCTCGCTGGCGAGCTGATCGCCGCGTCGATCGTCCCGGCCGTGAATGACGACGGCGGCCCCTTCACGGCTCAGCGCGCGAACGATCGCCTCGCCGATACCCGCCGTGCTGCCTGTCACCAGGGCGCGCTTGCCCGCGAGATTCAGATCCACGGTGTTCCTCCTTCGCGACGTCAGCGACGCAGCAGACGGGCGGCAACCGCGCCCATCTTCTGAACGTACGCGAGGTGCACGAGCAGGAACATCGCCGGCTCGATGAATCGCGCCGCGTACAGCGGCCCTGCGTCAATGGGGTCGACGTCGAGGACATGAAAGAGCGGTTCGACCTCGTGTTTCGCGCGAGGGTCGTCGCCGCAATAGAAGAGACTCTGGCGTTCGCCGCCGAAGCGTGTCGACGAGGAGGCAAGAACGTCGGCGAACGGCGGCCATCCGGCGACAAATCTGGCGCCGACCGCTCTTTTTGCCAGCTCCTCGCTGCCGGAAATCGTCGTGCCGAGGGCGAGGCCCGACAGGTCCGCCTTGAACGGGGTGACGATGCTCCAGATCAACTTGTCTCGCAGAGAGCCGGCTGCCTCGAGCGCGCCCGCCGCGCCGCCCCAGCCCGTCGCCAGCACGACGATGTCTGCGAATTGCGCGGCATCAGCGGGCGACCGGACCTGGGTGCCGCCGCCAAGTTCCGTCGCGGTCTTCTCGATCTTGCCTGGTTCCCGCGAATAGCTCACCACCAGCCGGTGACCGGCAGCAATGAACCGGCGGCCAAGGGCAATCGCCATGGCGCCCGCGCCAAGGAACGCAATATTCATGTCGCCTCCGATCGGCGGATCTACCAGTCGTAGTTCTTGACGCCGGCCAGTTCTTTCGCCAGAGCGTCCGCCGAAAACCCGACGGTGAGCTGAAACCCGTAACGCGGATATCTGGCGACCATCAGCTGCTCGTATCTTTTTCTCGATTCCTCCGTCAGCTGCGCCGTGCCGTTCGTCGCTTCGAGCAGCGCCTGGCATGCGCTGATGAGGTATTCCGTCTGGCTCTTGACTTGAGTCGCGTCGGTCGGCGCACCATGGCCTACGTAAATCGTCCGGTACTTGGCGAGGCCGGGACCGAATCGTTCCAGGTTGCCGAGCCAGCGCAGCACGCTGCCGTCCATCATGTAGGTGTGA
>DATFWL010000498.1:0-18816 GCA_035259385.1 Vicinamibacterales bacterium | reverse complement strand
TCAAACCCGCCGCGCTCTACCCATAGCGAACGACACGCGCGTCTCACGCGGCCTTTTCAATGGACGTCAAGAGGACTTGCTTGTGGCGATCGCGAGCGCTCGCATGGGCTCGACCTGGAGTGCATCGAGCGATCCGCCCAGCTCCAGCACGATTCGCACGGCTCGCAGAGCGTCGCCAAGACCAGCGTACTGAATCGAATGCGAGCGGCCGCCGCCGCCCGGTCAATGATCTGAAGGCCGTCGAAGAGGGACAGGCGTCGGAGACGTCCCGACGAGGGACCGAGAACGTTGTGCGTTATGGCAACCGCGAGAGGGCCTTGAGTGATACTTCAAATCACCTCCGCCATGCCAACATGCAGCGGTTCCAAAGACCGGCGCACACGCCGACGCCGACGGCTGCTCTCGGAGCGGGCGTCAGCGCCGCGCCGATCGCCGCGCCACGGATGAAGGCATCGCCAGCCCCGGCGAGCAAGTGCCGGCAGCGCTGTGGGTTGCCGACATGCTTGGTTCTGATAAAAACCGTTGCCTGTTTTTCGAGGGCCTCGTCGATGCCGTTGACAGCGAACGGACCCGACTCCGATCGTTGGCAGGGACAATTTCAGGGACAGTTTTGGGGACAATCGGCGTCGCGTAACCTGCGATGTCGTTTATACTTAGGATTCTCGCCGCGGTGAGGTGGCCGAGAGGCTGAAGGCGGCGGTTTGCTAAACCGTTATACGGCCTAAAAGCTGTATCCAGGGTTCGAATCCCTGCCTCACCGCCACTTAAGCTGTTCTAAACGTTAGCTTTTCCTGTTCGCCCTCGCCCCGTTTCCAGCTCTCGTGACGAAATGTTTCGCACCCTGCCGCCGCCCAAAGCGCCGCGGCACACGCCGCCGAGTCAACCGTCAGTGCGATGGCGACGCAATTGCGACGGCCTCGATAGTCATCGTTATGCACTTCCTCGTGAAATACCGCTCCTGGTGAAGAGCAGACGGAATTCCTGCGGCAGCTCAAGAAGAACCTCGCGGTGCGGATGAGGATGCCGCGGCCGTCTGGATCCGTCGGCCCCGCCGTGATATAAGGCCGATCTTGCTTTGGGTGCCCACGAGGGCGTAACAGGGAAGACCGGTGAGAATCCGGCGCGGTCCCGCCACTGTGAGTGAGGCACGTCGCTTCGATCGACCACTCGGCCTGCAGCCGGGGAAGGTGAAGCGGCGGCAGAGTTGAACGCGCGGCTCTGCCACCTCCGAGCCAGGAGACCTACCCAAGCCATCTGCGGTCGACTTTCTGCGACGACAGAAAGCGTGCGCCTTCATCGCGTCCGCCAGCCCGTCGCGAACAGTCCGCCGCCTTGCTCGCGGAGGCATCGACGTCCCGCGTCGACGGAGCGGTTTCGATCGCCGGGAAACTCTTCGTCAGTCGCGACGACGCCGTCATCTGCTGCAGTCAGGAGCGTTAGTGATGGGACGAGCACGCGTGACACAGGTGTGGTTCGCTGTCCTGTTCGTGGTGATGGCACTCGCCGCACCACTTTCTGCAGCCGACGACGGAACCCTTCGCGGCACGGTTTCCGATCCGCTCGGCGCGGCCGTGTCGGGCGCAAAGGTCGCGCTGCTGCGGAACGCCCAGCGCGTCAAGGAGACGACCAGCGATCAGCGCGGCGCGTTTTCGTTCGACGGCCTCGCTGAGGGCCGGTATCAACTGGAAGTCACCGCTGCCGGATTCGAGCAGACACGCACCGAATCGACATTCGTCGGATCCGGAGCACGGACGATGCTGGACGTGCGGCTGCAGATCAGCCCGATCGAGCAGTCCGTCCTCGTCACTGCAGCAGCAACCGGCGTGTCGCAGGCGCAGATTGGCGTGGCCGCCACCGTGATCGATGCGTCGACGATCGAGAGTCTGGGGAACGCGGATCTGCTCGAGCCGCTGCGGACGGTCCCTGGCGCGGCGATCGTGCAGACCGGCGGCCGCGGCGGCACGACGTCATTGTTTCTGCGCGGCGGAGCGTCCAACTTCACGAAAGTCCTGATCGACGGCGTGCCCGCCAACGACATCGGCGGCGGATTCGATTTCGCGGATCTGACGTCGGCGGCCGTCGAGCGCGTCGAAGTGCTGCGTGGATCGAACAGCGTTCTCTACGGAAGCGATGCGCTCACCGGCGTCGTCAGCATCACGACGCCGCGCGGCCACACCCGAGTGCCTGAGCTGACCGCGTCGGCCGACGGCGGCAATCTCTCGACGTCGCACGCGGACATCGGCTTCGGTGGCGCCGTGCAGCGCGTCGACTACTTCGCCGACTACGCGCACTTCCAGACCGACAACAGCGTGCCGAACAACGCGTACCGCAACAACACCTTCGCAACGCGCGTCGGCGCGATGCTCGGGTCGAACACCAATCTGAGCGGGACGATCCGCTGGATCGATACCAGCTACGGGCTCCCGAATGCGATCGACTACTACGGCATCCCGGACGACTCGTCGCAAACGCGGCGGACGGCCTACGGCTCGATCGCCGCGCAGTCGCAGATCGGCAGCCGGTGGCAGAGCACCGTTCGCTTCGGCGTCTCGGACCAGACCTACCACGCAGTGAATCCGACCCCGACCGGCACGCGGTCCGATCCGTCGCAGTTCGCGAATTTTCTCGGCAACACGGTGACCATTTCCGGCGCGAACGGCTACTCGGTGACGGGGCGGGCGATCCTCGATTTCGGCGGCGACTACCCGTCGCCATTCGACTCCACCGGAAACCGCAAGCTGATTTCCGGCGAGATCAGCTATCACGCGGCGTCGACCTTCGATCTGGCGGGCGGCGCGCGCCTCGAGAACGAGCACGGGACGTCGACGTTCGGCGGTGAGACGACCAGCACTGATCGCACCAACTACGGTGCCTTCCTCGAAGGACGCGGATCGGCACTGGGCCGGCTGTTCGTCACCGCCGGTATCGGCGTCGATCACAACGAGATCTTCGGCAATGCGGGGACGCCGCGGATCTCGGTCGCGGCGTATCTGCGGCAACCGGCGGCGAACGATCCGCTCGGCGACACGAAAGTGATTTTCAACGCCGGCAAGGGCATCAAGGAACCGAATCTCTCGGAGGAATTGTCATCATTGTTCGTGCTGATTCCGCCGCCGGCGGCCTCCACGCTGGGCGTCGGACCGATCGGGCCCGAGCGCAGCCGGACGCTGGACGTCGGCATCGAACAGGGCTTCGCGCGCAACCGCGCACGTCTCCGGGTCGCCTATTTCAACAACGACTTCAGCGACCTCATCGAGTTCCTGAGCAAGACGGCTCTGCCGCAGGTTGGCGTCCCCGTCGCCGCGGCGAATGCGACGCCGTTCGGCGCCTATGTGAACTCGCAGTCGAATCACGCGACCGGTGTCGAGGCGTCAGGCGAAGCGGTGTTCGGCCGCATTCGCGCGACGGCGTCCTACACCTACCTCGACGCGACGGTGACGAAGTCGTTCAGCAGCGGCGCGCTGCACCCGTCGTTCAACCCGGCCTTTCCGACGATCCCGATCGGCCAGTTCTCGCCGCTGCTCGGCGCCCGGCCGTTCCGGCGGCCGGCGAATTCCGGCAGCCTGACCGTGATTTACGGCGATCCGCGCGTTCAGGTCGCGCTTGCCGGTTACTTCTTCGGGAAGCAGGACGACAGCACGTTTCTGAGCGACGAGTTCTTCGGCCCGTCGATGCTGCTGCCGAATCACGATCTGGATGCCGCCTACCAGAAGTTCGACCTCAGCGGCTCGTACCGGTTCCACCCACGCCTGCGGTGGTACGTGAGCGTCGAGAACCTGTTCGATCAGCAGTTCGAGGCTGCGGCCGGTTTCCCCGCATTGCCCCGTACGGCGCGCACGGGACTCAGCGTGCGCCTTGGTGGAGATCGGCCGGCGCCGTAGGCGACGGAACGGTTCACCTCGCTGCGCAGGCGGCGCTCGGTATACTGAAGACACACCTTCAGTGCAATGAGCGTCGTGTTCTACGTGTCGTTCGCGCTGTTTGCATTCGCCGGCGTGACGCTGGCGGCGATCCCGTCCCGATCGCGGTGGATCACGATGAGCGCGGTCGCGCTCGGATTGCTGGTCGGCTATCGGCTCGGTCCAGCCGCCGATCGCGCAAACATCGTGGTCGCGGCGACGCTCATTGCGCTCACCTGCGCGGCGCGGCTGGTGTTCGATCGCGGCGCGCTCGTCGCGGCGCTGATCGCCGGATGGGTCGCCGCCCTCTGGGCGTCGTCGCTGGGGCTCGTCGGCGTGCCGGCGCCCGTCGCTCTTGTGATCGCGGGAGCGCCGTCCCTGGCCGCCGCGTACCTGGCGGCCTCGCGGCCCGCGTTTGCGCCAGCGATCGTTCGCGACGAGGCGCTCCTCATCACGCTGGCGCTCGGTCTCGCCGCGGCGATCACGCCGACGATCGTGGAGGGCTGGCGTTCGGCCGCGATGTTGAACGTGACGGACACCATGTCGACTGGCGCCGGGATGCCGCGCTGGACGGTCGCAATGGCAGCCGGAGCGGTCGCCCTCGGTGGCATGTACTCGCGGTGGAAGCGCGTGTGAGCCTGCTCGGGGCGCTCGAAAATGGCCTGTTCGCGCTCGGTCAAGTGCTGCGGTTTCCCGTGATGCTGCTGCTCTGGTGCTGCGTGCTCGCGGCGCTGTTTCTCGCGGGCGATTGCGCGGTCGAATTCGTCGCGCGGCTGCGCGATCGGAGCGTCGATCTGAACATGTGGATCCGCGGTGGCCCGGTGCTCGGCGCCGACGCTGCGCGCGTCGCGTCGCTGCCGGCGTCGCTGCGCCGGCTGCTGGCGGAGGTCGAGTCGCGGAAACAGACCGGCACGCTCGCGGGCGGAGGGCTCGAGCATCTCGTGCTCGTGCGCGAAGAAGAGGTCAAGCGGCAGTTGACTGCCCCACGCCTGCTCGTGAAGGTCGGTCCGAGCCTGGGCCTGCTCGGCACGCTGATTCCGATGGGCGCGTCGCTGGCGTCGCTTGCGAGCGGCAATCTCGAGGCGATGGCCGGCCAGATGGTCGTCGCCTTCACGACGACGATCGTCGGGCTGGCGACCGGAACGGTGGCCTACGTGATCGCGACCGTTCGACAGCAGTGGGTCAACCAGACGATTCACGACGCGCGATATCTTGCCGAGCGGATCTCGGGCGAGCTCGGTCAGGAGGCCTGAACGTGGCGCGGTTTCTCCATCTCCCGGCGCCGGACGATCCGCCCGAGGAAGATCCTTTGTCGGGCATCGCCAATCTCTTCGACATCTCGGTCGTGTTCATCGTCGGGCTGATGATCTCGCTGTTTTCGATTTACCGGATGGGCGACCTCGTCGACGCGAAGAGCGAGGTCACGATGGTGAAGACCAATCCGCAGGGCGAGCGCGAGATCATCGTCAAGAAAGGCACGCAGATCACCGCGTACAAGCTCACCGGCAAGGCGACGACCGGGAACGGCGAGCGGCTCGGCACCGCCTATCGCCTCGCCAACGGTCAGATCATCTACGTCCCTGAAGCCGAGGATCAGCCAGCCCGTGCGTCGCGCCGCTAGCCTCCTTGCCGCCGCCTCGCTCGTCGTTCTCGGCGCAACGGCCGCTTCGGCAAGGCCGCTGCGCATCGCGTTCGTGTACTCCGATGGCAACATGCCGGGGACGCTGAAGGCCTACAAGGCGCTCCTCGCCGAACGCCCCGGCCTGCGCGGGCAGATCACTATCGGCTTTGTCACCGAGTCGGTGTTCGATGCCACCGCGCCCGCCGACGCCTCGTCGGCCGACGTGCTGGTGCTCGACGTCATGAACCAGCAGTTGCTGGATCGCTTCAACGCCGCGCACAAGACCGATCTCATCGCGGCGATCCGTACCCACGGGACCGTGTTCGCGGTTGGGGAGGGGTTGCTTCCCAAAGAGCACTACGTCAAGCAGGGGTGCCTGTGGGACGAGCGCGCGCGCGCCTACTGGACGCACTCGGGTTTCGCAAATCAGCTGGCGCTGCTGAAGTACGTGCTCGCCCACGCCGGCGTGTCGGGCCTGCAGATCCCCGATCCGCAGCCGAGCCTCGACTTCGGCTACTACTATCCGGACGGTTCGTCGGGACGGCTGTTCGCCAGCTGGACCGACTTCGACACGTGGCGCCGCGCGCACGGCAAGCTGCGGCCGCGTGCGCCGCGGGTGGCCATCGGCTTCTACAAGTCGACGTACTACACCGGCGACACCGAACTGCTCGACGCGCTCATCGCGAGCGTCGAATCGCACGGCGCGGAAGCGATTCCGATGTTCGGGTATCCCGGCGAGCTGGCGTCGGCACGCCTGCTGATAGACGAGGCGGGCAACCGGCGCGCCGACGTGGCTTTGTCGTTCCTGTTGAACTTCGCGGATACCGACGCGTGGAAGGCGCTCGCGCGAGTCGACATCCCGGTCGTCAACCTGGTCGGTCTGTATGGCCGCACCGAGGCGGAGTGGCGCTCGTCGAACTCGGGGATGTCGCTCTTCGAAGGCACGTTTCAGATGGCCGTGCCGGAACTGGCCGGAACGACGGCGCCGACGATCGTCGGCAGCAAGGAGAAGGTTCGCGATCCGGACACCGGGCTCACCATCGTCGTCAGTCATCCGATCGCCTCGCGCGTCGCGACGGCGGTCGAGCGGGGCCTCCATTACGCCGCCCTCCGCCTGAAGGACAATCGCGAGAAACACGTCGCGCTCGTCTACTACGACTATCCGCCCGGCAAAGCGAACATCGGCGCGAGCTATCTGAACGTCGCCGAGTCGATTGCGAACATTCTGCAGCGCCTCGCGAACGAAGGGTACGACCTTGGCGGCGCCGATCTGTCGCCGTCGCGGATTCTCGAGGAGATCACGACGAAGGGGCGCAACGTCGGCGGCTATGCTCCCGGCGAGCTCGCCGATCTCGTTCGGCACGGAGGCGCGGTCAGGGTTCCGCTGACCGACTATCGCGCCTGGCTTGGCGCGCTCGCGCCGCAGCTGCGGGCAAAGGTGCTGAAGGACTGGGGCCCGGTCGAGCGGACGACGCTGATGGCCGACGCAGGCGGCATCGTCATTCCGGCGATTCGATTCGGCAACGTCCTCCTGATGCCGCAGCCGGCGCGCGGCTGGGGTGAAGACACCGACAAGCTGTACCACGCGAAGGATCTCGCGCCGCATCATCAGTACGTCGCGGCCTACGCCTGGCTGCGCAACGGCTTCAAGGCCGACGCGATCGTCCACGTCGGTACTCACGGCACGCTCGAGTGGCTCGACGGCAAGGACGCGGGATTGTCCGAAGAGGATGCGCCCGACGCGCTGATCGCCGACGTCCCCGATCTTTACGTGTACAACGTGGACGTCGTCGGCGAAGGGCTCGTGGCACGCCGCCGAGGCATGGCGACGTTAATCGACCACATGGTGCCGCCGTTCAAGAAGGGCGGGTTGTACGCGGAGCTCGCGGCGCTCAGCGAGACGATCAACGACTACGAGGCGAACCAGTCGAAGAATGCCGAGCTGGCGACGGCGCTGCGGTCACGCATTCGCGATCAAGTCGTCTCACTTGGCATCGCGAAGGACCTGGGGCTGCAGCTGACATCGGATGCGGGTCTCGACGAAGCGACGTTGCACCGTGTCGAGAACCATCTGCTGGAGTTGAAGGGGCAGAACATTCCGTACGGTCTGCATGCGTTCGGTCGGGTCCCGGAGAAGGCGCTTCGCGACACCACGATCGAGGCCGTCGTCGGCGCCGATCGCAGCCTCCTGCCGCAGAACGCCGAGGTTCTGGCATCGGAGATGGAAACGCGGATCGTGGCCTCGGGCGCGCGGGAACTGGACAACCTGCTGCACGCGCTCGGCGGCGGATTCGTGCCTGCAGGAAGTGGGGGAGAGCCGATTCGCAATCCCGACTCGTATCCGACCGGCAAGAACTTCTACGGCGTCGATCCCGACAAGGTCCCGAAACCGGCGTCGTGGGCGCTTGGCGTGAAGCTCGCGGACCAGATGCTCGCCGATCACGTCAAGGCGCACGGCGCGTATCCGGAAAAGGTGTCCTTCGTCATCTGGGGCGACGAGACGATGCGCCACGAGGGGGTGCTCGAGTCCCAGATCTTTCACCTCCTCGGCACCAAGCCGGTGTGGAACGACCGCGGCAAAGTCGTCGACGTGCAGGTGATTCCGAGCGCCCAGCTCGGGCGGCCGCGCGTGGACATCGTGATCGCATCGGCGGCCGAAGGCATGTTCCACAACGTGACCGCGCTGATGGACAAGGCCGTCCAGCGCGTGAAGGCGATCGAGGAAGCCGACAACGTCGTCCGCCGCCACTACCTGCAGACGAAAGCGGCGCTGATGCGCGCCGGCTACGCGGAGAAGGACGCGGATGCGCGCGCGGGCGTGCGGATCTTCGACGAGCCGCCGGGCGTGTTCAATCTGAACACGTCGGCGATTGCCGCCGCCAGCGGGACCTGGGACTCGGACAAGGGCATGGCGGACGACTACATCCGCAAGCTCGGTCACGGCTACGGGAACGGATTCTGGGGCGAGCCGATGCCCGATGTGTTCCGTCTGGCGCTGTCCGGGACGAACAAGGTCGTGCACAGCAGCTCGACGATGCTCTACGGCGCGCTCGACAACGACGACATGTTCATGTACGTCGGCGGACTCGCCGCGGCGGTGCGCAGCGTCGACGGCGCGACGCCGGAGATCGTCGTGACGAACACGCGCGATCCGGGCCATCCAGAAATGACGTCGATGGACAAGTTCATCGGCACCGAATTCCGGTCGCGATACATCAACCCGACGTGGATCGAGGGCATGAAGAAAGAGGGCTACGCAGGCGCCGGGGCGATGCGCGAGTTCGTCGAGTATCTGTGGGGCTGGAAGGCGACGGTGCCGGATCTCGTCGACGACGCGATGTGGAAGGAAACCTTCGACGTCTACGTTCGCGACTCGCGGAAGCTCGGGATGAAAGCCTTCTTCGAAGCGGCCTCGCCGTTCGCGTATCAGGACATCACCGCTCGCATGGTCGAGACGATCCGGAAAGGCTACTGGAAGGCCGACGCCGGCACGAAGAAGACCCTGCTCAACGAATTCGTCGCCAGCGTGAACGCACACGGATCGAGCGGCGCCGAGTTCACCGCCGGCAACCCGCGATTGATGAAGTACGTGCTCGAACAGGGCAAGGCGGCCGGCGTGCCGGTGCCGGCGCTCGATGCGTTCCAGAAGGCGATGGAGCGTTCGATGGGCGAAACCGTGCCCGCTGCCGCAACAACGGCCGAACGGGCCGCGGCCGCCAACGAATCGGTGCCGGCAGCCGGTGCGGCAAAGGCGTCGCAACCGGTCAAAGGGTTCGTGATGGAGCAGCAGGACCGCAGCCGCGAGAAGTCGGCCCGCCTGTCGCGACAACTGTTGCAGAGCGCGCCCACATGGGCGCCGCTCGCGATCGTGGTTCCGGTGTTCGCGCTGCTCGTCGCCTGGCGGCGTCGCCATCGACGCCGGTAGCGCACGGCCACGCGGAAATCGATGCGCGGCTGATCGGCACGACCGTCAGACCAGCCGGTCCCGAGCGACGGCTGACTCACGGGAACAGCGACGCGTACGAGCTCGTGCAGCGTCACTCGACGCAGCGTCGGTCGCGTCCCTGTGCTGCACAGGTGCGCCCGTGCCGTTTGTTTTTGACGGGTCCGTATCGGGGCTCTCCAAGGCGGCATAGCGCGCTGACTGCCGATCAATCGATAATCGACCGGTACGGTTGTCCGTGCGGGCACCGACGTGTCGTCGACGCACACGGATCATGGGCTGACGGGGGGCATCATGCAGATGATCGGGTCGAGAGTCGTTCGTGTGGCAGCAATTGTCGGATTCCTATGTGCAGCAGTCGTCCTGAGCGCGCACACGAAACTCGTCAAGAGCGAGCCAGCTGCCGGTGCGGCGTTGGCCGCGGCGCCGAAGCAGGTCCAGCTCTGGTTCAACGAGAAGATCGATCCCGCAGTCAGCAAAATCGAGTTGACGAGCGCGGCGGGCAAAGTCGCGCTGGGGCCCGCTCATGTGATTGGCGAGAAGTCGCTGATCGCGCCGATCACCGGCAAGGTCGACGCCGGGTCGTACTCCATCGCATGGCAGACCGCCGGCGACGATGGGCACGTCATCAAGGGGGAGGTCGGGTTCGCCGTGAAATCGGCGTCGACGCGGTGACGCTCGAGTCGACGACGAAGATCGGACTGTATCTCGGGCTCCTTCTGGCGATCGGCGCGGTCTCGGCGTACTGGTGGGTGCTGCGACGCACGCGCGTCGATTCGGATGCGCCGTGGCGGATTGACGTGGAATCACGGTTGCGCGTGATCGGACTGTGCGCATCGTCGATCGCGGCGACGGCGCTGGCGGCTCGTGCCTGGGCACACACCGCATCGGTCTTTGGCTTCGGCGATTCATGGTCGCTGCATGCGCTGCGGGCGATCGTCGTCGAGAGTCGGTGGGGCCATGGGTGGCGGTGGCAACTCGTGGGCGCCCTCGGGTGTCTCGTGCTCTTCGGCGCGGCGGCTGGCTCGAGCCGCAGCGTCTGGGCAGCGGTCGCGTGCGCGGTGGTCGCGTTCGCGTGGACGGTGACCATGACTGGCCACGCGTCGGGAGCGGCTGGCCGCATGACGCTGCACGCGGCGCACCTGATCGCGGCCGGCCTCTGGCTCGGGACGCTGGCGTCGCTGATGGCGATCGGCCAGATCAGCGACGCCACTCGCCGGCGCCTCTTGTTCAGCGCGTTTGCTGTGGTGGCGCTTGCCGGCGCCGCGACCGCGGTTGCCACTGGCGCGGCGGCGTCATACCTCTACGTCGGGACGTTCGCGAACGTCGCCGCCACGCCGTACGGTCGCGTGCTGACGCTGAAAGTGGCGTTCGTAGCCGTCGCGACGGCCTGTGGCTACGTCAACTGGCGATCGATCCGTGCCGGATCGGCCGAACCCGGTCGTGCGGCGAGGATCGAGTTGCTTGCCGCGCTCTCGATCGTGGTGGTCACGAGTCTGCTGACGGAGCTCGAGCATCCATAGGCGCCCCCAGCTCCGGCTCAACGTCCGGAGCGGTTCGTTCGGCACCAGACGCCCCATGGGACTGCCGTCGCCGAACATGACGATGACGATCGCCGAGCCGCAATCCAGAGGTCGCGTCGGGATGACGCCTCAACTCCGGTGATCCGGAGTGCGCCTCGGCGATGTCGGAGGCTTGAACGCGATCGATCTCCTCGAGCACGCTGTCGGTCGGTCTCGGGCTCACCGTGCCGCAGATTCTTGGCCCGTTGCGAAACGGGCGGCTCGTCGCGCTTTCCCTTCTGGCGAATTTCGTGTTGGCGCCCATTGTCGCGATCGAGCTGGCGAGACTGCTCGGCCTCGATGAGGCACTTGGGATCGGACTGCTGCTGGTTGGCGTCGCGGGCGGCGCGCCGTTTCTTCTGAAGCTTGCCGATCTGGCCAGGGCGAACATGGCGTTCGCGGTCGGCCTGATGGTGGTGCTCATGGTGATCACGGTCGGCTACATGCCGATCGTCCTCCCGCTGCTGCTCGAGGGCGTCTCCGTGAATCCCGGCAACATCGCCCGTTCGCTGATTCTGCTGATGCTGGTTCCTCTCGCAGCCGGACTCGCCGTGAGAGCCTGGCATATACCGGGTGCCGCGCGCGTCAGGATATTCGTCGCACCGGTATCGAGCATCAGCATGATCTTCGTCGTGGCACTGACGACGGCGGGACACTTCGGCAGCATGATGAGCATTCTCGGTTCGTTCGGCATCCTGGCGGCCGCGATCTTCGTCGCGATCTGTTTTGGAATCGGGTGGCTGCTCGGCGGACCGGGCGTGGACACGCGCGGAGTACTCTCGTTGGGCACCGCCCAGCGGAATACGGCCGCGGCCCTGGTCGTCGCCGGCCAGAACTTCAGCGATCCGAAGGTGGTCGTGATGATCACCGTCGTCATGGTTGTCTCGTTCGCGGTGCTGATGCCGCTCGCTCGCGTCTTGTCCGGCCGACAGCCACCCGCCGACATCGGTCAGGGTGCGACGGCCGGACGGTGAGTGCGGACCGCGTGCGATGCTCCCGCCTGCGTCGTCGCTGGTGGCTTGCGATCGTTGCCGGCGTCGCGTTGTCGTCGTTGTCTCGGGTTGCCGACGCACAGGTCAGGGGCGTGTACCCGACCGGCATGAACGCGACCAACGCCGGCGTGACGCCGGACTCGGGATTCACCTACTCGAACCTGTTCATCTTCAACGCGCGTGACGAATCGAAGGGGCCGGACGGTGAAGTCGTCGCCACCGGAACGAACGCCGTGATGATCGACCTCAATACGTTTGTCTGGGTCGATCGACGCACCTTGCTCGGCGGCGCACGGTTGGCGAAGCCGCATCCTTTCACTGAAGCCGGCCATCGCGAGTTCAATTCGTTCGTGTGGATGCCGCCGAAAAGCACGCGCGCGGGAGAAATCCTGCTCGCGGATTCAACGGTGTTCAGTATGCTGTTTGGTGCGGACGACAGCCTGAAACAGTTCTGGAAGAACCTTGTCACGGCCAGGTGAAACTCACGAAAGGCGATCAGTGTGACCAGCATCCCACCGGCTGAAATCCAGTCTCTCATCGAGGCTCACGTCAACGGCTTCAACACCCAGAACAGCGAGCTGTTTTTCAGCGTATTCGGCGACACCGCGATCGTCATCGATGGAATCGCGCCCTATCGCTGGTTGAATCCGAATGCTCCAGCCAACTGGCTTGCTGACGTCGAAAAATGGCGTCGCGATCTGGGCGTAACCTACGAGCACCTGTCCTACGACATGGGCTTCTGGAACGTCGAGGGCTCGTCGGCATACGCCGTCATATCGGGGAGTCTCACCGTTACGATCAAGGGCCAATCGGTCGTTCGGACCGGTACTCTTGCGTACACGTTCGCGAAACGCGATGGCGTCTGGAAGATTGAAGCACAGGCCTGGGGCCGCACGTCATAGCCTGCTTGCGCACCTGAGTCGGCGCCGTACAGCCTGGCGACGGTTCATCCTCGTGAGCGCGTTCGCTCTCGCCTCTGCGCGCGCATCGGCACAACCCGTGGCGCCGCCGGTACCCGGCGAGCTGGTCAGCGTGGTCGATCCCGCTGACATGACAGGTACCAACCCCGTGAGCCTGAGAAACACGCTCGACGTGTCGAATGACTTTCGGTCGGTGAGCGATGGGCTGTTCTTCGACGAAGCAACCTGGCAGTTCGCGCAGGCGTTTGCCGATCACCGGATGCGCGCGCGCGTGGAGCTGCCGCTGCGGTTCGCGAACATCACCGGGCGCACCGAGGCAGGATTCGGCGACGTCGTGGCCGGCTGGGAGTGGCTGCCGGTCGTGCAGGGCCGGGTTGCGTGGCTCGCCGGAGTCGACATGGGCCTCGACACCGGAACGAACGCGGCGCTGGCAACCAGCCACTCCATCGTCGCTCCGTCGGCAGCGCTCGTCTTCGTGCCACGCCGCGACACGGTGCTGAGTGTTCGCTATGCGCAGCGGCTCTCGCTCAACTCGGTCGAGGACGTGCCGGACATCGACGACGGCGTCGTCGAGGCGACGCTCGTCCGCCGCTTTGGCGACAGCACCTGGATTCGTGCCCTGCCGGCGGCTGTGATCGACTATGAGCACAGCGAAGTGTGGGGTCGGCTCGATGGCGAATGGGGCCGCGTCCTGAGCGGCGGCGCCAGCACGTGGGTCCGGGCCGGCGGTGCGTTCGCGGCGTCGCGGCCATTCGATTGGACAGTGGCCATCGGCTTCCGGTTCGTGCAGTAGAACATGATTGGCGGATCTCCTTGCGGCGATGGTCGATCGCGGCTGTCCGTATCCGTACTGGCCGCGATCGTGTTCGCGGGATCCGCGACGCTCGCGATCGCCGATGCGCGGGCGGTGCCGACCTACGGTGCGACCGACGGCGGGCCGTCCGTCCTGCTCTCGAACGCCGACGGTCTCAACCCATACAGCGGTGTCGTGCGGGTCCAGGCGCGCGCCACCTGCACCGGCATCTTTCTCGTCACGACCACCGACGACGATGCGCGTGGCGGAGCGGCCTCGGCGTGGGTGGCCACCAACGGCCACTGCGTGGCGTTCCCCGGCACGAACCAAGTGCTCCTCGATCAGCCAGGCAGCGGATCGGTCGTCTTCGATTTCTTCATCGACACGCAGCGTCGCCAGCTGCGCGTGCCGATCCGCCGCGTCGCATACGCGACGATGAAGGGGCAGGACATCGCCCTCGTCGAGTTGTCGGCGCGCGTCGACGAACTCCGGCGTGCGGGGTATGAGCCGTGGCGGCCGGTGCTCAATCTCCCGGCAGATGACGAGCCGGTAGTGGTCGTCGGTGCGCCGCTGCAGGTCGACCCTGCGCTCGCGTATCTCCGCCTCGCGGCCTGCACGCTCGAAGGCCGCGCTCCACGGCTGTTCGAGTTCACATGGCACTGGTACGGATTCGAGCGGATGGGATGTTCCGATATTCAGGCGGGCAGCTCCGGCTCCCCCGTGATCTCGCGGCGGACGGGGCGCATCGTCGCGCTGATCAACACGTCGAATGCAGGGCAGCCGTGGTACACCGCGTGTGAGATCAACAGCCCGTGCGAGCCGACGCGCACGGGCTCGGTGCAGCCGGAGAACACGTCGTACGCGACGCCGCTGGTCGGCATCGATCGCTGCTTTCCGGGCAGTGAGTTCGACGTCAAGGCGCCCGGATGCCCACTCGACGCGGGCGGCGGCGTCGGCTACCTGCCGGGGCAGCTCGGCGCGCAGAATCCGCTCCTCGCGAGCGCACCGATCGCACCGAAGCGGACGTGGAACGTATCGGTCACCGGAACGCCGTACTATCGCTACAAGGTGGTGCCGGTGCCCTCCGGTGACTGCAGGGACCTGCGCGGCTATGGCGACGTGCGGCGGACGATCGATGCGCCAGTAATCGACGACGCGTTGCCGACGACGGACGGGCACTACATGCTGTGCGGGATCGGCGGCGACACGAGGCAGTGGGGGCCTGATTGGCAGTCGGCCGATTTCCCGACGAGCTCCCGGGTCCGCATCGACACGAAACCGCCGACGCTTCCTGCGTCGGTCGCTATCATCGACACCGGGCCTGCGTATCGCGTCGAGTTCACGTTCCTTGGCAACGAAGTCGCGCTGTATACCTACAAAGTCGCCCCCGTCGGCGAGATCTCGTGCGCGGACCCCGGCGGTTACCGCGTGGCGTTCGTTGACTTCATCACCGTGCAGAAGATTGGACGCACGCAGGTGCTGTGCGTGACGCCCTACGATGCCGCGTCCAACCCGGGTACTGTTTTCGAAGCTCGACTCCCGTAGAAGCCGGCCGCGCCGACCTGGGGCGTCGTTTGCACCGTGTCTCGACGACGTCGGCGGAGAGACACGCGTTTCAATCTATCGAAGTTTTCCAGCGCCTGCTGTGACAGTGGATCCAGCGCGCGCCTGCTGCTGCGGCGCCGCCCAGTCTCCGGGCACGATTGCATCGCTGACGCCTTCCACGCGGATCGTCGCCGAGTCGAGCCGAATCGCGACGACGACGGCGTCGCCGATCACGGACGGTTTCGTCGCACCACGACGGCGACGGAAGAGCGTCAGCCGCTGACCGACGTGAATCCCCTGATCGCTGCCGCGATCGATCACCATCAGGCGACGCGGCGCGCCGAGCATCTGTCCTGCGTCGGCGTAGAGAATGCGCGCCGCGGAATCGTAGGCCGGGATGCCGACGGGATCAGGTGTGCGCAGGGGCTCGGGCTTGAACGCGGCGAGGAAATCGCCCTTCCTCAGCTCGTCGCACGCATAGACGACGACGGCAGTGGAAGCATGCGCGTGCGCAGCGACGACCTGAATGAGGCCGGCCGTGTGTTCGCCGGTGACGATCGCGCCTGCCGCGTCGGTCGTGCGGAACAATCTTCGAACGACGACGTTCTGCCCGACCTCGAGGCCATCGAGCGTACCACCGTCGACGATCAGTTCGTCGTCTGTCGCGTAGAGTTCGCGGGCCGCTTCGCGACGGGACGCGATCGTGCCGAACGACTCCAGCGTGCCGGTTGGCTTCGCCGGTCCGCACACGGAATCGCGGTCGTGGACCGGCACAGGCGTCACCACGGGCGCCGGGAGTGCGTGAGACGGCGGAGCGGAATCGGTCGCCTTGCCCACGACCACGACCGTTTCAGTCACCGGGGCCAGTTCCAGCTGCTTTCCGACGATCGAGACTCCGTCCGGTGGAACAGCAACCGACGCGCCGGCGGCGGCGAATCCGTCCAGCTGAAATGTGAGCCGCACCGGTCCGACTGGCAGCGCCGCCAGCGCGTACGCGCCGGCCGCGTCCGTGACGGTCGTGGCGATGGCGCGTCCGTCCATCGACGTCGCCGTCACGGTGACGCCGGGTAGCGCGCCGCCTGAGCCGTCCGTGACCGTACCGCGAATCGCACCCTCGGCCGTTTCCGCGGCTGTGGCCGCGGAGGAGACGGCGACGAGCACGACGAGTGCAAGAGCGAGCAGTCGGAGTATCCGGAGCACTGGTTGCCTGGTTCTTGGATCAATATCGGCCCCGGCTGCAGGACCTTCAGTCGACTCGGGTAAAATTGCCAGACTCTCCCGCCGACGCGCGAAGGCGGACGTGCTCAATTCCAGATGTCAGTCCGCGTTCGCTTCGCTCCTTCTCCAACCGGCTACCTGCATGTCGGCGGCGCGCGCACGGCGCTCTTCAACTGGCTCTACGCGCGGCGGACTGGCGGGGTATTCGTGCTGCGCATCGAGGACACAGACGCCGAACGCTCGTCGGACACGATGGTCGAGGGGATTCTCGACGGCCTGCGCTGGCTCGGTCTCGCCTGGGACGAGGGGCCGAAAATCGGCGGCGAACATGGCCCCTATTTTCAGTCGCAGCGATTCGATCGGCATCGTGCCGTCGCCGCGCGGCTCCTCGCCGCCGGCGATGCCTACTACTGCTACTGCACGCCCGAACAGATCAAGGCCAAGCGCGATGCGGCGGAGGCGGCCGGCGGCGGGTGGAAATACGATCGGACCTGCGGTGCACTGACGGCCGATCAGATTTCAGAGCGCGAAGCGGCGGCCATGCCGCGCGCGATCCGCTTTCGCGTCCCCGACGGTTCCACCCGCTTCGACGATCTCGTCCACGGCGCGATCGAATTCGATCACGCGAACATCGAAGACTTCGTGATCGTGCGCTCCGACGGCCTGCCCACCTATCAGCTCTCCGTCGTCTGCGACGATGTCGAGATGCGGATCACGGACGTGGTCCGTGGCGACGATCACATCTCGAACACGCCGAAACAGATCCTCTTGTACCGCGCGATGGCGGCGGCGCTGCCGCGATTCGCGCACGTGCCGCTGATTCTCGGTCCGGACAAGAAGCGATTGAGCAAGCGTCACGGCGCGACCTCGGTGACCGAGTACGAACGCCACGGGTATCTGCCGGAGGCGATGTTCAACTTCCTCGCGCTGCTCGGATGGTCGCCGGGCGACGACCGCGAGTTCTTCACGCAGGACGAGCTCGTGCGAACGTTCACGCTCGAAGGCATCAGCGGCGGCAACGCCGTCTTCAATCCCGAGAAGCTGGAGTGGTTCAATCAGCAGCATCTGATGCGTCTCGCGCCCGACGAGCTCGCGCGTCGGGTGAAGGCGTCGTTCGAGGCGGCGGGAACGTGGAGCGCCGATCTGCTCGGCGATCGCCGCGCCTGGTTCTTTGCCGTGCTGGAACTGTTTCGTCCGCGCGCGAAGCGGCTCGATGAGTTCGCCTCGCAATCGCGGTTTTTCTTCACCGACGTGCTCGACTACGACGCGGCCGGTGTGCAGAAACATCTGCGCGTGCCGGGAATGGACGAGCACCTCGCCGCGCTCGAGGCCGCGTTCGACACGCTGCCGACGTTCGACGCGGTTTCGACCGAGCATGCGCTGCGGTCGGTGGCGGACGTGCGTGGTGTGAAGGCGGCTTCGCTGATTCACGCCGTACGTGTAGCGGTGACTGGAAAAACGGCAAGCCCTGGACTGTTCGAGGTGTTGGGTCTGATCGGTCGAGCTCGGGTCAAAGCCCGACTGGCTGACGCGCGCCGGCTCGCCTCGTCTGCGCCTTCCTAATCGCGCACTTCCTTTTCCGTTCGCCAAGTCGCTGATGGCGGCGGGCTTTGGCCGCGCGCGGACAAGTTTTTCCTCCAGTGAGCTCATCGCGCGGCGTCGGACGGAAAACAGTTTCCTAACTCATTGCTGGCTCAGGAGTTACCCGCATTCCGTGGCACATCGGTTGCAGCCCGAGTGTTTGCGAGCACGGGAGTGCGAGGAGGATTGCGTGGCAAAAGAGGATCGCGGCTTTGCATCGATGGACCGGAACAAGCAGCGCGAGATTGCGAGCAAAGGCGGGAAGGCGGCGCACCAGAAAGGCACCGCGCACGAGTGGACGAGTGAGGAAGCGCGCGAAGCGGGCCGCAAGGGCGGCATGGCCAGCCATCGACGGAAGCAAGAGCAGCAGGGTGGTCAGTCGGCGATTCCGGCCGACGTGCCGGCCGTCCCCAATCCGGAGACGGTGACGGGTCCTGACGACCTGCCGTAGATCGCCGGCAAGTCGCGTCGCGCGCCGATCATCACGCTCGCCGGCCGCGACGCACGATTGTTTTCCGACCTGTCGGGTCTGTCCAAGCGTCACCGCGCGCCGTGCACGCGGTGACGATCGAGCGACGATGCCCAGCGCCGGTGGCGGCTTGCTGGTCCTTCTTGGGATTGGCTAGAATGGGAAGTTCCCGCCGTCGAGATCGCGCCGCGACTGGCACTGGGAGGTCGTCCAACGGTAGGACACGTGGCTCTGGACCACGGTATCGGGGTTCGAATCCCTGCCTCCCAGCCA
>DATFWL010000497.1:0-7474 GCA_035259385.1 Vicinamibacterales bacterium | reverse complement strand
ACTAAGACGGCAAAACCGCTGCTCTGGATCTCTTTTTTTGTCAGGTTGAGCCCATAGAGCGTCGCGGATTTCCGGTAGATGGGCGTCTCGGGAGAGTTGAGGTATTTCGGTCCACCCTGATCCGGGTCCATCTGGCGTCCGCCGAACGCGATCACGGATCCGGTATCGCGGCAGATCGGAACCATCAGCCGGTTGCGGAACCGATCGACCGCCTCGCCGCTCTCGCGCTGGACGATCAAGCCGCTTTGGAGGAGCAGCGGCTCCGTGAATCCCTGCTTCAGCAGCCGCGACTTCAGGCCGTCCCGCGCCAGGGGCGCGAACCCGAGATTGAGCTGCTCGACCGTCTGCGGCAACACCCCACGATCCGACAGCTGAGCGCGGGCCCGCGCGCCGGCCGGCGCCGCGAGCTGTTCACGAAAGTAGGCCGCCGCGATGTCGTGCGCATTCAGCAGCGATTCCCGGAGCGCGCTGTCGCGGCGGCTGTCCTCTGACGTCCCCTCGGCTTCCGGGACCGCGATGCCGAATTTCTGCGCCAGCATCCGGACGGCGTCCGGGAACGCGACCTTCTCGTGCAGCTCGATGAACTTGAAGACATCCCCGCCGGCCTGGCAACCGAAGCAGTGAAAGAACCCTTTGTCGGGATGCACGTGGAACGACGGCGTCTTCTCGTTGTGAAACGGGCAGTTCCCCTTGTACGAGTTGCCTGCTCGCTTGAGCGGCACATACTCCTGGATCACCGTCAGGATGTTGGCCTGCAGGCGCACATCGTCGATGAAGGATTGTGGAAAAAGGCCCATTCGCGGTGTCTGGCAATTAAGAATTAAGAATTGAGAATTAAGAATTCGTGCCACACCGCGGCTGTGCGACGAATTCCTAATTCTTAATTCCGAATTCTTAATTGCTCATCTCAGTCCTTTAACTCCACCACCGTCACCCCACCCCCGCCCTGCTCCGGCGGAGCGGTCGCAAACCGCGCGACGAGCGGGTGCTGCTGCAGGAACCCGGTGAGCGCGCGCTTCAGCTGCCCCGTGCCGTAGCCGTGAATCAGGCGCACGACGCGCTGGTCGGTCAGCATCGACTCGTCCAGAAACCGCTCGGCCCGTGCGATCGCTTCGTCCACGGTGCAGCCGATCACGTTGAGATCCGACGGAATGGCGTCGCGCGGCTGCAGATCCACGTTGACTCTGACCTGCGCCGGCGCCTGACCGCCGCCGATCCGCTTCAGATCGCGCACGCTCGCCCGCATCCGCTTGCCGCGGACGTCGAGCTCCGCCGTGCCGTCGTGGGTCGCCGTGACGATCGCTTCGAGCCCGAGACCGCCGACGATCACGCGGTCGCCGACGGAAATTGCCGATTGCTGACTGCTGATCGTTGATTGATTGGCGATGACGGGATCGGGCGACTGATCCTCGGCGCTCAGGATCCGCTTCGCGACGTTCTCGACCGCCGCCCGCGCATCGACGCGCACCGCGCCGGTGTCGCCGGTCGAGACGAGCCGGGGCGCGTTCGCGATGGCGGCGGTCTTCGCCTTCAGCTCGGCGATCACCTCGTCGATCTCCTTGCGCGCCTGGCGGACCTGCGCATCGAGCTCCTCGGCGAGGCGGCGTTTGAAGGTCTCCTCCCGCTGGCGCAGCGCCTCCTCACGCTGCTGCATGCGTGCTTCGGCGGCATGGAGCGTGTCGCGCTCCCGCGCAACCAGGCGCTGGTCGTGCTCGAGCGCGCGCATGTCGTGATCGATCTTGGCCAGGTGCTCGGCAAGCTGCGCCTCGCGCGCGCTCAGGTTCTCGCGCGCCGCGGCGACGACGTCGGGATGCAGGCCGAGACGGCCGGCGATCTCGAGCGCCAGGCTCCGACCCGGGCTGCCGTAGAGCAGCTGGTAGGTCGGGGCAAACGTGTGCGTGTCGAACCCGAACGCCGCGCTCGCGACTCCTTCGGTCGTCGAGGCGTAGGTCTTCAACGCGTCGTAGTGGCTCGTCGCAATCGCCATCGCGCCGCGCCGCCGGAAGTGATCGACGATCGCCACGCCGAGCGCGCCACCTTCGATCGGATCGGTGCCCGATCCCACTTCGTCGAGCAGGACGAGCGCAGGCGTGACGAGCGAGCGCTCCATCGACGCGATGTTGGTGATGTGGGCGGAAAAGGTGCTCAGGCTCGCCTCGATCGACTGCTCGTCGCCGATGTCGGCGAAGAGCGATCGGAAGATCGGCACGCGTGATCCGTCGGCCGCGGGAATCCGCAGGCCGGACTGCGTCATCAGCACGAAGAGCCCGGCGGTCTTGAGTGCGACCGTCTTGCCGCCGGTGTTCGGCCCGGTGATCAGCAGGACCGTCGCCGGCGGAATCACCTTGATCGTGACCGGCACGACGTTCTTGACGAGAGGGTGCCGCGCCGCCTGGAGCTCGAACGCGCCGTCGGCGGAGAGCGCCGGCTCGATGCCGTCGATCGAATCGGAGAAACGCGCCCGCGCCTGCACCACGTCGAGCTCGGTCGCCGCCTCGATCGTGCGGTGCATGTCGCCAGCCCGCGCGCGGAAGGCGTCGGTCAGCGCGAGCAGGATCCTGCGGACTTCCTCGGCCTCCTGCTCCTCGAGCGCGACGATGTCGTTGTTGATCTCGACGGTGCTGAGCGGCTCGAGGAACAGGCTGGCGCCGCTCGTCGACGTACCGTGGACGATGCCGGGAATGCCGGCGCGGTGCTCGGACTTCACCACCAGGACGTATCGCCCGTTGCGCTCGGTGACGACCTGGTCCTGCAGGTACTTCGCCGTCTCCTTCCCGCGCAAGTACGACTCGAGCGTCGTGCGCAGCCGCGATCGCTGCTTCCGGAGGCGATCGCGAATCAGTCGCAACTCGGGGCTCGCGTGATCGACCACTTCGCCCGACGGCTCGATCTTGTCCCGCGTCTGAGCCGTCTCGCCCTTGAACGACGCGATGCCGCCGCTCGCCGCTTCGAGCAGAGGAAACGATCCGGGCGCGCGGCGGATGGCGGCGCGCGATTCGTCAATCGAGTCGAGGAAATTGGCAAGCGCGAGCAGGCGCAGCGCCTCGAGCGCACGTCCCTCCACGGCCAGCACCGCGATAATCTGCGGCAGCTCGCTCGTGGCTCTCAGCGGGAACAGTCCCTGCGCGGCGACGTACTTCGTCGCCTCGGTCGTGGCCGCCAGCAGCTGGGCCACCTGCCGCGCGTCGATCGACGGCTGCAGCCGCGCGAGGCGCTCGGCGCCCATCGGGGTGAGCGCGAAGGTCTTCACCGCCTCGACGATGCGATCGAATTCGAGCGCCCGCAGGGCCGCCAGCTGCATAAGGGGAACCCCCGATCTTACCACTCGGTCATGGCTGATGGCTGATCTCATATGGCGAAGGGCATATGGGCTCTACCCATCGACCATCAACCCTCCGCCATATGAAATCAGCCATCAGCGATCAGCCATGTCAGAGATGGTTGATCAGCGACGCAATCGCAGCGGCTCCGAACCCGTTGTCGATGTTCACCACCGAAACGCCGTTGGCGCAGCTGTTGAGCATCCCGAGGAGCGCGGCCAGGCCCCCGAAGCTCGCCCCGTACCCGATGCTCGTCGGCACAGCGATGACCGGGACGCTGACAAGCCCTGCGACGACGCTCGGCAGCGCCCCCTCCATCCCGGCGACGACGATGATCACCCGCGCGGCGCTGAGGCGCTCGTGCTCGCCCAGCAGCCGGTGCAGACCCGCGACGCCGACGTCGTACAGCCGGCAGACCGTGTTGCCCATCACCTCCGCGGTACGCGCTGCCTCTTCTGCAACCGGCAGGTCAGACGTCCCAGCCGCGGCGATCACGATCGTGCCGTGCCCGGCACTTACGTCCTGCTGACGGAACGTGATCACGGCTGCATCGGAGTAATACGTTGCCTGAGGCACGACGCTGCGCACCGCTTCGTACGCCTCGGCAGTCGCGCGCGTCACGAGCAGCGTAGAGCCGCGCGCGACGATCTCCGACGCGATGGCGGCAATCTGGGCAGGTGTTTTGCCTAAGCCAAGGACGACTTCAGGGAACCCTTGACGAACGGAGCGATGATGATCGACGCGAGCGAACCCCAGATCCTCGAACGGCCGGGCGCGGAACGCCTCGATCAAGCGATCGCGCGCCTGAGTCGGAGCCACCTCGCCGCGTGCGACCTGCTCGAGCAGATCCTGCAGCTGTTTGTTTGACGTCATTCAAACCCGTCAGTAATATAAATGATTGTGCCCGTAGAACATGACGCCCGCTGAGACGTTCACGCTCGCCTCGTATTTTTTTGTCCTGATCATCCTCGCCGTCTACGGTTGGCACCGCTACTACCTCGTGTATCTCTACATGAGGAACCGCGACAAGGAGCCCAAGGCGCAGCCGCCGCTCGATCCGCTGCCGGTCGTCACCATCCAGCTTCCGCTCTACAACGAGATGTACGTCGCGGATCGGCTCATCGACTCGGTCGCCGCCATCGAGTACCCGCGCGACCTCCTGGAGATCCAGGTTCTGGACGACTCCACCGATGAGACGCGCAGCATCGCCGAGCTCGCCGTGCGGCGTCTGGCGGCTCAGGGCATCGACATCAAGTACTACCATCGGACCGATCGCTGCGGGTACAAGGCGGGGGCGCTCGAGGCGGGCCTCAAGGTCGCCCGCGGCGAATTCATCGCCATCTTCGACGCCGATTTCATTCCCACCGCGGAGTTCCTCACCGAGCTGATGCCGCATTTCCGCGACGCGCGCGTCGGCATGGTGCAGGCCCGCTGGGGTCACATCAACCAGGACTACTCGTTGCTCACCAAGATTCAGGCGATCCTGCTCGATGGTCATTTCATCCTCGAGCACGGCGGGCGCAATCGCGGCGGGCGCTTCTTCAACTTCAACGGCACCGCCGGGGTCTGGCGCCGCGTCGCCATCGACGACGCCGGCGGCTGGCAGCACGACACGCTGACCGAAGATCTCGATTTGAGCTACCGTGCCCAGCTGCGCGGCTGGCACTTCGTCTTCGTCCCCGGCGTGATCGCGCCGGCCGAAGTGCCCGTCGAGATGAACGCGTTCAAGTCGCAGCAGCATCGCTGGGCGAAGGGATCGATCCAGACGTGCCGCAAGCTGCTGCCGCGGATCCTGCGGTCGGATCTGCCGTTCGGCGTGAAGGCAGAGGCGTTCTTCCACCTCTCGGCGAACTTCAACTACATCCTGATGTGCCTCCTGTCCATCCTGATGTTTCCGTCGATGGTGATCCGCTACAACATGGGCTGGTACGAGATGATCCTCATCGACGTGCCGCTCTTCTTCGCGGCGACCTTCTCGTTCTGCAATTTCTACATGGTGTGTCAGCGGGAGATTCATACCGACTGGCGCGCGCGCATCAAGTACGTGCCGTTCCTGATGTCGGTCGGAATCGGGCTCTCCGTGAACAACACCCGTGCGGTGGTCGAGGCGCTCTTCAACAAGCAGAGCGAGTTCACGCGGACCCCGAAGTACCGCATCGAGGGCGACAGCGACGACTGGGTGGGCAAGCGCTACCGGCAGTCGGTCGCCGTGCAGCCGCTGGTCGAACTGGCGCTCGGCCTGTATTTCACCGCCACGGTCTTCTACGCGCTCGCCAACGGCATCTACGGCACGCTGCCCTTCCTCGTGCTGTTCCAGGTCGGGTTCCTCTACACCGGGCTGCTGTCGATCGTGCAGCAGTACGCCGGACCCGAGGTCGTCGCGGCAAGCCGGCTCGAAGTCAGAAGCTAGGCGTCACCGGAATCCAGTCATGGCCACATCCCGAGTCGCGGTGCTGCGTGTCACCCCGGAGACGATCCTCCAGGATATCGATCGCCTCGTCGAATTCGCCGGCGTCTCCGCCGCCCTCGCCCGCGACAAGACCACCATTCTGAAGGACAACATCTCCTGGCACTTCCCGTTCCCGGCCGCGAACACGACGCCGTGGCAGCTGGAGGGAACGATTCAGGCGCTCGCCCGACGCGGCTTCGCCAACCAGGTCTGCGTCCAAAACAAGACCGTCGTCACCAACGCGTTCAAGGGTGAAGATCTCAATCACTACGTCCCGATCTTCAGGCGCTACGGGATCCCCGTCCTCTACAACTTCAAGGACGAGGACATGACGTGGGTGCACTACCAGCCGAAAGCGCGGATGCGCGTCCTCGATCGGATCTTTCCCGAGGGCATCCACATTCCGGACTACTTCTTCGGCAAGAACATCGTCCACCTGCCGACGACGAAGTGCCACATCTACACCACCACGACCGGGGCGATGAAGAACGCGTTCGGCGGCCTGCTGAACACGCGCCGTCACTACACGCATTCGTGGATTCACGAGACGCTCGTCGACCTGCTGGCGATTCAGAAGGAGATCCACGCGGGCCTGTTCGCGATCATGGACGGCACGACGGCCGGCAACGGTCCCGGTCCGCGGACCATGTATCCGGTGGTGAAGAACGTGATGCTCGCGTCAGCCGACCAGGTGGCGATCGACGCGGTCTCGGCGAAGATGATGGGCTTCGATCCGATGTCGCTCGACTACATCCGGCTCGCACACGAGGACGGCCTCGGCGTCGGGGACCCGCGCGCGATCGAGATCGTCGGCGACGTGGAGGCGGCGAACGAGAACTGGCGCTTCCAGGTCGGCAAGAACCTGGTGCGCATCGGCGGCGGCGATCTGATCTGGTTCGGGCCGCTGAAGAAGTTTCAGAAGCTGTTCTTCCACACGCCGCTGGTCAACGGGTTCATCCTCGCCAGCGACGTGTATCACGACTTCTATCGATGGCCGCTCGTCGATCGGCGTGTCTTCGAGCGCTGGTGCGAAACGACCGAGTGGGGGCAGATGTTCCTGCGCTACGCGCAGCACGGACCGCAGGGCACGCCGATGCCGCCGGCGCCAATCGAAACGACCGTTCCCGCCTCGACCAGAATTCATTAGACTCCCGCGCAGGAGGACCTGCGCATGAACTACCGACGCCTCGTTCTCGCCGCGGTTGCCGCGACCGTCGTCGACTCGATCTACGGGTACCTCGTCTACGGCGTCCTGCTCGCGAACGCGTTCGCCAGGTTTCCGGGGGTGTACCGGACCGGCGAGGCAGGCGCCGCCTACCTGCCAGGCATGTTCGTGGGCCTTCTGGTCGGCTTGCTGGTCGCCGCCTACATCTATGCGAAGGGCTACGAGGGCGGGAACGGGATCGCGGAAGGCGCGCGCTTCGGCCTGCTGCTGGGCGTCTTCGTCGCGGCGGCGTTCGTCGGCGTGAACTACGCGACGCTCAACATCGATCGCCAGCACGCGATCGCGATGGCAGGCGCCGCGCTCGTCGAGTGGACGCTGATTGGAACGGCGATCGGCGCGGTCTACAAGCCGTCGGCCGCTCCGGCGCGCCGGGCCGCGGGAGTATGATCGACGCATCATGACCACGGCCACGAAGCCCAAAGCGGGTCTCGAAGACACCGTTGCCACGTCGTCCGCGATCTGCTACCTCGATGGCGATCG
>DATFWL010000496.1:0-3826 GCA_035259385.1 Vicinamibacterales bacterium | reverse complement strand
CGATTGACCCTTGGGAAAGGACAGCGCCGTTATCAGACCGACGTGGAGGCATATCAGCTGTATCTCCGGGCACGGACGCTGGTTGTGCTCAACGGCCCAAGCAACGTTGAAGCGATCAGGCTGTTCGAGCAGGTGATCGCTCGCGATCCGTCGTTTGCGCCGGCGCATGCGGGCCTGGCGGATGCCTACGCCGCCATGTCATGGTCGACGATTGGCGACGCCAGCATGTCGCTCGAAGAAGGATTGACGGGTATGCGCCAGGCCGCGATCAGGGCGCTCGAACTCGATCCTCTGCTCGCCGAAGCGCACGCGGCAATCGGGGTCACCTATGCGCGCGAGCTCGAGTGGGAGAACGCAGCGAAGTCATTCGAACGCGCCATCGAGCTGAATCCGAACCTCCCGCAGATTCCGGTGAGCTATTCGCATTCACTGATGGAAACAGGGCAGACCGAAAAGGCACTGCAGCTTCTCTCTGCAGCAATGATCAGCGACCCATTCTCGCTTCAGGTGCGTCGGTCGCTTGCGACGGCGCAGTTCGTCGCCGGGCACTACGACGAGGCGATCGCCAACTGGCGCCAGATACTTGCCGCTGATCCGGATTACCCGAACGCGAATCAAGTGCTCGCCCGCGCGCTGACGTTTGCTGGCAGGCCCGTCGACGCCATCGCCGTCTGGGAAAACCTTCGCGATCGTCCGGCCAACGAACCTCGGCCCGGTCTCGGGTGGGAGCGCTGGTTGACGCCCGCGTACGTGATGGCCGGACGTCGGAAAGACGTAGACCGCCTGATCGCGGCCCACAAGAATGAGCATCCGTATCGACAGGCCCTCATCTACGCCGCCCTCGGCGACAAGAACCGCACCTTCGCGGCGCTGAACAGGGCGGTCGACCTTGTCCCGCATCGCGTTGCATTTACGCTGGTGTGCCCTGAGATGCGGCTGCTGCGTGGCGACCCGAGACTCGATGCCCTGCGAAAGAGGCTCAATCTTCGCTAAGGGGCTCTTACCAGTCGAATTTCAGTCCAAGCATGGCAATCCGCGGAGAGACGATGCTCAGCGGTCGAAGGAACGACGGCCCTGACGACCAGACCATGTTCTCTTCCGGATTCGCGTTGAAGCAATTGAACACGTCGATAAACCCGGCGAGCCGGTGTCTCTGATTCAGCCGCACGTCTTTTTCCGCGCGCATATCGAGGAGCGTGATGTTGCGCATCCGTCGGGTGCCAACCGGCTCCGCCAGGATCGTGACCGTCGCGTAACGGAGTTCGGTCGCACCAGTGGTAAAAGTGCGTCCGAATGGCTGCCCCGATTGATGACGCAGTAATGGCGTGAGGCGAACTCCCCACGGCGCCTCGTAGGTGCCGTGCACCTTGGCCGTCCAGGTCGTGAACTCGAATCGGCCGCCGGCGCCGGCGTTGATGAGATCGTTCGGCGTCAACGGATAGGAGCTGTTCCGGACCGGTTGCCCCGAATAACCAGACGCCTGATCGCGGTTCCACGTGTAGGTGAATCCGGCTCCCAGCGACCATCGCCCTTGTGCTCGCCGGGTGGCTGAAACCTCCCACGTCCAGTACTCGCTGCTGGAGCCGGGGACGTTGCGCTCAATGTTTACCGCCGGCAGACCGACGAACTCCGGTCGCAGATCGTAGGCGACCAGAGTCGGCCCATCATCGGCAGTACCCGTTGCACCATCGGGACCGGGATCGCGAACCGTCACGGGAACGGTGAACGCTTCGAATGGTTGATTGAGATTCTGACGTGTGAACTGGCGACCTTCGTGGCGCCAGATCGCGCCGGTTCGAAGGCCGACGCCGGCAACCAGCTCGTGTTCGATCCACGCGCCGGCTTCATCCTGGACCGGCAGTCGCAGGCCAGGGTCCAGCGATTCGACCGCAGTGCCGCCACGCCGGCGCTGTTGGCGACCTTGCTCCCCGGGCTCCCACACACCGCTGCCGTTGGCATCCGTCCACTCGTACTGCGTCCACCATGTGCTCGGGTTGGGATTCGCGTTGCCGGCCGTGCTGGCGTTCGGCGCGACGTGGTACCGCGAGAACGCCACCTTCGCAAGCGTGCGGCCTTCACCGGTCAGGTCATAGACCGCCGCGATGCGCGGCACGATCGTGTTCCAATCGATCAAGTTGTCAACAGCAGCGAACTGCTGCGCCGTTGGACTGCCCGCCGGGTGTTCCTGTGCCGGCAGGAACAGGCGGTATCGATCGAATCGCACGCCGAGGTTGAACGTCAGACGATTTTTCAGCCGCCACGAGTCCCCCGCATACGCCGCGTACGTCCACACGCCCATCTCTGACTGCGATGGCGTGTCGAAGAGCACCACGGAGGAGGGGCGCCCGCTTCGCAGCACGTGCAGAACGTTTCCGGGGTATCCAGTGAACGTGTCACCAACGAGAAACCGAATGGCTTCGCCGCCGACCTTGAGATGGTGATTCCCGAACCAGCCGTCCTTGAAGTAGCTGAGCGTTCCAAACATCTGGTTCCGGCGCGCGCTGCTGTGCCAGTCGCGATTGCCGCCGCTGACGAGCAGTGTTTCGATGTCTTCGAAGCGCGGAGACGTGCTGCGCGCGCTCCAATCCTGTTCCCAGCCAAACTGTCCAGCCCGTAGTTCGACGAGCACTGCGTCGTTGACAATCGAGTCCCATTCTCCCTTCCAGACCCACCCGGCGTTGCGCTGATCAGACGTCGAGTCGATGGACTCGTTGATGGCGGTCCCGGCGACGAGACCACTGCCGGCGGGACCGAACGGATCGAGGCCATACGGCTGATGATTCTGCCCGCGCTGTCCGTACGCAATGAGCGTGTTGCCGCTGGCGACCCGGTAGGTGCCTTTGCCGCCGACATCGGTCAACTCCGTCTGATGCGGCACGACGGGAAAATTCACCAGCCGCGAGGACACCTCCTGCGTACGGATGGACGAGTACCACCACAGGCGATCCTTGACGATGAATCCGCCCGCATCTGCGTTGACGTCGTGATAATGCCACAGCCGATTGGCGTCTCGTGCCGAGAGCCCGCCGCCGCTCGGCGCGACTCGATCGATCTGATCGTCATCGACGTTGAACGACTGCCAGCGATGGTGTTCGAATCCGGCGAAGAGCGTGCCGCGATACTGATTCGCGCCCGACTTGGTTACGAACTGGGTATGAACGCCGCCGGTAGGCCACTCGGCGCCGTGCGCCGCGGTGAGCACCGACGCCTCCTCGATCGAGCCGTAGTCGAGCGTAAAGCCGGCGCCGAAGAGACCTGTCACCACGATACCTTCGATGGTATGACGCGGTGAACCGCTCATGCCGTACGCGCGATACGTTCCGTCCAACGCCCCGCTGCTGCCGCCGACTTCGATATTCGGCAAATACACCGCCTGAGCGGTGGTGAGCATCCCGCTCACGCTGCGCGAGCTCGGCAGATCGGCAAGCTGTCGCGAGTCGAACGTTTCGGCGATGGCAGCCGAGTGGCGGTCGAGGGCACTGCGGCGGCGGGTGACCACGATCTCCTGCCGCTGCGGCGCGACCGTCAGAGTGACATCAACCGTCGCAGTGAACCCGAGACCGACGCGGACTTGCTGCTCGCCTGTCGTGAAGCCTGGCAGCGAGAATGACAGCGTGTAATTGCCCGGCGGCAGAGCGGCGATATGATACTCTCCGCCGGCGTTGGTAGAGGTCCTTCGCGACTCCATGAGCGGATCACCGACGATTGCGATCCCGACGGCGGGAAGGATCGCACCAGTCACGTCCCTGACCGTACCGACGATCGAGCCAGTTACCGTGCCAGCAATCTGGCCTGCCGCGAGGGTCGGTGCCGGCAGGACCGCGGC
>DATFWL010000495.1:0-7622 GCA_035259385.1 Vicinamibacterales bacterium | reverse complement strand
CCGGAATGGACCTCCACAGATTTACCTAATTCGTGCGTCAGTGCGGGATCGCTCGCGCGCACCAACGTCGGTGCGAATCGAGCCACGTCCGGTCGATCTTCGGTCACCCGCCGTCTTCGGATACACACGCGAGAAGGCGCTCGTTGAAGAACTGACCCTCCGCAGGGTTACGTGCCAGCGACAGCGCGGCTCGAAAATGCTGTGTCGCAACCTCTCGCCGTCCCCGTCGTGTGCGAAAACTCGGCCGAGGCGGGATCGCCCGATAATCGGCGGAGTCGATGCAAACGCAGAGAAGGCTTCTCGCTCCAGAACTCGGCCCAACCTCTGATGGCGCATGATCGCGAATCGGCCGCGCCTCGATCCGGAGCGATCTCTCGGGCACGCTTGCGCCGTGGACTCGCTGCCGCCGCCGCTCGCCTTTCTCGTGCTGGTCATCGCCGGCTGGGTCAATCGACAGCAACAGGCGGTCATTGACTACCTGCTCGAGGAGAACAGGGTCCTCCGAGTGGCGCACGGGTCCCGCCGGCTGCTCCTCACCGACGATCAGCGACGGCGCCTCGCCGTGAAAGGCAAAGTTCTCGGTCGGCGCCGCCTTGCGCCTATCGCCCGCAACACGATCAAAGGGATCCTCAAGGATCACGGCATCGAGCCGGCACCGCGGCGCGGCGCGAAGATGCCATGGAAGACGTTCCTCGCGGCGCATTGGGACGGGCTCGCAGCTGCCGATTTCTTCACCGTCGAGGTTCTGACGCTTCGGGGGCTGGTCCGCTATGTCGTCTTGTTTGTCATGAAGCTCAAGACGCGTACGGTGGAAATCGCCGGCATGACCTGTCAGCCGGACGAGACCTGGATGATGCAGATCGCTCGGAACGTGACCGCCGCCGGCGACGGCTTCCTGCGCGGGATGTCGCACATCATCCTCGATCGCGACCCGCTGTACACCGCGATCTTTCGGCGACTGCTACGAGACAGCGGCGTCAAGCCCCTCGTCCTGCCTGCGTGGAGTCCCAATTTGAACGCATTTGCCGAACGGTTTGTCGGCTCGGCGAAGTCCGAGTGCTTGCACCGCATGGTGCTGCTCGGTGAAAGGCATCTCCAAGCGGCCGTCCGAGAATTTGTCCGCCATTATCATGAAGAACGGCCGCACCAGTCCCTGAAGAACGAACTCCTCACGCCACAGACGGCGGTAATCGGGACTGGCCACGTGGAGTGTCGTGAGCGACTCGGCGGCCTGCTCAAGTCCTACCATCGCGAGGCCGCGTAGGACCACTGGCCGAGTTTTCGCTCACCACGGGATGCACGCGCAGCCGGGGCCAGCGCCAGCCTTTTTGCTGGACGAGCCGGTACCAGGTTGAGGGTGAGGCCCAGACCTTGCCGAGTCGCTGGGCAACGCGGCGAGCGTGCCGGTCGGGCGTGACGATAATCGGGTGAGGTAACCATGTCCTCGATCGCCCGGACCTCGAGGGGTGTCAGTCGAGACGGCGATGTGCGAGGACAGGAGGACCGATCGTCGAGCGAACACACGCTTTGCCCGCCGGTGCCAGGCATCGAACCGACTTGGCGACAGACGGAGGAACCGCAGGATCGATCTCAATGGGGGGATGCTCGCGGGCCCGATCCACGGCGCGCAGGATCCGCGTCTTGGTGCGTCCGTCTGGTAAGCGCTCTCCGGTGAGACGAAACCCTGAGGTTCGGAGCAAGGCCAAGGCGAGCCGGAGCAGCGCCGAGAGCTTCCGGACACGTCGCCGCAGCTTCAGGACCTACAGGACCAGGGCGGCCGCACTCACAACAATCGATCTCATGGGCCCTCCTCCGGTGCGGACAAGTATCCGTGCGGATGACGGAGGGGACGTCAGCCCTATTCGGGCATCAACGCAAACGTCCACACCGATCCGCCGGTGGGCACCTTATCGGCGGTATAGCGGCTGGCAAGAGTTCCACCGCGCCCTGACGCGATGGTCACGTATTGCCGTCCGTTGTGCGTGTATGTGATTGCCGTGGAATTGATGCTCGAACCAGTCTTGAATTGCCACAGCGTTTTGCCGGTCGCCTGCTCGAGCGCGACGAACTCGCCGGTCAATTTACCCGTGAATACGAGCCCGCCGCCCGTTGCCAGCATGCCTGCCGACCCCGGGAAATCCGTCAGCGGAACCTCCCATTTCTTTTCGCCCGTCAACGGATTGATCGCCACGAAATGTCCGAGCACGTCACCCGGCTGGACCGGCGGAATCCTGCCGGCGATGCCGGTGGAATTTCCGCCAAGGACTTCCGGTTTTGGCGCGCTGAGCTTCTGAATTCGTGGCACGTGCCACGTGCTCGCGTACACGAGCCCTGTGTTCGGGTCGAACGCGATGGGCACGGCGTTCGTCCCTCTCGACGGCCAGATTTCTACTTCCTCTCCCGCCAGAAAACGTTTGTACACATCCGTCAACACCGGCCGGCCGGTGCTCAGATCGATGTGCGATGCCCAATTGACCTTGACGTACGGGTTCGCCGCGATCAGCGAACAATTCGTGCGGTCGAGCACGTACATGAAGCCGTTCTTGTTGGCTTGAATCATCACCTTGCGAACCCGGCCACCAATCAGGAGATCGGCGAGGACGTTCTCATCGGTGCCGTCCACGTCGTACACGTCATTGGGTGTGTACTGGAAGTGACACGCGATTTCACCGGTCTTCGGCCGGATCGCGAGCACGCTGGACGTGAACAAGCTGTCGAGCCCGCCGCGCGGCCTCGGATCGTACGGCTCCGCATTCCCCGTACCCCAGTAAACGAGGTCGAGTTGCGGATCGTACGACCCTGACCGCCACGTCGGTCCTCCGCCGTGCATCCACGCGTCGCTGTGGCCGGGCCACGTTTCCGAGCCAGGCTCGCCCGGGGCTGGAATGGTATATCTCCTCCAGAGTTTCCTGCCCGTGTCGGGATCCCAGCCGTCGAGGAAACCGCGCGTTGTCGACTCGCCGCCGGCCATTCCTGAAATCAGCACACCGGCGGCAACGATCGGTGCGCCGGTGGCGTAGTAGCCTTCCTTCGCATCGGCGAACTTCGCGTTCCACAGCTCTTTGCCGGTCTTCATGTCGAGCGCGAGGACATGATTGTCGTTCGTCACGCGAAAGAGTTTGCCGTCATAGATCGTCGCCGCGCCCCGGGTTATCGCCGCGCGCTGCGCCCCCGGCTGGATCTCGACGGCGGTGCGCCAGATTTGTCTGCCGGTTTCAACATCGATGGCAAACGTCCACTTGCCGTTGATCGCGTACATGACGCCGTCGTAAATCGTCGGCGCGGCCAATTCACCCATGTCGTTCATCAGGCTCGCGTTCCAGATGGGCACCAGGCGGCTGATGTTGGATGTATTGATTTGCTTGAGCGGGCTGTAGCTCTTTCGGTCATAGCCCATGCTCTGGGTCAGCACGTTCTCGGGGTTCCTGCCGTCGTTGACGAGCTCGTCGATCGACTGTGCCGATGCGGGCCTTGGACACAAACCCAGGACGGTTGCGAGCAGCCAGATTCTCGTCATCGTCAGTCCCCGGGCGGTTGCCGGCGCGATCGTCTGTCCGTGCGACGCCAGTATACGCGCCCGCACGTCCGGCGCCGCCAGCGCTTCTGGAAGACGTCGAATCGCCTGCTGCGCGTGGTAGGCTTCGCCGCGAGGTGCGGTATGGCTCACTCGGGTGCAAGATACGCGGCCATCTGCCTCGGCATCTTTGTCCTCTGCCCGGCACCTTTCGGTGCGGAGCAGGTCATCCGCGTGCCGCAACCACCGGTCGCGCTTCAGCCGCTCGCGCAGCAGGCGCGTCGTCTCCAGACGACGCTCGCCTATCTGGGACAACCGCTCGCGCGTCTCGATCAGCAGCTGATCGACGACGCCCTGGCCGTGAACGAGGAGGAAGAAGGCGTCCGCCAGATCCAGACTGCGCTCGACAAGTACGCGCTCGCCGTGGTGCGCATCAACCCCGAGAGCCGCGTGAGCGTCGAGCAGGGGCCCGCGGCGCCGGAGCTGGTCGAAGGCGGCACGCGAGTGTTTCTCGTGAAGGTGCTGAACGAAGCCGGCGTGACCGCGCCGCTGCGCGTCGAGAGCCCGAACAGCGGCGACGTATTCCTGCGGTCCAACGGCTCGCCGGAGCCCGCGCGCACGTTGACCACGCGCGACGTCCGCGAACGATGGGCGACGTTCTCGCTCTACAACCGGCAGCCAGCTCCGCCGCGGCTCTCGGGTCTCGCGGTCGAGTACGTGATCCTCGAGATCTTCAGCCGCGACAGCGGCCATCGATCCGCGCAAATCGCCTTCAACGTGGGACAGGGCACGCAGGATGTCGGATACCGGAACGACGTCGCGATCCTCTTCACCGCCGTGCCGGCGCGGCTGCTGCCGCTTCGCGTGCGCGACGAGCGTGGCAACCCGGCGGTCGCTTCGCTGCTGGTTCGAGACCGCTTCGGCCGCATCTATCCGAACCAGTCGAAACGCCTCGCGCCCGATTTTCCGTTCCAGCCGCAGGTGTACCGATCCGACGGCGAAGTGCTCCGCCTCCCCGACGGGACGTACACGGTGACGACGAGCGGCGGACCGGAGTACGTCACGCAGACGAAGGAGCTGCGCGTCGACGCCGGCGGTCCGCGCGAGCTCGCGATCGCGCTCGAACGGTGGATCGATCCGCCGCGGCTCGGCTGGTTTTCCGGCGACCACCACATCCACGCCGCCGGCTGCTCGCACTACCAGAACCCGACTGAAGGCGTGCTGCCGGAAGACATGATGCGTCAGATCCTCGGCGAGTCGCTCAACATCGGATCGGTGCTGACGTGGGGACCCTGCTACTACTACCAGAAGCAATTCTTCTCAGGAGAGGACAATCCGCTCTCCAAAACCGATCGCCGGATGCATTACGACCTCGAGGTGTCGGGCTTCCCGTCGAGCCACGCGGGCCATCTGGTGCTGCTCGGACTGAAAGACCAGGACTATCCGAAGACGCACCGCATCGAGGACTGGCCGTCATGGGACCTGCCGATTCTCAAGTGGGGCAAGTCACAAGGTGCGGTGGTCGGGTTCGCGCATTCGGGCTGGGGCCTTCAGGTACAGGATCGCGACGTCCCGAGCTTCGAGATGCCCGCGTTCGACGGGATCGGCGCCAACGAGTTCATCGTGGACGTGACGCACCCGAACAGCGTCGACTTCATCTCGACGATTGATACGCCGAGCGTGGCGGAGCTGAGCATCTGGTATCACACGCTGAACGTCGGGTTTCGAACGCGCATCGCGGGCGAGACGGATTTTCCCTGCATTTATGACGGCCGCGTCGGCATCGGCCGCACGTACGCGCGGATCGACGGCGCGCTGACGTACCCGGCATGGCTGGATGGCCTTCGGACCGGACGCAGCTACGTCTCCGACGGTAAGAGCCATCTCCTCGACTTCACGGTGGACGGCGTCTTGTCCGGGCGCGGCGGCAGCGAAGTCAAGTTGAGCGCTGCGCGAACGGTCGCAGTGCGGCTGCGCGTGGCGGCCTACCTCGATCCGCTGCCGAGCGAGTCGATACGGAGCCGGCCGCTCGACCGGCCGCCGTACTGGGACATCGAGCGCGCGCGCATCGGGACGACGCGCGAGGTGCCGGTGGAGCTCATCGTCAACGGTGCCGTCGCCGCCACCAGACACGTGCCGGCCGACGGACAGCTCCGCGACGTCGCGTTCGACGTCGCCATCGACACGAGCAGCTGGATCGCCGCTCGCGTTCTTCCCTCCTCGCACACGAATCCGGTGTTTGCGATCGTCGGCGAGAAGCCGATCCGCGCATCGCGCCGGAGCGCGGAATGGTGTCTGGCCGCGGTGAACCAGTGCTGGACGCAGAAGGCGCCCGCGATCAGGCCGTCCGAGCAGCGCGACGCACGCGCGGCGTACGAGCACGCGCGCGAAGTGTACAAGCGGCTGATCGCCGAATCGTCCGACCGCTGATCGAGAGTTCCCGACGCCTGTGGTCCGCAAGAAGTGGATCCGAACGAATTTGGCTGAATTCTCGGCTCCCGCGGGCGCGGCCGAACACGGACCGTGCAGGGTGTTCTCGCGGCGACGAGCAATCTGGGACGAGCGGGGCAGCGGTAACATCCCCCAGCATGGCAAAGTCTTTTCCGCTCGACGTGCACACGATCGCGCGCGTCGCTGGCGACGCACCCGATTCGTGGCGTTGATGTTGCGGCCGCACTCCACCTCGCCGCCGAGAATCTGTTTCTGCGCAAGCAGTTGGCGTTGTACGTCGAGCGCCAGGTCAAGCCGCGGCGGCCCGATGTCGCGACCCGCATCGCACTCAGTGCGCTGTCGCCGCTGATCGACTGGCGTCGCGTCCTCACCGTCGTGAAGCCTGACACGCTCATGCGATGGCATCGAAAAGGCTTCCGGCTGTTTTGGCGGTGGAAATCGTCGCGCGGTGGCCGACCACAATTGCCGGCGGAACTGCGGCAGTTGATCGCGGACATGGCGGCGGCGAATCGCACGTGGCGCGAGGAACGGATAGCCTCGGAAGTGCGGGTGAAGCTCGGGCTTCGGGTCTCGCCCAGTTATCTCCACCCACATTCTGCACTTTCGCGCGCGAGTTCTCGCCATTCAGGCCAGCGCGGTGATTGCCAACGGGCGGCATCCCTCATATCCGAACAGGGTTCCGCCCATCTCGCTGGTGCGACGTGCGGTCCGGGTTCTTCCCGACTTCTTTTCCCGACGCAGGGGCCCGTGGGCCTGACGGTCGGAACGACGGTCAGGACTCGCTGTCACGCAGCCGCGTCGACCGACGGACATCTCTCGCACGCCGCCGATCGGTTGGCTTCAGCACGAGTCCGGCGTGCGGCGGTCGCACGTGACATCAGGTCTGCCGGCACCGCGTCTCCTGTTCCAAAGTACATCTCGTCAGGCGTCTGCCCGCGAAACGCCGAATGTGGAAGCACGTGGTTGTATTCCTGGACGTAGAACGCGACTAATCGGCGGATCGTGGACACACCATCCAACGAGTGGAGAAAGAGCCACTGGTGTTTTTTTATGAAGCGGCCTGTCAAGTTACCCACGATCGTCGAGAGAGCGATCTCCTTTTCGGGCACACGTCCAGTGAGCGCGTGCAGCCCCTTCAGCCAGCCAAGGGGTGCGCGCGCGAACGGGTCATAACCGGACGGTGTCGCCAAGCAGATTTCTCCTCGCTGACCCCGTTCAGCGAGGTGACTCACCCTTTTAGTCGCGCTCATCGTGGTACGTCATGTACCGGCGCACGGGAGGATCCGAAGGAGGAGCAGCGCCCTCTTGAGCACGGCTCTCACGTGCGGCCAGACATCAGTGCGCGCTGGCTCCTCCAGCTTGACGACCTCACCGAAAAACTACGCCGAGGCGCTCGTACTCGCGTCGATCGTCCCTGCCGTGTCGCGCGTCGTACGTCTCGTTCGAACGCGTTCCAGTTGGTAGTCCGTCTGGTCGCGCCACATCGCGAATAAGGTGCGGGCGAGGCGACGCGCGAGGGCTACCATGGCCACCTTCCTTCCGCGCCGGCGAGCAATTGCCTGCGTCCACGTCCGGAAATGCTCCGTGCGGGGATCCGACGCGCGCGACACCCGCCAGGCGGCTTGCACGAGTAACGACTGCAGGTGCGGATGCGCGC
>DATFWL010000494.1:0-6208 GCA_035259385.1 Vicinamibacterales bacterium | reverse complement strand
CGGGAAGGCTCCGCCAAGCGCGGCTCCGATCGCAGCGGCGGCGCCGGCGCCGAGCAGCGCGCGGCGTGACAGGCCCGTCGATTCATCACGCGAGCGCCTGATCGAGTCGATTCGCGAGTGTCTGAACGACGTGATCATGCGAACGCGACGAACCTGCGCCACGTCGGCTTGGTGGAATTCGGAGTGTCGAGGATTACGTACGCGAAGCGGGTCTGCGATTCATCTGCCTTCCCTGCCGCGGCCCGGCTTCTCGTCCGGCGCGCCGGCGCCCTCCGAGCCGATGAACAGCTTCTTCCCGTCCGGGAAGGTGATGTCACGGCCGTTCGCGCGGAACGTTCCGTCCTTCGCCTGGAATCCTTCGACGACGATCTGGACGCCGACGGGCACCGAGTTCTTGGTCCACCCGCGGCGCAGCAGCGCGTTCGGCGCGCCGCCCTCGACCGCCCATTGTTCGACGTTCCCGTCCGGATTCTTCACCTCGATGTGGATCCAGGTGTGCGGGTTTTGCCATTCCATCTTCACGACCGTGCCCTTGATCGTGACAGGCTTGTTGACGTCGAACTCGGCCGCGAACGAGTGATGCGCAAGGCCCGGGACGGCCGCCGCAAGCAGCAGCGCAGCACCGGCGACAAGGCGGAACAATTTCGTATGCACCGGCTCTCCCTCCTGCGTAGAAACGGATTCTACTTCGAAGGCTTCCGTTTCAGGTCGCCGTACAGCAGCTCCTCCGCGAACTCGACGCAATTGTATTGGAGCAGCTGGACATTGGTCTCCAGACGGCGGTACAGCGGCATCCGGATCGTCCATGGCCGCGTGAAGGTCTTTGGATCCTCGATCCGCGCCTCGTAGTTGAGATAGTTCCCGCCGGGCCCCAGAGCGTAGCGCTCCGTGACGGTGAGCGCATCGCTGTGATGATTGCCGGCCCGGTCGAACCACGACAGATCGTTGAAGCCCTTGACCTCGATCACGAGGGTGTCGCCATCCCACGTGCCGTTCGACCATCCCATCCAGCTGTCCACGGGAGACTCGGTGTGGTTGCTCATGTGGACGGTGCGATTGGCGCCGGCGTACTCGTAAACGAAGAGGATGTCTTTCTCTCCCTGGACGATCTGAAGCGGGTACGGCATATAGGTCGCCCGAGGGAGCCCCGCCATGTAGCACTTGGCTTCCGGATCCGACTTGGGCCATCCGGCCTGGTTTTCCTGCCGCTTCTTCAAGCCCTCGGGCGTGTATGGGATCGTCCCGTTGTTGTCGACGATGACGCTCTGTCCCGCCGGGACCGCGAAGAGAGCGCCGAGCTGCGGGAACGCGGTCGGCAAGGCTGAGTGACCCTCGAGGTTCCAGTTGGCATTGTTGATTGCCTGCCAGATGCCATTCAGGTTGGGATGGCCGGCGATTCGATCCGGTCGGGCGGTTGACGCCCGTCCCCGACCGGGCGCCGGCGTTGCCGCGCCGCCCTGGCGAGCTGGCTGCTGCGCCGAAATGGGCAGCGTCACGGCACCTCCCAGCACGACCGCGATCAATGCGTCGGTCAACCGGTTACGCATGGGCCTGCGACTCCCGTACTTTGATCGTCGTAAACGTCGGCGTGGCTTCTATCAAAGAGGTCACAGCGAAGTCAATGTCTCAACGCGAACGCGACGTACTGCCCCGGAGGTCCACCGGCTCCGCCGCGCCCGCCGCGACCCGCGGCTGCGGGGCCTGTCCCGCCAAAGCGCGCGGCGAACAGACCGACACCGGCAGCGGCCGGAACCACGATGAATTGCCGCCCGTTGATCGCATACGTCGCAGGCATCCCTTCCGACGTCGCCGGCAGCTCCGTGGACCACACTTCGCGGCCGTTGTCGCGATCGTAGGCGCGGAAGCGGCGGTCTGACCCGGTCGCGAAGAAGACCAGGCCGCCGGCCGTCACGAGCGGACCACTGCGCGGGAAGTGCGAGCCAGTGTTCGGCGGAATCCCAAGCTCCGGCGGGGCGAGAACGGTGCCCGTCGTGATCCGCCATCTGATCTCTCCCGTGTTGAGATCGTACGCGGTCATCTCCGACCAGGGAGGGCCGGCGGCGCTCATGCCGATGCTGTTCTGATTCATGAACTCGTACGGCGAGGGGAGCCGCGGCGGCCCGCCTTGCGCGAGCAGTTCCCTGGCCTGGGCGATCAGCTGAGCCTTCTGCTCCGGCGTCACGATCGGGCCCGCCACGCCGCCGCGTCCCGCCTGACCTGGCAGCGTCAGTCGATCGACCGTCGGGAGCGCCTTGGCCACCACATACATCTCGCCGCGAGCGGGATCGACTGCGGAGGTCGCGAAGTTCGCTCCGCCATTGTGCCCCGGCATGGAGATGCTGCCCTCGAAGCTTGGCGGCGTGAACAGACCTTCGTTGCGAAGGAACTTCACGCGCTGCGCCAGCGCTTCCCGGTCCGCCGCCGGCAGATACGGGTTGATGTCCTTCTCTGTGAACGTCTGGCGGGCGAACGGCGCCGGCTTCGTCGGGAACGGCTGCGTCGGCGACGCGTGCTCTCCCGGCACGTCGGACTGCGGCACCGGCCGCTCCTCGATCGGCCAGATCGGGCGTCCGGTCTCGCGCTCGAAGACGAACAGAAATCCCTGCTTCGTCGCCTGCGCGACGACGTCGATGGTGCGGCCGCTCTGGCGAATCGTCAGGAGTTTTGGCGCCTGCGGCAGGTCGTAGTCCCAGAGATCGTGGTGCACCAGCTGGTAGTGCCAGATGCGCCTGCCGGTGCGCGCGTCGAGCGCCACGAGGGAGTTGCCAAACAGATTCGTGCCCGGACGATCGCCGCCATAGAAATCGAAGCGCGGGCTGCCGAAGCTGATGAACGCGATGCCCCGCCGCTCGTCGACGCTGAACTCGCTCCAGTTGTGCACGCCGCCGGATTTCTTGAACGCCTCGGGCGGCCAGGTGTCGTACCCGAACTCGCCGGGATGCGGAATGCTGTGGAAGATCCACTGAATCCTGCCCGTGCGCACGTCATAGGCCTGCACGTCGGCAGGCGTCGCGTCGTAAGTCGCACCCTGCGCCGGCAGCGACACGATCATCGTGTCCTCGAAGATGCGGCCCGGGTTACCCGTGTGGAGCGGCTCCGCTGCCTGCCGGTCGAGCGCGATCCGCAGATCCACACGGCCGTTGTCGCCGAAGCCGGCAATCGCGTCGCCGTTCCGCGCGTTGATGGCCGTGAGGTAGCCGCCGGCGATGAACAGCAGCCGCCGGTCCGAGCGATCGGGACTCGCCCAATAGTTCATCCCGCGCGCACCGATCGGTCCCTGCATCGGCCTGCGCCAGATCTCCTTGCCGGTCGCGGCGTCGACGGCGGCCAGCGTGTTGGGCGACGCCTGCAGGAACATCACGTCGTCGACGACGAGCGGGTTGAAGATGACGGCGCCGGTGACGGGGAACGTCCAGGCGACCTCGAGCTGGGACACGTTCGATGTGTTGATCTGGTCGAGCGCCGAGTACTGCGAGGAATGCGCGCCGCCGCCGTAGGCGGTCCAGCTCGTGTAGGGCACGGCGCCCCGCGTGCCGTTCGTCTGGGCGAACACTGCGGCGGCGAACAAGCTCGACGCCAGCACGACAAGACGCCCCAATCTGCCCATGAGGATTCCTCCGGATGAAGATAAACTACGTCGGCACGGGGTGACTATGCACCGAATCCTGCGGACCATGCGCGCGGCACTGCTCGGTGCGTTGGCGGCGGCGGCGTTCGTCGTGGCGCCGCAGGGCCAGTCGATGCTCGGGCCGCCGAGCGAGGCCAACCACTTCATCGAGACCCCGAAAGGTTGGGTCCACCCGAAGACGCCGTGGGGTGAACCCGACATCCAGGCGAACCTGAACATGATGCAGGCCGCCGGCATTCCGCTGGAACGGTGTGCCAACGCCACCCGCTTCGGCGGTCCGCCGTGCGACATGAACAAAGCGTGGTGGACCGAGGACGAGTTCAAGCAGCGCGTCGCCGCCGCCTCCGGCCGCGGGGATCCCGGTCGACAGGCGATCGAGAAGGGCGAGTACGGCAGGGCGCTCCTCTCGGGTGTCACCGACCCGAGCACGCCGCAGCGGCAGACCACGCTCATCGTCGACCCGCCGAACGGCTTGCTGCCGGCGCTGACCCCCGAGGGAAAGCGCCGCGCGCTCGAGATGCGCAGCGGCTGGTCGCTGCCCGGCGAGTCGCCCGCCTTCGACTCGCCGACCGACTTCGACAGCTGGGATCGGTGCATCACGCGCGGCATGCCCTCGTCGATGATGCCGTATCGCTACAACGGCGGGTTCAGGATCTGGCAGGCACCGGGTGTCGTCGTGTTCGACCTCGAGATGATCCACGACGCGCGCGTCATCTTCACGGATGGCCGGCCGCCACTGCCGTCGGCGTACAAATCGTACATGGGCGATTCGCGCGGCCGCTGGGAGGGCAACACGCTCGTCGTCGAAACGACCAATTACAAGGGCGGCCTCGCGCCGATGATCAATCTCGCCGTCGTCGGGTCGCCGGCGGGAAACCGCTTCCCGCAAAGCGACCAGATGAAGACGACGGAGCGGATCACCCGCCTGAACGACGAGATGTGGCTCTACGAGATCAAGACCGAGGATCCGGTCATCCTGACGCGTCCGTTCACGGTCCGCTATCCGATGCGCAACGACCCGAAATACGAGTGGTGGGAATACGCGTGCCACGAGGGGAACGTGATCGTGCCGAACTACGTCACCACCTCACGCTTCGAGCGCGCGAATCCGAAACCGGAAGCCGCGACGCTTGTGCAGGCCGCGCCGGATGTTGCCAACGCGCTCGCCGGGACGTGGGTCGGACGGCCGCGCTACGCCACGATCGACTACGACATCGAGATCCAGTTCACGAAGACCGCCGACGGCGCCATCGTCGGCAAACTGATCGGCACGACACTTCCGAAGGAAGAGAAGATCGACAGGCCGCTCAAACGCTTCACGATCAAAGATCGTCGGCTGGACTGGGAGTTCCCCAACACGCAGCCGTGGAACTATGCCGGCGAGCTCTCCGCCGACGGCACCAGAATCACCGGCACGACGAACAGCATTCAAGGCGGTGCGCAGCTCGAATTCAGGAAGAAGTAGCGCGCCGACGCCACGGACAACACGGAGATGAGATGTCATGCGAATCAGGTGGCGTCTTCTGTGTGCGGCGATGATGATGTGCGGCGCGCTCCCCGCGGCCGGTTACGCCCAGTGGCTCGATCAGCCAACGCCGGGCGTGCCTCGTACCGCCGATGGCAAGCCGAATCTGACGGCGCCGGCGCCGCGCACTGCTGACGGAAAGCCCGACCTGAGCGGGATGTGGGGCTGGGAAAACCGCTGGAATTGCGGCGCGCGCTGCAACGATCTGCAGATCTCGCGCGAGTTCATCAACATCGCCGCAACGCTGAAAGACGGCTTGCCCTACAAGCCTGGCGTGGCCGACGAGGTCAGGCGGCGGACGGCCGCACAGAACGAAGATCCGAACGCCCGCTGCATGCCGCGCGGCGCGCCGAGAATCTGGACCGACGACTACTACAAGCGGCTGTACCAGGTGTCCGATCGCCTCATCATCCTCACCGAGCGAAACATGCAGTATCGCCAGATCTTCACCGACGGCCGCCGGCTTCCCGACGATCAGAATCCGACGTGGAACGGCTACTCGACGGCTGTGTGGGAGGGAGACACGCTGGTCGTGCGCACCTCGGGTTTCAAGGACGACCTGTGGCTGGACGCCTCCGGCAACCCGCTGACGGGAACGGGAAGGCTCACCGAGCGGATCCGCCGGCCGACCTTCGGGACGCTCGAAGTCGAGATGACGATCGATGACCCGACATCCTATACGGCGCCGTGGACGGTGACGCTGAAGCAGCCGCTCGTGCTCGACAGCGAGCTGCTGGACTACTACTGCCTGGAGAATGAGAAGGACCTGGTCCACATGATCAAGAAGTGACGCGATCGCGCAGCCGAAAGAAGGCGAGCACATACCCGTCGGCGTCGCTGACTTCGAAGCCCCACAGGCCCTCGTCTATGAACGACAACTCCTTCACGAACGACGCACCCCGCTGGCGAAACTCGTCGAAGAGCGCGTCGGGGTCCAGCGTGTAGATGTACGCATCCCAACGAGCCCACTCATGTCTGGTGTGGTTCGGACACGGAAGGACGTCGGGAATGATGGTCTTGAGGAAGATGCCGATCCCGTCTCGGCTCACCTGGCC
>DATFWL010000493.1:0-7194 GCA_035259385.1 Vicinamibacterales bacterium | reverse complement strand
CGTCCAGACCGGCCATACCGGGAGATGCAGCCGAGGCGTCGGAACGCCGGCCGCTTCCGCCACGAGCGCGATCAACTGATTCAGCGTCGTCACTTCGCTGCCGGCGAGGATGTAGGTCCGATTCGCCGCCGCCGGGTGCGTACCGCAGAGCCGGAATCCCTCGATCAGATCGTCGATGAACGTGAGGTGATAGAAGATGTCGCCGGAGCCGAGCGTCACCCATCGCCGGCGCGCGACGCCGCGGAACAGCCGCAACAGGCGGCGATCGCCCGGACCGTAGATGCCGGTCGGGCGGACGATCGTCAGCTCGATGCCGCTTCGTGCCGCCGCCTCGCGCGCCAACTGCTCGCCCTCGAGCTTCGTCTGCTGGTAGACGTCGCCTGGCCGCAGCGGCGCCTCCTCGTTTGCCGGCGGACGCTTGACGTCGCCGTGAACGCCGACCGTGCTGCAGTGGACGACCCGCCGGACGCCGTTTCGGGCGGCGGCTTCGATGAGGCCGCGGACCGCCTGCGCGTTGACCGCGCGATAGGACTCGTCGGCCAGGCCGGCCTGCCGGTACAACGCGGCGATGTTGTACACGACGTCGACGCCGGCCGTCGCGGCGGCGAGCGCCGTTTCATCGCGCAGATCGCCGCGCGCCCGCTCGACACCGGCGGCCGTGAGGGCGTCCGCGGCCGGGCTGTCCGTGCGAACCAGCGCAGAGACTGCGTCGCCGGCAGCGGCCAGCGCCCGTGCCAGGTGGCCACCCGTGAATCCGGTGGCGCCGGTGACTAGCGCCCGCACCGCTCGGCGACGACCGTGACCGGCGATCCGAACCGCTTCAGCAGGCCGATCCGATCGAGGACGTCCTCCGACCACATGGTGAAGGTGCGCGACCCGATCGCCTTGTGAAACTGGATGGGCATGACGAACTGCCGATGCGTCGACCGCACGCGGAAGCTCGATCGCTGGAGCGCCTGGCGGATCGAGCGGTCCGAGAACACCCGGTACGCCTCGGTCCGTGCTCCCATGGTCTGGACCATCTTGCGGGAGATCGATTCGAGGAGCGCTGCGCTCATGGCGGCCGGATAATCGAAGATGACCAGGCGCTCGGCGACGCGGCAGAGCTCGGCGAGGCATGTCTGCCAGTCGGGTGCATGCATGAGGACCCGCAGGCAGATGGCGACGTCGAACTCGCGGTCGGCGAACTGCAGCGCGTGTGCGTCGCCCTGGAAAAATCGAATCTGCAGCCGCTCGTCGGCGGCGCGCTGCCGCGCGACCTCCAGCATCTGCTCGGAGGCGTCGAGCGCGGTCACCCGCGCGCCGCCGCGCGCCATCAGGATCGCAGCCCGGCCGGTACCGGTGCCGACGTCGACAATCGAGCGGTCCGTGATCCGGCCGACCATGTTCGCCAGCACGCGCGCCTGCGTGCCGGCGACGTACTCGCCAATCGGTCCGCCGAAGCGCCTGCGGTCGAACGATTGCGCCATCGCCGGGTCGGCGTAGGCCGCGTAGCTGTAATGCTCCTTCGACGGATCGCTCTGGCTCACGCGACGTCCTTCACGACCGCGCCCGGCGCCAGGGCGCCCCCGAGCGCCGCGCAGGCCTCGCGGGTACGTTCGAGGTACGCCTCATAACTGTACTTCGTCTCGGCGAGGCGGCGCGCATTGAGGCCAACCTCCGACGCGCGTGTCCGATCCGTCAGCGCCGCCAGGATGCCCTCCGCGAATTCCTGCGGCGTGGCGCCGGTCAAAAACGCGGTGTGATCTTCGAGCACCTGCGTGTGGGTCAACAGACGGGTCGCGACGATCGGCTTCCCCGAGCGCAGATACTGATAGATCTTCAGCGGTGTGTTCGTGCCGCGCGATCGCGGCGAGACGAGGACGTCCGCGGCCAACAGATACGCCGGGATCTCCGACGCCGGCCGCTCGCCTGCGAAGATCGTCGCCGTCTCGATGCCTGCCGCGCGTGCCCGCTCGGCCGCGCGCGCGATCTGATCCGGATGTCCGCCTGCGAGCACGAGCCGTACATCCGGCAGCGCGCGATGGACCGCCGTCATCGCGTCGAACAGCAGGTCGAGACCCTGGTACGCCTCGAACGTACCGGTGTAGAGCACGATTGGCGTGGTCTCGGTAACCCCGAGCGATCGCCGGACCGCCGCCGCCTGCTCCGGCCTGGCCGGCTCCTCGGCCGAGCCAGGCGCGTTCTCGATCAGGACGGTCCGGGCCTGCGGCTCGATGCTGCGCACCGTGTCTTCGAGCGACGGGCAGATGACGATCACCACCCGCGAGCGCCGAATCATGAAGCGTTCGATCGCGTGGAACGCGCGCGTGATCAGGCGCGAGCGGCTGAACGCGAAGTTGGTCAACTGCTGCGGCAGGCTCGAGTGCATATCGTAGAGGTGTGGGACCCGTAACAGCACAGCGAGCACCGCGCCGATGAGCCCGCCTTCCTCGTGCGAATGAATCGCGTCGTAGCGTTCGCCGAGCGCCCGGCGAATGACGCTCACGGTGAGCAGCGCGTCGAGCGGAATCTTCGCGAGCGACGGCCCCACCTTCACGCGGCGCACGAACGGCGGCCGCGGGCTGCGGAACACGCGCAGCCCCGGCATCGACACGCGCTGCCCGAATGGATACGTGACCAGATCGACCTGATGGCCGAGGGCCGTGAGCGCGCGAATGCGATGGAACTCGCTGAACGGCGTGCCGCGCGGCTCGAAGAACGGCTCCGGCGCGATCATCAGAATGCGCACGGTTCGGGTGATTTTCTCACGAATTGATGGTACAGTGGCGAGTCTCCCTGACGAACGAATGCCCGCGGAATCATCTGAACCGTCCCCGACGCGCCGCTACGCTCTGCTGGCGCTGAAGCTCTCGGTCAGCATCGTTCTCCTCGCTCTCCTGTTTTCGAGGATCGACGTCCGCCGGTTGTGGCAGACCGCGCGCCTCGCGTCGGTGCCGTGGCTGCTGATCGCGCTGCTCGTCTACGCCGTCAATGTCGTCGCGGCGGTGTGGCGATGGCAGTTGCTGCTCAACGCGCAACGCGTCCGCGTGCCGCAGCGCACGCTGATGGGCTCGTTCCTGGTCGCCGCGTTCTTCAACAACTTCCTGCCGAGCAACATCGGCGGCGACGTGATCAGGATTGGCGACACGGCGCGCGCCGCCGGGTCGAAGACGCTCGCCACGACGGTCGTGCTCGTCGATCGCGGCCTCGGCCTGATGGCGCTCGTGCTGGTCGCGGCGCTCGGCGCGTCGGCCGGCGTCAGGATTCATCCCTCGGCGGCGGCGCCGATCTGGCCGGTCTGGTTGTGGGCCGGCTTCCTCGTCGGCGCTGTCGCATCGGCGCCGGCCGTCCTCGCGCCGGACGGATTCGGGCGGCTGCTGCAGCCGCTCACGGTGTTTCATCCGGAGTGGGTCGGCGACCGGATCGAGAAGCTGACCGGTGCCCTGGCCCGCTTCCGCTCGCAACCCGGCGCGCTGGCCGGCTGCTTCGGCGGCGCCGTGTTCGTACAGGCGACGATGGTGATGTTCTACTTCGCGGTCTCGTACGCGCTGCACCTCGACATCACCCTGGCCGATCTCGCGGTCGTCGTGCCGGTCTCGTTCGTCGTGCAGATGCTGCCGGTGTCGGTGAACGGCTTCGGCGTCCGCGAAGCGACCTTCTCGTTCTACTTCAGCAAGATCGGCCACCCGATCGAGTCAGCGCTGCTCCTGTCGCTGGTTGCTCAGGCGCTGATCATGCTCTTCTCGCTGATCGGCGCGGTCGTATACGTCTACCGCAGCCACCATCACACTCTGCCAGCAGAGGCGAAGGTGAGGTTCTAGGGTTCTAACGTTCTAGGGTTCAAGGTTCTAGGTTCCGGATTCTCGGTTCCGTAGAACCTAGAACCTTGAACGCTAGAACTCTAGAACTTGAAGAACCTCGGATTTCCCCTACGGTGGCGTTCCGACGATCTCGTACAGCCGGGTTCCTTCGTCGGCGTAGAGCGGCCGCAAGTACGCTTCGAATTCCTTCAAGCGCGCCGTCACATCGTGCCAGTTCGAGTCGTTGTACCAGTACTTGTGAAACACGGCGTAGCGCACGTGCCGGCTGCCGAGCAGCTTGAGCGAGTCGCGGCTCGGAAACGGTGCAAGGGTCATGACGTTGGCAAGGAAATCGGGCGGCATGAAGTCGCTGTAGCCGTTGACCAGCGGCATCCAGTGCGTGGTCGACTGCAGCATGTAGTAGGTGTGCCGCGGGAACATGAACTCGAGATAGAAGTACGGCATCTCGATCACCGGGCCGGGCGGCAACGCCTCGAGAGTCGTGTACACCGGCTCGGTTTTCGGGACCTCGCGCATGTTCAGCGGCGTCAGCAACTCCGCGCAGGCGCAGGACGCGAGCACGGCAAAGGCAAGCGCGGGTCGCGACGTGCGGCGCAGCAGCACCGACACGCCGATGCCGCCGAGCACGCTCAGCGCGAACACGACGAGGAGGCCGAAGCGGCTCGGGACGCGGAGCCAGGCGAACAACGGCATCGCTCGATAGAGCAGCGAGTAGAGGCCCGCACTCGGGCCGAACGAGAGCCAGCCTGCCAGAATCGCCATTCCGCCGTACAACAGCGACAGTTCCCCTTTCCGCTCCCGGCTGCCGACGATCGCTCCGGCGACGCCGAAGACCGTGACGAGGACACCGGGAAAGAGGACGTCGTTCCAGCGCGGCAGGTGCCGCAGCAACCACGCGTGAGCGAACGCGGGACTCGCCAGATACGCGCTCCAGTTCGCGGAAAAGCGCACGGCCTGGCCAACCGTGCGGTGGAACCCCGTGGTCTGCTGAAACACTGCGTACGGGGCGAACGCCGGCGCCACCAGTGCGACGGACACACATCCGGCGGTGGCCACAGCGATCCAGTACGAGCCGTTGGTCCACAGCCGACGCGTCGCCGCAAAGACGACGATCGCGAAGCCGACCATCAGGATCGTGAAGACGCCGTAGTAGCCGCAGCACAGCGCCTGCCCGGCCATCGCGACGCCCAGCACTGCCCCGCGTAGCGCGCCGGGTCGCTCTGCGACGCGATGCATCGCCAGCATCGTCAGCGGCAGCCCGGCGGTCATCAGCAGCTGGATGTGCGCGAGCCGCGTGAACATGATCGGGCTGAAGGCAAACCAGACGCCGGCGATCGCCGCCGCTCTCCAGTCGGCGGTCAGATGGCGGACGAGCAGATACGTGCTCAGGAACCCGAGCGTGAACGCGAGCAGGACCACCGAGTTGTGCGCCGCGTACGGGTTGCGGGTCGCCCAGTACACGGGAATCGCGAGCGCGCCGGCGCCGAGGTTGCTCTCCGAATAGACGAGCGTCCCGCGCTGCGGATAGAAGATGTTCGCGTCGAACACGTGCAGCGGATCGACTGGCAGCGTGCGGGCGACCCAGGCGACGTTCCAGATCGACAGTTGACCGTCGCCGTTGTCGATGCGGCCGACGCGACCGGGCTCGACCGCGATCGGGTAGGTGAAGATCGCCGTCAACAGAATCGCCGCAGCGATGACGACCGCGTGTTCGCCGCGGAAGCTCCGCCGCGCCGACCCGTCGCTCATGGAGGATGGATCATGATAGCGCGACGGCTTGACCTCGCTGCGCCGGCGGCGTACTGTGAACCTCGCACTGCATCTGACACACGCCGGTAGTCAATCGATCGCACGGGTGCCCTCGGCCTGGCATGTCGCCGGGCGCGCGAGTGCAGCCGCGGCTGGCGCGCTCCTGCTGATTCCGCTCTCCTCCGTCCTCGTCTCTCCGATTGTCCCGATACTGCTGCGCCTCGTGGTCGCCGTACTATGGGTGCTCAGCCTTGTCGCGCCGGCGATCGGTGTGGCGGCGCTCGCCGTCGTCGCGCCGTTTGGCGGCGGGCTCATTCGGATGGCTGGCGCCGCCCCGATCCAGTACACCGAATCGCTCGCGCTCGCGACGCTTTCGGGGCTTCTCATCGCCGTCGGGTGGCGCGCTCGCGTAGAGAAACGGCCAGCGTCGCCGTCGATGGCGCCTCCGCTGATCGTCTTCGCGGCGGTCGTTCTCTCGTCGCTCGCGGTCGTGCTGACGGTGAGCCAGGTCGGGCTCGACAGTCATCGTCTGTTTCTTGCGAGCCTTGGCACCTTCGTGGCGCGCGACTACCTCGTGAACGGCCCCGAGCCATGGACGACCGTTGGCGCTGCCGCGCAACTCCTCGAAGGCGGACTGCTGCTCGCCCTGGCCGCTCACTGGCTGCGCCGCAGCAGGTCCTCAGCGTCCGTCATCGAAACGGTCGCGGTCGCAGCGGTGATCGCCGCGGTGGCGAGCGTCGTGGCGCTCGTGCCCGTGCTGCGCGGCGCAGACTCGATGCGGTCGCTGGCGGCGCGGCTGTTCACGAGCCGCATCAGCGTCGAAGTTGCGGACCTCAACGCCGCAGGATCGTACTTCGCGATGGCGGCCCTCGTTGCGCTCGCGCTGTACGAGAGCCAGCGTCTGCCGCTGCCACGGCGCCGCGCCTGGGCGCTCGGTGCCGGGGTCCTGCTCGTCGCGTTGTGGCTCACCGGTTCGCGGACCGCCCTGATCTGCCTGGTCACCGTGCTGGGCATGGTGCTCGCGGCGAGGCGCACGGAATGGCGCGAGCGGAGGCTGTGGCCGATCGCCGCGGGCGTGGCTCTGGTCGTTGTCGCGACGACGCTGGTGATCGGGTTCGATCCGCGGGCGGTCGCCGGCCGCAGTCTCGAACGGTCGTTCGAGTCGCGCGCGGCGTTCCTGACGACAGGTCTGCGGATGATCGCCTCGGCACCGCTCTTCGGTGTCGGCATCGGCCGCTACATCGAGGAATCCGGCCGCTTCATGCCTTCGTCCATCTACTGGTTCTTCTTCCGCGAGAACGCGCACAACAACTTCCTTCAAGTCGGCGGAGAGCTGGGCCTGATCGGGCTGGCTGCCTTCACGTGGTTGATTGCTGCGGGCGCGGCTCGCCTCCTGCGCGGTGCTCGAGTCGATTCGGGCGATGGTCTGCTGCGCGGTGGGATGGCGGGGCTCGCCGTGTTCATCATGACGTGGCTCGCGGGACATCCGCTGCTCACGCCAGAAGTCGCGGTTCCGTTCTGGATTCTGGCCGGAGCGGCGATCGCTCGGGCCGACAGTCGGGGGCGGGATGGGTTGGAGGCGCGGGACGGGCTGGGAGGGCGGGACGGGCTGGATCGGCCGGAAGGGTTGGAGGGGCGGGGT
>DATFWL010000492.1:0-6686 GCA_035259385.1 Vicinamibacterales bacterium | reverse complement strand
TCGAATCCGGCGTTCGTGCTCTCCCAGATGCTCGCGCAGATGAAGGATCGCAGCGGCCGCATCAAGATTCCCGGCTTCTACGACGATGTGGTGCCGCTGCAGGAGGAGGAGCGAAAGGCGTGGGCGACGCTGCCGTTCAACGAGAAGCAGTACAAGAAGGCGTTCGGGATTCCGAAGGTCGCGGGTGAGACCGGCTACACCACGCTCGAGCGCACCTGGGCACGTCCGACCTTCGAAGTGAACGGCCTGCTCTCGGGCTTCACCGGCGAGGGGGCGAAGACCGTGCTGCCGGCGGTGGCGATGGCGAAGGTGAGCATGCGGCTGGTGCCGAATCAGAATCCCGACACCATCGCCGGGTTGTTCGAGAAGCACCTGCAGGACGTCGCGCCTGCGACCGTGGAGCTGAAGATCACGCGCATGCACGGCGGCAAGCCGTGGATGACGTCCTACGACAACCCGTACGTGCAGGCGGCCGGCCGCGCGATCGAAAAGGGATTTGGCCGGAAGCCGGTGTTCACGCGCGAAGGCGGCTCGATCCCGGTCGTGTCGACGTTCCAGGAAGAGCTCGGGCTGCCGTCGGTGCTGTTCGGCGTCGGCCTGCCCGACGAAAACGCGCACGCGCCCAACGAGAAGCTCGACGTCGGGAACTTCCACGGCGGCATCATTGCGTCGGCGATTCTGTATCAGGAGATCGCGGACGGGGCCAGGGGCTAGGGGCTGGGGGCTGGCTGTGCCGAAAGAACGAGTCGGGGCCCCAGCCCCGTCTTGATCACCGCAGTGACGAGGCTCGAAACGCTGATCGATGCGCTCAAGCGGTTCTACGGCGCGCTGCCGGCCCCGCCGCGGGATCCGTTCATCCTGTTCGTGTACGAAGTGCTGGCCGTTCACTCGACGCCGCGGAAGCGCGACGCGGCGCTGGCGGCGCTGAAACGCATTCCGGCGCTGACTCCGGACTCGATGTGGCGCGCGCCGCAGAAGAAGCTCGAGGAGATCGTGAAGCTCGCCGGTCCGTACACGGAGAACCGGCTCAATGCGCTCCGGACGGGGGTCGACGTCTTCCGGCGGACGCCGACGCTGCCCGCCCTGATCCGTGGCCCGTTGCCGGCGGCGCGGCGCGCGATCAAGCCGCTGCCGCAGCTCGGCGAAACCGGCGCACATCGAATGCTCTTGTTCGCCGCCGATCATCGGATCCTGCCGGTTGACGCGCGCGTGAGCCGGGTCGGCTGCCGCCTTGGCTACGGCGCGGCCGATCCGGAGTTCAAGAAGCAGGCACGCTCGGTGCAGGACGCGATGACGGCGGAGCTTCCCGCGTCGGTCGATGCGTTCCGCCGTGCGTTCGTGTATCTCTCACATCACGGCGCTGTCACGTGCACGGAAGCCGATCCGCACTGTGGGGTGTGTCCGTTGCTGAAGGAGTGTCCCGAGGGTCAGAAGCGAGCAGCTCGGGGCTTGGGGCTCGGGGCTCGCTGAAGGAGTTCGGGGGCTTGTGCCTGGGTCCGCTTCAGGCGGGCCCTCGAGAGAGTCCCGCTAAAGCCGGACACGACTTCTCCAGTGCAGCTAGCCCCCAGCCCCCTGCCCCGAGGCGGTCTCAGTTCAGCGAAGCCACTCGCTTGCGCAGCGTTTTCACGTGCTCCCAGATCGTGGCGTGCTCGTCCGTATCCGTCGCGGCGGTGCCGCTCGAGGTCGTCAGCCGCAGATACATTTCGAGATCGCGCAGCGCCGACGCGAAGTCCTTCAAGTGATATGCGAGCAGCCCGCGGTCGCGGAGCTCGTTGATCGCAGACGGATCGACCGCAACCAGCAGTTCCGTGACGTCGCGCGCCTGCGGAAACGAGTACATCCTCACGTACAGCCGCTTCAGGTTCAGCAGCATCCGCGCGAGAATCTGCGGCTTCGTCGCGTGCGGCAGCAACCGCGATTCGAAGCGCTCCTCGTCGCCTTCTGCCGCGAACTCCTCCCCAGCCTGACGCCGCAGCAGATCGCGCGACAGCAGGGCGCCGCCGTGAAAGGCGTCGATGATCAGATCCTCGTATGGCAATCCGCGGCGGGCACGGCAGCGCAGCAGGAAGTGGCCGGGAAAGTTCACGCCCTCCACCTGCATGCCGGCGCGGCGGGCGATCTCGATGTAGAGGAGCGCGAGCGTGATCGGAATGCCGGTGCGGCGCTCGAGGACTTCGTTGAGGAAGCTGTTCCGCGGATCTTCGTAGTGCAGCTCGTTGCCGACGAAGCGCATCTCGCCGAACAGATACTGATTGAGCGCCATCACCTGCGCGTAGCGCTGCGGATCGGTGCCGACCGGCGCTTCGTCCTCGTCGAGCGCGGGCGCGCAGGCGACGCGCTGGCGCGCCTCGCTGCCGATCGCGTCGAGCTGATCGAGGTACGGCCGGGCATCGAGCTTCGGATACTCGACCCGCGCGATCATCAGCGCGGCGACGGCGAGATCCGGTTCAGGACTGAGCGCCGCGTGCGTGAAGCTGCGAACCAGCTGCGGCCGAATCACGCGTACAGGATAGCGCAAAAAAAAACGGGCGGGACCGTGTGGCCTCGCCCGAGATCTCGACCGCACGCCGAGCGCGCGCGGTCCACGGACTACCAGTTGAAGCGTAAGCCGAAGCGGACGACGCGAGGCGCCAGGATCGCCTGGATCTGGTTCGCGTTCGCCGCGTTCTGCGTGCCGCGAATCGCCTGAATCGTGTTCGCGTTCGAGATGTTGAACACGTCGAGCGACGGGATGAAGCGGACGCTCTGCAGGCGCACCGGACGCTCGACGTGGAAGTCGAGACTCTGGTAGTTCGGCAGTCGCTCATCCCCGATGGGATCCAGCACCACGAACACCGTGTTGCCGCCGTTGGTGCGGCTCGGACTGAGAATGCCGCGTTCGAACGGATAGCCCTGCCGCGCGTTGTAGAACGCCGACACGTTCACGTCCCACGGCAGGTTGTAGAGACCGCTCACCTTGAACAGCCACTTGGCGTTGACGAACACGTTGCCGAGGCCGCTGCCCGACGTCAGGTAGTCGTACTGATAGCCGTTGCGAACGTTCCGGTTCGTCGGGTCTTCGGAGAGCGTCACGGTCGTGGCGGTTCCGCTCGACATGTTGTGACTGCCCGGGAAGCCGTTGTAGTTGTAGACGATGCTGTTGTAGGAGAAGCTCGTGTTCACCAGCCAGCGGTTCGACATCCGCTTGCGTCCCGTCACCTCGAAGCCGTTGAACGTCCGGTTGTAGCCCGGTGCGTTCGCGAAGGTGAACTCGGTCGGCTGCTGAAACGCCGGCTGGTAGAACGTGACCGTCGGACAATCCGCTGCGGCTGTCCGGTTGCCCGCGCCGGGGCACGAGCCCGCTGCCGGCGTGAAGGTCGTCGGGAGCCAGTTGGCCGTCGTGATGCCGTTCTTGTCCTCCCACTGGAAGTTGCCGTACCGCCTCCAGACGTAGTTCGCGCCGACGGCGAAGCCGCGTCCGAGCTCCCGATCGACGCCGACGATGACCTCGTCGGTCGTGTCGTTCTTCAGGTTCGGATCGACCGTATTGGCGGACACGGTGTTCGCCGGGTTTGCCGCCGACCAGTTGCCCTGCGTCACTGCGAGCGGGTTCGCGCTCAGGATGATCTCGCCGGGATCCGCGGTCTTGTTGCCGTTCAGATCGACCCACGGGTAGCGCAGGCCCGTTGCCGCCACCGGGTTGATCTCGGAGGCGATGCCGCCGAGACCCACCTGACCGAAATAGCGCGCGTAGTTCGCACGCGCGAGCGTCCTGCCGTTGCCGGTCAGGTCGTAGGTCAGGCCGACGCGCGGCGAGAAGTTGTTGAACGCCACGCCGGGATCGGCGCCGGGGAAATTGATTGCCGGCAGCCACGGCCCGGAGAGCGGATTGGCGCCAATCGTGGACGCCAGCGCCTGATCGTGGTTGCGGTCGTAGCGGATGCCGAGCTGCGCCGTCAGACGCCCCTTCGTAAACGTGTCCTGCACGTAGGCGGCGATGTTCAGCAGGTCGTAGACGGAGTTGCCGTCTCGAATCAGGTCAATCTGGCAGCCTGCCGCCTGCGTCGAGCAGTCGTTGCTGACATCGGTCGGGAAGCGGACGGTCCCGAACCCGCCGCGGTGCAGGAGCGATACCGAGTTCGAATCGCGCCAGTAGCCGCCGAACCTGATCGCGTGGTCGCCGCCGAGCGTGCCCGGCAGGAAGTAGTTCGAGTTGAGCGTCACGCTGTTCACCGGGCGGATGAACACCTGCTCCTGTCCCGAGCGGCCATTGAGGCCGGTGGAGATGATCAGCGTCGGCTGCACATCGCGCAGTTCGGGCGAGTGGAAGCCGAGCGTGAAGTTGTTGCCGATGTGCGCGTATTGCACATCGACGAGCAGGCGATCGCTCACGACCCACTGGTCGCCGACCTTGAAGGTCGGGTTCGGGCCGGTGTTCCACCAGTGCTTGCCGAAGTCCCCCGGCACGGCGCCCTGCGGCGTGGTCGTCTCGATCGGGTTCAGATCGGAGGCGCCTCGCGCGTTGCGTTCCTTCTTCGCGAAGTTGTTGAAGAGCGTCGCCTTGTTCCCCTTGAACAGCTGCACTTCGGCCTTGAGGTTGGTCGTCTGCAGCAGCGTGCGGTCGGTATTCAGGCAGCCGTTGATCGTGTCGATCGACTGCCCGGCAGCGATTGAGGATGTCTTGAGCGACTGGCAGAACGTCGTCGGCTGGTAGAAGCCCAGCACGCCGACGTCGATCGTCTGCTTCCCGAAGCTGCCCCAGACCCACGCGCGTCCCTGCTTGATCGGTCCGCCCACCTCGACGCCGTAATCCTTGATGTTCTGAATCGGATTGCCCGATGACGCACCCTGCGCGCGCAGCGCGTCGTCGATGTTGTTCGATTCGAACTTCTGATCCGTGATGTAGAAACGCGATGAACCCTTGAAGCGGTCGGTGCCGCTCTTGGTGACGAGGTTGATGCCGACCCCGCCGGTCTGCTGGGTCACGTCGACGCCGCCGGTGTTGATCGTCATCTCCTCGAACGCGTCGAAGTCGTAATAACTGGGCGACGCGCCGGTGGCCGACATGTCGGTGATGTCGACGCCGTCGAGCGACCACTTGTTGTTGGTGGGGTTGCCGCCGCGGGAGACGTAGTTCGACTGCTGGCCGGACTGGCTGCCGCCGACGTTCTCGCGGTCCATCGCGATGCCGGCGGTCTGCTGGAGAATCACCCACGGATCGCGCGCCGACGGGATGCTCTGCAGCAGCTCGTTGGTGAAGGTCTGCTTGGTGCCGACTTCCTTGGTGTCGACGACCGGGGTCTCGCCGATGACGGTGATCGTCTCCTGCACGGTGGAGATGGCCATCGCCGCATTCACCTGCGCGTTGAAGCCGACCGTCACCTGGATCCCTTCGTTGACCACCGTCTTGAAGCCGGTGAGCTCGAACTTGACGGTGTAGGTGCCGATGTCGAGGCGCGGGAACTCGTAGCTGCCTGTTTCGCTCGTCACAGCGGTCAGCGGCTGGAGCAGGACCGGTCCGGTGAGTGTCACCGTGACACCAGGCAACACGCCGCCGGACGCGTCGGTTGCCTTGCCGAAGATTTCGCCGGTCTGGCCCTGCGCGCCCGCGACTGCGCTCGTTGCGACCAGCGCCGCCAGCGCCAGGACGATTACCCTGAGTCTCATCCTTCCTCCCTCGAAAAAACCAAGCGCCGACAAAACAACAATCCCGAACTCGTGCATTGTGCGGAACAGCGCACTGTCCGAGATAAATCAGTATCGTCACCGCTTGCGCGAGGTGTAAAGGTGAAAGCCGGCTGAAGCAAATGCAAATAGCGATCTGCATCCAACGACTTGGATGAATCAGCGATCGCGGCACAACGCCGCGACCACATCCAAATCGATACCGTCGAGCGACGAAATGACGAGGTCAGCGTGCGCGGCCAGTGCCGCGCCATCGTAGGTATTCGTGACGGCGATCGTTCTCAGCCCTGCAGCTCGCGCGGATTCGAGACCCCAGCGCGAGTCTTCGATTGCGACACAATCGGCGGCCGCCAGCGGCGACGCGCTAACTCTGGTGCGGAGCTGTGCTACTGCGTGGAGATACGGTTCGGGTGCGGGCTTGCTGACCGGCGTGTCCTCCGCGCTCACGATCGCCGAGAAGCATTCCTCGAGTTGCTCACGGCGGACGACGCGGCGGATCTCGTCGCCGCGCGCGCCGGATGCGATCGCGATCGGGACGATGGCGGCGGCGCGCCGGATCGCATCGGCCGCGCCTGGAAACAGCACCGACGTGTGGCGCTCGAGCTCTTCGAGGTCGACCGCCTTGCGCTCGACGAGCGTGCGCACGAAGGCGCGACTCCACGACAGCCCGCGATCGCGCGCGATCGCTTCGATCGCGCCGACGTCGTCGAATCCGAGATAGCGCGCGTAGTAGTCCTGCTCGGTGAGGGTCACGCCTTCGCGCGCGAGCACGCTGGCGTAGGCGCGGAAGTGCAGCGGCTCGCTGTTGGCGATGACGCCGTCGAAGTCGAACACGATCGCGCGCAGCGGCATCAGAACGGAGAGGCGGCAGGCGGGTTCACTTCTCGCTGCCCACTCGGATCTTCTCGCCGGCGCGCACCGGGATCTTCAGACGGTTTTCCTTCGGCGGGTACGGACACTCGTAGGACTGGTTGTAGTAGCAGTAGGGATTGTAGGAGTGGTTGAAGTCCACTTCGTAGATG
>DATFWL010000491.1:0-9069 GCA_035259385.1 Vicinamibacterales bacterium | reverse complement strand
GATGTTGATGACGACGGCGGCCATCGTCGCGGTGGCGACGTCGAACACGCGCAGGAGATAGAAGCCGGCGGCCAGGCTTCCGATCACGCCGCCGGCGATGTTGCCGCCGTAGAAGAAGCCGAGCCACGCGACGCCTTCCGGTGTCGCCTTCACCCAGCGCGAGATCGCCGGCAGCGTCGCACCCATCAGCATCGTCGGGGGCAGCAGACAGATGCCGGCGATCACCGCTCGAAAGACGATCCCCGCGGTCCCTTCGCCGGCCCACGCGGTGTAGACGCCGCCGACGAGCGGCATGCTCACCAGAATCCACAGCGCCAGGACGCCGATGGCGAGCTCGAGCATGCCGTAGACGAACAGCGGATGGCGCCGCGCCGAGATGAGCCGCGGCAGCAGCAGGCTGCCCAGGCACATGCCGCCCATGAAGGTCCCGAGCAGGATGCCCAGCGAGATCGACGACGAGCCGATGACGAGCTGCAGGAGCTGGAACCAGACGATTTCGTAGATCAGCGCGGCGCAGCCGCTGCCGACGAACAGCAGGAACAGCGCAGGAAGATGACGACGTGGGGTCATAGGATGCGCCGAAGTGTACTCCACGGCGCACGGGACGGCGTGTCATGGCTGATGGCTGAGGGCTGATGGCATATGGCGGATGGAACGTAGGTTCCCCATCCGCCATCATCCATGTGCCATCGGCCATCAGCCATCAGCCATGGCGGGCGGAGCAGAACTACTTGACGTGTTTCGAAACCAGCTTGGTCATCTCGAACATGTTGACCTGCGCCTTGCCGCCGAACACCGGCTTCAGCACGTCGTCGGACTTGATCATCCGCTTGTTCTTCTTGTCCTGCAGCCCGTTCTTCTTGATGTACGCCCACAGCTTCTTGGTCAGCTCGGTGCGCGGCAGCGGTTTCGAACCGACGACCTCCGACAGCGCGGCGTCCGGAGTCACCGGCTTCATGAAGGCCGCATTCGGTTTCCGCTTGCTCGCTGCTTTCTTGGCCATGTCGTCTCCTTGTTGACGGTGTACGAGGACGCCCGCTGTGAGCGTCCGTCTGGCTGCGCCCTATTATGAACGTGTTTTCCCCTCTGTACCAGCCCTGATTTCACCGTGCGACGCGGTCCACCGACCTCGCGCGCGCGGACCGGGACGTCGCGGCAGTCACAGCAGCCGCGCGTAGCAGAGGACGTCCTGCGGCTCGCCGGGTGTGAGGTTCGGAAACTCCGCGTACGCACGAAGGCGTCCTTCGAGGGAAAACGCGCATTTTTCGAGGACGCGCGCCGAGGCGCGGTGCTCGTGATGGCAGAGCGCATACAGGCGGCGGACGCCGAGCGTTCGTGCGAGATCGACGATCGCGCCGAGCGCTTCGGTCGCGTAGCCGCGGCCCCACGCGTCGGTGGCGAGGACATACCCGGTCTGCGCGCGGAACGACGTCTCGAAGACGAGGCCGGTCGCGCCCAGCAACGCCCCGCCGCCGCGCGGCTCGATCAGGAGCGGGCCCGAGGGCGAACGCGCCCACTCGGCGTCGCTGAACTGGACGAACGCGCGGGCTTCGTCCACGCTCGTATGGCGGGGCCAGCCGACGAGGTGCGTCACCTGCGGGTCGCCCGAGTAGCGCGCGAAGATCGCGGCAGCGTCGTCCGCCTGCGGTCTGCGCAGGCGGAGGCGGCCGGTCTCGATCGACTCAGGGGCGCGAGATGCTGGCATCGAGATAACCGGCGTGATCGGTGACGCAGCCGTCGGCGCCATGCTGGAGCGCCGCGCGGAGGTCGTCGGATAGCGGCAGCTTGGTCAGCGTGCGCGCGTCCACGAGCACATACACCGTCTCGGCGGCGACAACCACCGGTTCCTCGCCGGCGATGCGGAATTCGGTGGCGATCGTGAACGACGTCGTCCCCAGCCGGGTGGCGGCGATCGACAGCTCCAGCACCTGGTCGAAGCGCGCCGGCGCCTTCCACTCGATCGTCTGCTTCACCAGCTGGAAGTCGAGCGGCCCGTCGACGAAGGCCGCCAGGACGCCGGCGGCGCGCAGGAATTCGTTGATCGAGACGTCGATGTACTCGCCGTAGCGCGAGTTGAACACTACCTTCTGCGCGTCGCACTCGATGTAGCGGACGCGGAGGTAGTACCGGAACGGCGGCGTCATTTCCCGCGGTTCACCCAGTCGGCGAGCGTCTTCCACTCGGGATCGCTCTGCGAGTCCCAGTGCTTGCCGCCCGGGTGAAACTCGGTCCCGCCGGCCTGGTGCGCGAGCGGCATGATCAGCAGCCGGCTCTTCAGCGGAACGCCGGGGAGCACGAACCGCGCGGCCGCCTCGAAGTTCTTCCGCGTCTCCTCCTCCGTGTAGGCCGATCGTCCCTTCGGCAGCGGCTGCAGCCGAAAGGCGGTGCTGGTGGAATGACAGGTGATGCAGCGGGCGTGCCCGGGCCGCTTCTCGGCGAGGAGCGGCTGCACCTTGTCCTTGAATTCGGCGTAATCGAGCGAGGTCGCCGCCTGCGCGAAGAAGCTCAAAAAGAGGATCAGCCACATGGCCGGGTAGTTTAAAGTGTGTCGCTATGAAGACCAAACTCTGTCTCGTCCTGGCCCTTGTCGCCGCCTCCGCCGCCGTCCATGCCGCGACGGTTCGCATCGTGCAGACCAACGCCGCCGGCGACAGCGTCATGCTGATCGATCCGGCGACGAACAAGGTGGTCGGCGAGATCGGCGGCATCGAAGTGAGTCACGGCGCCGCCGCCGCGCCTGACGGCTCGAAGCTCTACGTCACCAACGAAGCCGAGTCCACGCTGGACGTCGCCGATCTCAAGACGCTCAAGGTGATGAAGAGCATCCCGCTGACGAACCATCCGAACAACGTGGCGGTGAGCAAGGACGGCAAGCGCGTCTACGCCGCCATCGTCGCCGGCGCCGGCGCGGTGGACGTGATCGATGCGACCGGTCTGACGCGGGTCAAGAGCATCCGGACCGAAGGCGGAATCCACAACGTCTACGTGACGCCCGATGGCAAGTATGTCGTCGCCGGATCGATTCCCGGCAAGAAAGTCACCGTCATCGATCAGAAGACGGAAGAGATCCTGTGGACGGTGCCGACGCGCGACGGCGTGCGGCCGATGGCGTTCGACACCAACCCCGACGGCTCGACGAAGCGGATCTTCCTGCAGATCTCCGGGTTCAACGGCTTCACGACAATCGACTTCGCGACGCACCAGCTCGGATCGGAGATCAAGCTGCCGGAAGTGCCGGCTGCAGAGCGCGTGACCGAAGGGCTGCAGGGCGCACCGGCGCACGGCCTCGCCGTCACACCCGACGGGAAGACGCTCGCCGTGCTGAGCAAAATGAACACGAAGGTCTATTTCTACTCGCTGCCGGACCTGAAGCTGCTGAGCGAGTGCAAGGTCGGCCACCATCCGGACTGGCTGACGTTCACGCCGGACGGCACGCGTGTCTACGTGGCGAACGCCGGCTCGAATTCGGTCTCCGTGGTCGACGTCGCCGCGCACAAGGAACTGATGCAGATCCCGGTCGGCCAGGTCCCGAAGCGGAACATCACGGCGGTGCTGCCCTGAACGACGTGCGGCTCGGGGCTAGGGGCTAGCTGACGCTCGGGTAAAGCTTGCGCGCTACGAAGTACGGCCGCCCTTTCCAACGGCCAGTGCGGGCTGAAAGCCCGCACCTACCTCTAGCCCCCAGCCCGCAGCCCCGTCTCACGAACAGATGTTGCTGTTCGCCGGCTCCGGGACGCCCAGCTTCCACTTGAGCGGCGTCGTGCCCGGGTCGATCGTGTCGGCCTCCCAGATCAGGTCCGAGATGCATTTCTGACCGCTGTCGTTCGGGTACACGCCCATCCCCGACGTGGTCTGGCTTTCGGTGACCAGCACGCCGATCGCCGCCGGTTCCAGGTAGAACGGGATGTCGGTGCCGTCGCTGCCGGCGACGAACCACGGATCGGAGCAGCCGAAATTCACCGCCACCGGCGAATCGTGCTCGTGGGGAGCACCCGACTCCTCGGGATGGTCGACCGTCGTCTTGAACGACACCTCCATCTTCATGCAGTGATCGCGGAGCGTGTCGTAGGTGTTGACGAACACGAAGCGGCCCGCCGACGAGTTCGCGAACGGCGCGACCGCGTTGGCGATGGTGGTGTTCAGCTTCTGGAATACCTGGTCAATCACCTCGAGCGCCGGCGGCAGCTGCACCCATCGGGCGGTGCAGGTCGGGATCGTGTCGATCAGCGGCGGACAGAGCTCTGCGATTTTCGCCGTCGCATCGAGCGACTTGGGGAACGGATTCGGATAGCCGGTGACGGCGACGACCAGCCTCGGACGGCCGGCCATGATCACGCGGTACTGCTGGAAGATCGTGGTCAGGTTCGTGGTCAGGTTCGCAAAGAGGCTCGTGTTCCCGAGGATCGCGCCGGCGCAGCTCGAGGCGCCGGAGAAATCGTGCGACTTCACGTCGTCGAAGCACGACGTGATCAGGTTGACGATCGTCGTGTTCTGCTCGCCGACGGTCAGCGTGATCAGATCGGGACGGTCGTTCCACGTCGTCGCGAGTTGACCACCGGTGATGTAGGTATTCGACGTCGTGCCGTTCTGCGCGATGTCGTACTCGCACCACGCTCCCCACTTCTTCAGATGGTCGTCCATCAGATGATTCGGGTAGCGCTGCGACTCCGAGACGTCGTGGCCGGCCGGAATGTCGTCCGCCGCGGCCACGTAGTGAAGGCCGCAGCCCTGTGCGTGCACAACCGTCCGGGGCCCGATGAGCGCGACGACCGCCACCGCCGCCGCGCCCGCCCCGAGGAAACCCGCCACGATGCGATGCATCTTCACACTCCTTGAAGCCGATGTGGGGCCGCCCTTTCCCGGCTCCGCTCGCGTGATGTCAGGCGAGCGTCGACGAGGCTCGCCGACGCGCCACCGGCGCGGAGGCGGCAGGGCGGCCAGGGCGGGCTGAACGCCCGCCCCTGCTCGTGCGCTCTCGCGACCACTCAGAAGATCACGATCGTCTGCGTGAGCGAGTTGTTGTTCTCGTTGAACTCCAGCACCAGTTTGTTCGGATCCGCGGTACCGGTCACCAGGAACTCCGTCCCCTTCACGTTCGGGACGACCAGCGTGATCGTCACGCCTTCACCGGGCTGCAGGTTGCCCTTGCAGTTCGCCACCTCGAAGTTCGTGCCGGACGTATCGATCGCGCAGGTGATCGCCGGGTTCGACGACGTCGGCGTCGCTGCGGTGAGAGAGGCGTCGGTAACCGCGAACAGGCTGAGCAAGGTGTCGTTTTGCGGATTCAGCGTCGTCGGCGAGTCGCCGATGTTCACGACCTGGAACTGAACCGTCACCGTTCCACCGCTCGAGACCGGTTCCGGCGACGTGAGCAACTGCGACACCGCGAGATCGATGCATTGCGTGCAGGTGCCGTTGGTCGTGATCGACGTGGTCTGCGACTTCGTGTTGTTGCCTTCGTCGGTCTCGGCGAACGCGTTGGCCGGATCGATGATCGCCGTCAACGTCACCGACGGCGGCAATCCGAAGAGGAGCGTCGTGAAGCTCACGGTGATCGTCGTGTTGCCGCCGCCCGCGAGGTCGCCGACACAATCGACCTTGTTCGAGGCCGGCGTGCTGCACGTGAAGCCGTTCGTGCCGGCCGCGCCGTCGAAGGTGACGCCGGACGACGGCAGATCGAGCTCGATGTGGACGCCGGTCGCCTTCGCCGTCCCGCCGTTCACCGCGACGACCGTGTACTTCAACCCCTGCCCTGGGGCGACCGGATCGGGGTTGTCGGTGATCGTCGAGATGGCGAGGTCGAAGCCGGTCGATCCGATGGCAGAGACCACCGTCGAGTCGTTGTTGATGAGATGGGCGACCGTCTCGTCCTCGCACTGCGTCGGATCACTGCAGGCGGTCGTGTCGACGAGGGCGGGCGCTGTTGACGCGGTGTTCGCGATCGGGATTGCCGCGTTGTTGTTGACCTGCGCCAGGATCGTGACCTGCGCCGATCCGCCCGGATCCATGCCCGTGCCGTTGTCGTGGCAGGTCACGGTGCCGGCAGCTTCCAGGCACGTCCATCCGTTGTTTGGCGTCGCGTTGGTGAACGTCACCTCGTTCGGGAGCGTATCGGTGAGCGTCAGACCGGTGAGGGTGCCCGCATCCCAGCCTTTCGCCTTCGCGTCCCCGCTGTTCGAGATCGAGATCGTGTAGGTCAGGGTATCGCCCGGTGTGGTGGTCGCCTTGTCGACGTTCTTGCTGACGATCAGGTCTGGCGACTTCTTCGCCGGCGGCGCCACGAACGCGCCGAAGTCCGAGCAGTTGTCGTTCTCGTTCGACTCCGCGATCGTGTTCGCCGGATCGACGCACGCGACGTTGTCGAGGACGCGCCCGTTCTCCGCCGTGACGAAGACGGTGATCGTGATCGTCACCTTGTTCTCGGCCTTCGGCGGCAGATCGCCGAGGCAGTCGACAACGTTGATCGGGTTCTGCAGGATCTGACACGCCCAGTTGTTGCCCGTGCCGGCATCCACGGCGAGCGGAATCAGTCCCACCGGCAGCGGATCGTGCATGCGGACGCCGAACGCCACCTGGCCGTCAGCGCTGTTGACCGGCTCGTTGGTCACGACGATCGTGTAGTCGGTCACGTCGCTCTGGCTCGCCTTGGTCGGCCCCTCCTTGGTGATCGTCAGGTTGATCACCGACGACACGATCGTGTCGGCGGAGGCCGTGTTGTTGAACTCGTCCCCTTCTGGAACGGTGTTGTCTGGATCGACGGCCGCGGCGTTGTGGAGCCCTGGCGCCGGCACCAGGAAGTTCGGCGCCGTCGCGGTAATCGCGATCGTCCGCGGCCCACCCTTGACAATCGTCGCGCCCGTGCAGTTGACGACGCCACCAGCCTGGCTGCAGGTGAACGCGGCGCCGCTCCCAAGACCTGCGTCCGACGCCGAGACGAAGGTCTCGCCGACCGGCAGCACGTCGCGCACGGTCACGTTCGACGCCGGATCCGAGCCGCTGTTGGACACCACCAGTGTGTAGGTGATTGGGCCGCCAGGCGTCGTCGTCAGCGTCCCGGTCTTGGTGATGCTGAGATCGTTGAACGGACCGTTCCCGCCGTTCTCCACGATCGTCGTCGCCGACGCCTGGTTGTCGAGCTCGTCGCCTTCCGGAATCGTGTTGTCGGGATCGACGATCGCCTGGTTGACGTAGGTGGCCGGCGTATCCGGCGCGAACTCGGTCACCGTGATCGTCGCCGTGCCGGCCGACGGGATCTGGCCGCCGACGCAGTTGATGAAGCCGCCCGCCTGGCTGCACAGGAACTGGTTCGTCCCGGTCGCTTCGATGTAGCGCGCACCGGCGGGCAGGAAGTCGCGGACCGTGACGCCGACCGCGGGATCGGTTCCGGTGTTGCCGACGGTGATGGCGTAGGTCACTTTCGCGTTCCGCGCCACCGGGTTGGCCGGGCTCACCTGCGTCTTGCCGATCGTCAACTGGTTGAACGCGCCGTTCCCGGTCGGGAAGCTGCCGACCACGGTGTCCTGCGTCGCGATGTTGTTGGTTTCGTCCGCCTCGGCGATCTCGTTCAGCGGATCGACGCGCACTTCGTTGTGCATCGTGCCCGCGAACGACTGCGCGAAGATGCGAAGCGTGATGATCGCCGTGTCCGGCGGATTCGCCAGATTCCCGCCGAGCGGCGCGTAGTTGTTGCTCGCCGTGCCTTTGATCGATCCGCCGAGGCACTCCACCACGCCGGAAGCGAACGAGCAGGTGAAGCCGTGATCGCTGACGACGTCGCGGAAAATCGTCCCCGACGGCAGCGTGTCGCGGACGCGGATGTTGGACGCATCCTGCGTGCCGAGGTTGTTGACCTTGATGGTGTAGACCTCGATCCCGCTCGTCGCGATCGGATCGATCGCGTCCGTCTTGCTCACCGTCAGGTCGATGCCGGTCACGACCTGCGTGGTCGCCGTCGCCGTATTGTTCGTCTCGTCGGCCTCGAAGATCGCGTTGTTCGGGTCGACCGTGACGACGTTCGTAATCGTCCCGACGGCGCTCGGCGCGACGAGGGTGATCGTCAGCGTCGTGGTCGACTCCGGACCGAGCGCGCCGCCGGTGCAGGTGACGACGTTCTGAGAGTCGACGGCGCAGCCGCCCGAAAACGCCGGAGCCGAGAAGCTGTCGAAGATCAGCCCCGGCATCAGGGGATCGCGCACGAGGATGCCCGACACCGGGTTGATGCCGCTGTTGCCGACGACGAACGTGTAGGTGAGGCCGCCGCGGCAGACGAGCGGCGTGGGCGTGCTGCCCGGCCACGACCTGGCGCAGACGGGATCGGGCGAGTCAGCCTTGGTAATCGTCAGGTCGACGCCCGGCTTCACCGTCGTCAACTCGGTGTCGGTCGCGCTGACGCCGGGGTTCTTGACGTTGCCGGTGACAGTCGCCGTGTTGATCATGGTCGAGCCGGCGGACGCGATCACCGAGCCGGTGATGGTCATCAGAACCGTTCCGCCCGGATTCAGCGTGCGCGCGAGACAACTCGCCTGAGGTGCGGAGACCGAACAACCGCCGCCATTCCCGACGGTTCCATTGGTGACGACGAAGCTTGCCTGGACGCTCGACGCCACCAGGCCCTGTGTGCCGTCGACGATGGTCACATCGTCGGCGCGCGTCGAGCCGGTATTGGTGACGAGAATCTGGTAGGTTTCCTTTCCGTTCGGTGTCACCGGGTCGGGACCGGCGCCGGGAATTTCCGCGGGGTTGTCAGTCAGGTTGATGGTGAGCGGGCCGGTCGTCGGCGCCGACACGACCTGCGTGTCGACCAGCGCCGACGTGTTGTTCAGCTCGTCGCTTTCAGGAATCGTGTTGTCCGGATCGACCGCCGCAGTGTTCGTGATCGTGCCCCGTCGTCGCCGGCGCGGTCGCGTTGATCGTGATCGTCGCGTTCGAGCCCTGGTTGACTGCTCCGCCGGTGCAGGTGACGGTCTGCGCCACGACGCCGCAGGCGAACAGGCTGGTGCCCGACGCGGTGATCGCGGTGAGGCCGGCAGGAACCGTGTCCACCACCTTGACGCCGGTGGCGTTCGCCGT
>DATFWL010000490.1:0-13635 GCA_035259385.1 Vicinamibacterales bacterium | reverse complement strand
CGGCCGGTGGGAATCGTACGATTCGCAGAGCGGCCGCGTGACCTGGCAGGCCGCCGCGAAGCACAAGATCGATTTCTTCATCGATCATCAAATCGGGTGCAACTGCGGATCGATCAGCGCGGTGAACACGGTCGAAACCTACGTGGGCTCGTACAAGTTCGAGCCGAACCGCTTCATCCAGACCACCTACAACGCGCCGGTGACGGAGCACCTGTTGCTCGAGGCCGGGTACGGCGCCTCGATTTCACAGTGGAACGAGACGTGGCAGCCGGGCGTCACGCCCGACGTCGCCAGCGTGACCGACGTCGGACTCGGCATCACGTACGGGTCGGCGAGCACGTATCGCGGGCGTCCCGATTACACGAACCGCACGACGCAGCGGTTCTCCGCGACCTACGTCACCGGTGCGCATACGTTCAAGGCCGGCGTCCAGACGGAACAACTGTTCACGGATCAGTTCATCTTCGCCAACGCGAACATGAGCTATACGTTCCGCAACGGAGCGCCGATCTCGCTCACGCAGCGCACGACGCCGTACAGCGAACAGGACGGGGGCCGCGACCTGGGCATCTACGCGCAGGATCAATGGAGAGTCGGGCGCTTTTCCGTCACGCTGGGGTTGCGGTTCGATCGCTTCGTCGGGTACGACCCGGCGCAGAATCTTCCCGGATCGCCGGACGCGCTGTTCGATCAAAGCTATCCAGGCGTCCAAAGCGCGCCGACGTTCGCGAACAAGTGGATCGGTCCGCGCAGCTTTCCGGAAGTGGACGACATCCCGAACTGGAAGGACTTCAACCCGCGGCTCGGCGTCGCCTACGATCTCTTCGGCGACGGACGGACCGCTGTCAAGGCATCGGTCGGCCGCTACGTCGCCAAGACGAACGTCGACGTCTCGCAGCTGTTGAATCCGATCAACACGTCCGTCAATTCGGCAGCCCGCGCCTGGGGCGATGCCAATCACAACTTCGTGCCGGATTGCGATCTGGGCAACATCGGCGCGAACGGCGAGTGCGGCGCGCTCAACAACCAGTTCTTCGGCCAGACCAACCCGACGGCCATCAGCTGGTCGGATGCGATCCGGGACGGGTGGGGCGTCCGCGACAGCAACTGGGATTTCTCGGGCGAGATCCAGCACGAGCTGCGCCGCGGATTGTCGATGACGGGCGGCTACTATCGGAACACCGGCGGGTACTACCGCAACACCGACAGCAAGAACCGCGTCACCGACAACGTTCTCGTCACTGCGGCGGATTTCGACTCCTACTGCGTCACAGCGCCGCTCGATCCGCGCCTGCCGGGCGGCGGTGGATATCAAATCTGCGGGATGTCGGACATCAGGCCCGGGAAATTCGGGCAGGTTCAGCAGGTCGTCCAGCCGACGTCGATGTTCGGGAAGAACACCCGCTACAACGACTTCTTCTCGATCGCCATCGATGCGCGGCTCGCGGGAGGCAGGCGGCTCGGCGGCGGGTTCGATACCGGACGCTCGGTCAACGACACCTGCTTCGTCGTCGACGCTCCGGGCTACTACGGGTTCACGAGCTTCGGCGCGCTGACCTTCGGGCCGCAGACAGCCGTGACGATCGACGGCAGGAGCGTGTGTCGGATTGTGATCCCGTTCAAGGCGCAGACGCAGATCAAGCTCAATGGGTCGCTGCCGCTGGGCGCCGGGTTCGTGGTGAGCGGCGTGTACCAGGACATCTCGGGTCCGGCCGTTGAAGCCGTGTGGGCGGCGCCGACTGCCGCGATTGCACCATCGCTCGGTCGCAACCTGGCAGGCAATGCCGCGACGGCCAACGTGCCGCTCATCGCGCCGCAGACGCTGTTCGAAGGCCGCATCCGACGGCTCGACATGCGGCTGACGAAGATCTTCAAGATGCGGTCGCGTTACGTGTTTCAGGCGAACGTCGATGCGTACAACGCATTGAATTCGAGCGCGATCCAATCTCTCCAGACGACGTTCGGCACCAACTGGCGTTCGCCGACGACGATTCTCGACCCGCGGATCCTGCAGATCAGCGCTCAGCTGACCTTCTGATCGGCGTACGTAGTGTCCCGCCTTAGCCGGACTTCGCACGGTCCGCCTGAAGGCGGACACTACGTAGATGCGGTCCGCTGCGCCGCGCGGCCTGGACAGACGGCATTCACGGCAGTTCGTCGTCTGTGAAGGGTGTGCGGCAGGGCTGCCCGCGCTCGTACAAGTTCAGGTTCTCGATCAGGCGCCGCAGCAGGTCGTGCAGGCCCGCGCTTCGAGCCGCGGCGATCACATCACGCTGGACGGCTGCCGCCTGCGCGTACTCTCCCAATTCCGCGAGAGCCATTGCTGCGGTGGCGCCCACGTCGATGCTTCGCTCGGTCTTGAGAAGGGTGTCGGCGAGCGCTTTCGCCCGCGCGCCGTCTCGAACCCTGGCGTCCGGGGCGGCGGCCAGCACGCGCGCCAGCGCGTAGGCGAATATCGGATCCGCGGGGTACGTTTTCATTGCGCTGGTGAGCTGGTCCCGCGCATCGCGATAGCGGCCCAGGCGCACGAGCGTCAGGTCGTATCCGACGACCGCCTCCTTCATGGCGGGGTCGCGTTCGAGCACCTGGCGGTACTCGGCGAGGCCTTTCTCCGCCGCGCCGTTTCTCGCCAGCACACGCGCGAGCTGCAGGCGCGCCTGAAGGTAACCGGCGTCGTGTGTCACCGCGTTCGCGAACGATTCGATCGCTTGCTGATGGCGTCCCTCGGCTTCCATGATGACGCCCAGGCTGAAATGCGCCTTCGCGAAATCCGGTGACGTCCGAATCACCTCTCGGAACTGTTCAACCGCGCCGGCCGCGTCGCCCGCCTGATACAGAGCCGTTCCGAGCCGGTGACGGAGCGACGGGTCGGAAGGTTTGAGCGCAAGGCCTTTGCGAAAATCTTCAGCCGCTGCCGCCCAGTTGCGCGCGTCGAGCTCCTGGCCGCCACGCACGTTGTACGCTTCGGCGCTCTCGAGCAGATCGTCGAGGGCGCGCATCAACGGATCGTCGGGGCGCGGCTCGATGTTTCCTTTCCGGGCCAGCTGCGCTTCAGCCTTCGCCAGGTCACCACGTCCCCGATACGCCATCCCGAGCTGATAGTGGGTCGCCGTCGCCTGCGGATCGAGAGCGAGCGCGGTCTCGAGGTGCGTGGACGCGTCGGCATACTCGCGTCTCGCAAGCGACACGCGACCCGCGCCGAAGTGCGCCGCGGCCGAACGCGGTTCGAGCCCGAGCGCGCGATCGAACAACGGCCGCGCGGCATCCGGTCGTCCCTGCGCGAGATACGCCTCGCCGAGCCAGACGAGCGTCGCCACGTCGTTCGGCTGAAGCTGCAGCGCTCTCTCGAACGCGGCGACGGATTTCTCGAGCGGCCCTTTCGTCTTATAGAGGTGTCCCAGGTAATAGGGCCACCGTGCATCGGCCGGCGCGAGCGTCTGCGCGTTGCGATACGCAGCTTCGGCCGGATCGAAATACGACGCCGCCATGAGAAGCTTGCCGAGCTCGCCGTACGCGGTGCCGAGATCGCCGTCGCCGGTTCCCCGGCTTTTGATCTGCGCAACGAGCATCGAGTGCCGAGCTCGGAACTGATCGCGGACGGAAGGTTCCATCGCGGAGACGTCGGGTACTGCAACTGGCTGCAGGGAAGGCTTGTTCGACGGAGCTGCGCACGCACTGGCGTGGGCCGCGCACGCGACCGCCACCGCGAGCCGTCGCAATCGAGCCGGCATCACCGCGCCGCGCCTTCGCCCTGCCGGAGAGCGGTCCACGCATCGATTGCGACCGCGCGCCATTCTTCGATACGACCGTCGGGCCAGTGGACGCGCACGGTCGGCGGATCGATCGTGTCGCCCAGGCCGACGAGCACGCGCGGATCGTTTGCCGACGCGTAGCTGCCGTCGGACCTGGCGCGCCGCCAGAGCGTCGGCGCGTTTCTGCGAATCACTTCCACGCGCGCTCCGAGCATGTCGCGCGGGCGTACTGGGCCGGTGCCGGCTCGTGTCGGGCGGGCCGTGGCCGGCGTGCCGAGCAGGCGCAGACCGACCCAGTGCCTGCGATTGCCGACCGTGTTCATCAGCAGCCGAGCGGGAGCATGAATGTTGGAGATGACGACGTCGATGTCGCCGTCGTTGTCGATGTCGCCGAAGGCTGCGCCGCGGCTGACTTCGAACTGCCCGAACGCGGCCCCCGCCTGCGGCGTGACGTTCTCGAACCGTCCGTTGTGCAGGTTACGAAAGAGGAGCTTGCGTTCGCCGTACGGAAACCTCTGCTTGCCGCGCTCCTTGATCGCCTCGATCGCGCCGTTGGCCACGAGCAGATCCAGCCACCCGTCGTTGTCGAAATCGAACCACGCGGTGCCGAACCCGGTGTAGCCGAAGGTCATCGGGCCGAGCCCGGACGCCGCGCTCGAATCTTCGAACAGACCGGAACCAAGATTTCGGTACAGGCTCGCTCCTTCCGATGGCAATTGCGTCGTGAACAGATCCTCGTTCCCGTCGTTGTCGAAATCGCCCGCGTCGACACCCATGCTGCCCTTGGGCCGGCCGTCGGCGCCGACCGCCACGCCGGCGAGCACGCCAACGTTCTTGAACGTGCCGTTGCGCTGGTTGATCCACAGCACGTTGTCGCGGCCGTCGTTGGCGACATAGATATCGATCCAGCCATCGTTGTCGAAGTCGGCGGTCGCCACGCCGAGCGCGGGGCCGTTCGGACCTCCGGGCAGCGCGTCCGCCGTGACGTCCGTGAACGTGCCGTCACGGTTGTTGTGAAACAGGCGATCGCGCTGCGGCCGGTAGACGGCCGGCGTGCAGTAGTCGCGCTTCCCCGTCAGGCCGGTGCACTTCTGATCCGACGGAATGTCCCAGACCACGTAGTTGCCGACATACAGGTCGAGCCACCCGTCGCGATCGTAGTCGACGAATGCGGCCGGCACGCTCCATCCCGAGATGTCCGTCCCGCTCCGTCTCGACACATCAGTGAACGTCCCGTCGCAGTTGTTGCGAAACAGCTGATTGCGCCCGAAGTTCGTCACGTACAGATCGACACAGCCGTCGTTGTCGAAATCGCCCGCGGCGACGCCCATGCCGTAGCCGTGCGCGTCGATGCCGCTTCGTTCCGTGACGTCGACGAAATGCGGCGTGCGCGAGCCGTCCGGGTTGACGACGAGATCGTTTCTGAACAGCCGGCCGACGAGCGGCAGCGACGCAGGCGGGATGGTCGCATCGGTCGGCGGCTTTGCCGCGTCGAGCATCCGTCCCTGCACGAAGAAGACGTCGAGGTCGCCGTCGTTGTCGTAGTCGAGCAGCGCCACGCCGCCCGGCAACATCTCGGGAAACAGGAATTCGCCCGACATGCCGTTGAAGTACGCGAAGGTCAGGCCGCTCTCCTTCGCCCGGTCGACGAACCACGCCGCTCCAGAGTCGCTTCCGCCGGCAGTCGCGCTGGACGCGGCGGCGCTCGAACGCGACGGCGCATCCGAGCCACACGCGGCCAGGAAGCCTGCGATCAGAAGAGCCACGCCCGCGTGTCTTCCGGTCACCTCGATGGTTTCCGAGGAGCGGCGCGCGACGCCGCTCCTCTTACTGAAGGTTCACGCAGGTCGTCGCGATGTAGATCAGCGACTCGACTGTGAAGGACGGCATCGCGGCGTTTGCGCCGCCGCGCGCACCGGACGCGGGCGTTATCGGTCCGCCGATCTCAACGGTGTGTCCGACGTGCAACCGCAGGAGATCCGCGTCGCCCTCCAGCCGATACCGGGCAGGGGGTTTCGATCGCGAATCGGTGATGACGAAGGTCGGCGGCGTGCCCTGTCCCTCGCGGCTGACACAGCCGATCACGATGAAATTGCCGTTGCCGGGCGCGACACGCCCGGGATTCAACTCCGTCGACTTTGGAATGCCCGTCTGGGCTGCGGGCAGTGCGATGAGCATTGCCCACACGATCGTGGCAAATACGGCGATCGAGCACGCGTTCATCGCGCGGCCTCCGTCTGGTGTCTCTGCCTGCGATCTCGAGCTACGGGGCTGTCGGCTGCTTGCGCAGATGGCCGTACATCAACTCTTCCACGAACTCGACGCACTTGTATTCCATCATCTGGGCGTTCTTCTCGAGATGCCGGTAGAGCGGCATGCTGATCTTCCACGGACGTGAGAAGACCTTCGGGTCTTCCATCGTGGCTTCGTAGTTGATCGTATTCCGATCGATGACGGTAAACCGCTCGACGACCTTGAGCGCCTCGCTGTGAAAATCTCCCGCCCGATCGAACCACGTCTGCGGCGTTTGATCCGTGACCTCGATGACGAGCGCATCGCCTTCCCAGCGGCCGATCGACCAGCCCATCCAGCTGTCGGTCGGACTCTTCTCTTTGCTGTTCATCCTGATGGTTCGACTGGCGCTCGCGAATTCCGACGCCATCAGAATCGTGTCGCGCCCCTGCACGATCTGGATCGGATACGGCATGTAAATCATGCGCGGCACGCCGGGGAGGAAGCACTTGATTTCCGGATCGCGCGCCAGCCAGTTCGCGGCGTTCTCTTTCTTCTTGGCCGCTGCCTCGGGCAGGTAGGGGATCTCGTTCCCCTCGACGACTCCGGGACCAGCCGGGACGCTGAACGCCGCACCGAGCGCAATCACCGGGCCGCGGCGCGCTTCGTGCGGCAGCAGATCCCAGTTCGCCGAGTTCATTGCTTGCCAGATGCCGGTGAAATCCGGCTTGCCGTCCGCACTGCGCGGCATCGCGCCGCTCTGGGCCCGGCCGGACACCGGCCGCACGATGGAGACGAGGACGCCCGCAGCGGCGATCACGCCGGCCACGAGAATCGCGAGTCCACTCCGTGTCCGCATCTCGCCCCCCGATCGCATTCAATGCAGCATCTGCGTCGTGGCGCGAAGAGTTATCCCTTAATCCGTGCGCTGTCAAGGATCTCTTTTGCGCAGCATCGACGGAGCCGCCGCCGGACTGCGGTGCGTTCCACGTCAGCGGCTTCCAGCGCCGACCCGCGGGCGCTGCATGTCCCGCAAACGACGATCGAGCTTGCCGTAGAACTCGGGCGTCTCGCCCGGATACCAGTAGCTTCTGTGACAGCCCTCGCAGGCTTGCTCGAGATTGTCGGCCGCGTCCCACAGCTCCTTGACGTCCCTGCGCCTCACGATGTCCATCGCCTCGAGACCGACGTTTCGCAGGGCCTCGATTCTGGCGTTCCATTCCACGGGATCGGCTTTGACTTTTGCGGTGATCTGATCCGGCGACAGTTCCACCGCGTTCGGGCCTGTGCTGTTGTTCAGATCGCCGGGAGGAGCGAACAGCCGAGGAACTTTGAGCAGGTACGCGCCTTCCGCCAGCGTGACCGCTCCAATCCGGATTCGTTCCCAGTCTTCGTCCGTTTTCGGACCGACTTCCACCGTACCGCTCCTGTTGTCGACGATGCTGACCGCGTCGAAGATGTTGTCGGCGATCGGATCGAGCATGTCGCGCATCAACTCCTTGACGGACACGACGGCTTTCATGTCTCCCCAGAGCTCCGTCGCGGGCGGACGGGCCGCCTTCGATTGCGATGACGAACATGCATGGGTGAAGGCGCCGAGCACGAGGAATCCGACGCACGCCGCGAGACGGCTGCCGCCTGACATGTCCCCCCCAGATACGCGCGAAAACGATTGGCGGATTCTACTCCGGTCGCAGAAACGCTTTGGCAGATTCTCTTGCGCGACGCGAGGCGGTCGGGGTCGAGTATGTGCGGCCGCAGGCATCCCCGATTCGCCGTCCTGGCGGCCGGCGAATCGGAGACGTGCGCGATCGATCAGCGCGAAGGGCTCGTGGTCTTCGCGGCTTTCTCCCGAGCGTTCTTCTCCTGCACGCGCGTGCCGTTGAGCGTGCCGTACATCGCCTCGTTCCCCTCGTGGCAGGCGTACTCGAAGATCTGATCCTTGGTGCTCTTCATGAACAGGACGGCGGTCCACGGCCTCGTCCAGTTCGCTGGGTCGTCTACGGTGACCTCGTATTTCAGGGTGTTGGCGTCGAGGCGGCTGAACCGCTCGATCAGGTGCAGCTTGTCGCTGCCGCCGCCCCGGCCAACCGGGGAGTCGCTGCGGAAGTTGGCCGAATCGACGACGAACGTATCGCCGTCCCAGCGACCAATCGGATCGCCCAGCCACAGATGCACGCTGCCCGGGAGGTGCGCACGACTGGTGATCGGGATCATCCGCGTGTCGTGCCGCATCTCCATGTTGACCGCGACGTGCGTCGCCGATTGGACGATCTGATAGTAGTTGTTGTAGCCGGCGCCGAGCATCGGCACGCTCCCCGTGATGCACCGCTCGCCGATCGCGATGTCCTCGGGCCCGTCGAACGGGTGCGCCTTGCGGTGTTCAGCCGCCGCGGCCTGCCGCGCCCTCGCTTCGGCGGTCATCGGCGGCAGCTTGCCGTTGGGCGGATCGGTGATGAGCGAGGTGCGGTGTTCGAACCACCGCCCGACGACCCAGAAGGAGTTGTAATCGCCCGTGCCGACGTCTCTGGATTTGAATCCGTTCTCCTTGCCGAGGATGTTGCGCAGCGCGGCGAGAAAGATCGTGTCGCCGAAGCCGGCATCTCCGTCGCCGCTGAACAACTCGGCGGCCTTCGCCTTCAGCTGGGCGACCTCGGCGTCGGTGAGCGTGGCGCGATCCGCCAATTCGTCGGGCCGCTCCAGCGGCGTCGCCGCGTTGTGCTCCCAGATTCCCGAGATGTCGGGATGCCCGTCGGCTGCGCGCGGGAGTGCCGCCGCCGAGCCGTTCCCGGGAGCGGTTTGAGCGGCGAGCGTGGCGCCGGCCAACGAAACCGCCGCGATCAGAACCAATATCTTCGGGTTCGCGACACGCGTGCGATGCACAGAAGCCTCCTGTTCATCAGTGCCAGCGACTGGACACCCATGCCGTAGGCGGGGATCATACCGCCGCCGCCGGTTCTCGATGCGAGTTTTTTCGCCTATGACGAAGGCCGCTTTCGAAGTCGGGAAGCGGACGCCGCACGTGCTGGGTCTGAGCGAGGCCGAGGTGGCGCAGCTTCTCGATCCGGCGGAGCTGCTCCGCGCCGTTATTTCCGGACGGGCCCTTAGAAATTGAACTGCACGCCGAACTTCAGCAGCCGGCCGACCAGGGTACTCGTCGGGCGCAGCCAGCCTCCGCCCGTTGCGCCGCTGTAGCGCGTGTTCACGCCGAGCACCGGCCGGGCGTTGAACGCGTTGAAGATGTCGACGATCCCTTGCAGCCTGCGGCTGCCACCGAGCCGCACGGCCTTGATGAACCGGACGTCGGTCTGATTGGACGAATCTTCCCACTGCTGTTGCTGGGGCAGCACGTCGACGACGACGCTTCCCGTTGGTCCCGATGACAGGTTGCGGCCGAGCGACGGCGCGATCACCGCGTTCGTCGCCACGATGTTGGCCGACTGCGTGACGCCCGGGAAGTGCTGGTACGACGCGCTCACCTGGACGTCGTACGGCAGCGTGTAGACGGCCGCCAGCTTGACCTGCGTCTGGGCGGTGAAGGGCGTGACGAGATCGCAGAACGTCGGGGTTCTCGGCTGCGTGAACGGCGGCACCCCGGCCGTCGCCGTGGTCGCGACAACCGGAACCACCTGCGGATTGCCGGTGACGACGCCGCAATAGTTGACCTCGGTGCGGCCGGTGTTCATTCCACCAGTCAGATACAGCTTCTTCAGCCGCGCGTTGGCGATGAGGTCGAAGCCGTTGTACGCCTCGGTGTAGTCGCCGTAGTTCGACGCGAGCTCGACGGCCTGCTGACTCTGACCGAACTTTGCGGGCTTGACGTCGAAGAGACCGCAGATCTGACTGCCGCTGTTGACGGCGAAGCGCGAGTCGGTCGGTGCCGTGATGCAGTAGCTGTCGAAGTCGGCCGGTGCAAGGGCCCGGTTCGCGGTGACGCGGAAGTTGCCGTACCAGGTCCGGAAATAACCGAACGTGACGCCGACGTTCGGCACGAGCTCGTGCTGCAGAAACGCCTGGGCTTGCCAGGTGAAGTTCCGCTTCCGCCACCCGTTGAGCAGGTCCGGGTCGTAGCGGTACGCGCCCGGATTGTTGCGCCCGAAGTTCACGTTGTCGAGCGCGCCGCACTCGCCGTTGGCGAGCGGATTGATCAGGTCGCAGTCCGGCACGTAATTCCGGTTCGCGTCGTTCCACGTCCTGTTCGCCGAGGCCACCGAGGAGTTCACTGGGTGGTTCGCGCTCGCGATATCCACCGCCTCGCCGCCGACGTACCGCCCGACGTTGGCCTTCACGGCCGTCTTGCCGTTTCCGAACAGGTCATATGCCGCACCGATCCGCGGATTGATGTCCGACCAGCAGGGCAGGCACGGGATCGGGTCGAAGCGGCGCGCGGGCACGAACACACCCGCCGGCAGATCGGTCTCGGGTACGCCGGCGTTCAAGTAATCGAAGCGGAGCCCGAGGTTCAAGGTCAGCCGCTTGATCGTCCACTGATCCTGCGTGTACAGCCCAAGGCTCGCCTTCAACCGCTCCTCGTCGAGCAGCGGCGTGGCCCACTGCGTGATCGTGAACGGTACGCCGTTCGAGAAGGAGTAATCCATGCTCCCGTTCGGCTCCTGGTAGAAATGCCGCCATCCTTCCATCACCTGCAATCCAACCTTGAGCGCGTGCGATCCGGTCACGTACGAGACGGCGAACCGCTGATTCGACTGCTTCGAGATCTTGTGGCCGTAGCGCCACCCGCCGGCCGACGACCGATACCGGAAATTGCCGGGCACCTGGACGCCGTTGACGGTGTATCCGGTCAACTCCAGGACGGAGATCTGATTGGTGCCGAGCGGCAGATCCTCGGTCGGAATCGTCGGGTAATCGAAGATGAGCGACGTGTTGCCGGCTTCGAACATCAGCCTGTTCGTCATCGGAAACGACCACGTCGCCTGCAGGAGATAGTTCGGCGGACCGAAATTCCACCGGTGCACGCCCTCGGGTGCGAAGCTGCCGGTCAGGCCTGAGTGGCAGACGCAGTTCGATTCCTGGTCCCACGACAGATTGACACGATGCTTCTGCGCGACCTGCCAGGTGAACCGGGCGTTGTTGTGGCGATTCGTGCTGTCGTTGACCGCCGGCCGGCTCACGTCCGGCTCGTAGGTCCACCCCGCGGTGTTCTTGTTGTAATAGAGTCCAGGAACGAACTGCGAGTTGCCCCACCAGCGTTGGGCGGAGAAGAACCAGAGCTTGTTCTGCCGGATCGGGCCGCCGAGCGATCCGCTGACGTCGTACACGTAATCGACCGCTCCGATGGTCGGCAGGCCGCGCCCTCTCAAATCATCCGGCACCGCGGTGGAGTTGAACGTGTCGTTCGTAAACGTGCCGAACATGTACCCGTGATACGTGTTGCCGCCGGCCTTCGGGACCAGATTCACCTGGACGCCACCCAACTCGAACTCGGCGGAGTTGCCTCCAAGCTGAATCGACACTTCTTCCGCGCCCGTCGGGTCGAAATAGAAGCCGGTGCCGGAGTTCCCGACCTCCATCGAGTTCCAGCGCATCCCGTCGATCAGACGCCGCGTGTCCTGCCCGCGGCCACCGTGGATCGCGAAGGTCGCGCCGGTGTCGGCGCCGCTGCTGCCGCCGACGTCGGTGTTGCGCGTGGCGCCCGGGGTCAAGGCGGCGAAGTTCGTCCCCGTGTTCGGCAGCGCCTGGATCATCTGCATCTGGATGACCTTCTGCTGCGTCACGTTCTGCGTGTCGACGATCGGCGACTGGCCGGTGACGGTGATCGTCTCCTCGAGCGCGCCGACTTTCAGTTCGCCGTTGACGGTGGCGGTGAAGCCGGCCGAGAGCTCGATGCCTTCGCGCTTGACCGTGCTGAATCCCACCAGCGTGAAGGTCACGGTGTAGGTGCCCGGCCGCAAATCGATGATCTTGTATTGGCCTTCCGAGTCGGTGACCACCGATCGAATACGCTCGATGAGCGCGGGGCTCGACGCCGCCACCGTGACGCCGGGCATCACCGCGCCCGACGTGTCCTTCACGACGCCCGCGATGCCGCCGGCCGCTTGGGCCGCAGCAAACGACGGCAGCAGCAAGGCCGCGACACACGCGATACAGACCGTGGCGGACTTCTTCATTCCAGACCTCCCGGCCGACGGCTGAATTGGGCAGCCATTATAGGGCGTGACGCGGAGCGCGCGTTCCCCGAAGATGAGGATGCTAGAATCGCGCGTTCGGGAGGTCTCATCGACATGGCGCGCCGCTCTGTTCGAGCCGGACTCACTCGCCGCAGCGCGCTTCGTCTGATCGGCGCGGGCGTTGGTGCGGGCCTTGCCACCGCGATCGCACCAGACGATGGGATCCTGCCAGCGCCCCAGGCGTCCTCGGCGCAAAGACCGGCGCCGGTGCCGCGAGGCGCCATCGTCCGAACCATCCTGAAAGATCTGCCGCCGAGCGCGCTCGGCGACGGCGCAATTCTCTTCCATGAGCATCTGTCGTTCGGCGCCGACTTTTTCGAGCGGATGCGGCCGGCGAACGCGCCTCGGCCCGCGACGCCTCCGCCTCCGTCGTACTTGACGAGGCCCGAGATTGTGGCGGAAGAACTTCGGGCGGCCGGCAAAGAGGGCTTGAACTGTATCGTCGACGGCGGCCATGCGGACATGGGAACCAGCTACGAGGATCTACGGAAGATCGCAGAGCGCTCGGGCGTGCACGTCGTCGCCAGCGGCGGCTATTACCTGCAGATCATGTATCCGCCCGAGGTCGCCAGCCAATCGGAGGATCAGCTGATCGATGGCCTGGTCGGGGAGGCTTCTGCGAAACGGTGGGGCGCCCTTGGCGAGATCGGCAGCTCGGAACAGATGACCAGAGACGAGCGGAAGGTCCTTCGTGTCGTAGCCAGGACACAGATGCGCACCGGGCTGCCGGTCTTCACGCACACGTCGCATGCTGGCTGCAAGTCGTGCGCGCTCGAGCAACTCGAGATCCTGGAATCGGCCGGTGCGAACCCGCGGAACCTTTGCATCGGGCATCTCTCCGACATTACCGACGATCCGAAGGCTGACACCCACAGGGCGATCGCCCGGCGCGGCGCGTTCCTCGGGTTCGACACAGTGGGCCATCAGCTCGGGCAGGGCGACGCCAGGAAAGTCGCGTTGATTCTGCAGGTGCTCGAGGCAGGATACGAGGATCACGTCCTGCTCTCGTCCGATTTCGCCTCCGAGCGCGAAACCAAATTCAACGGCGGCGCCGGCTACAGCTCGGTGACCGCGATCTTTCTCCCCAAGCTCCGCTACGCGGGCGTGAAGGAGGCGACCATCCACAAGATCGTCGTGGAGAACCCGAAGCGCTTCCTGTCGTTCGTCCCGACCATCAAAGCGGCGTCGTAGGTGTAGGGTGCAGAAACCCTCGTTCACGCTGCTCGGACGTACTCGTGAACGACACCACCGAGACGATCCCGGCGCAAAATACGAGCGTCACCGGATACCGACGGTGTTGGTGGCGAATTCCCAAATTGTGCTGTAGACAGTGGCGAAAGGCACTCGCGTTCCTACGGTTCCACCGAATCCGCGTCCCGGCACAGGCTGAAGTCACCACTGCGCACGGACGACGTAGGCAGACGTTGGACAGCGCGCGGGATAAAGGATCCTCAGCGACGGCC
>DATFWL010000489.1:0-26306 GCA_035259385.1 Vicinamibacterales bacterium | reverse complement strand
AGCGTGGCACGTTGTCAGGATCGGAGTGCACGTGGATGTCGATCGTGCCGCGCAGCACCTGATCGGAATCGCCGCGGCTCTGCGGCAGGATCACCGCGACGCACAACGCCACTCCGGCGGCTGCTCTTCTCAACATCGTCGATCCCTTCTCTCAGACCTTCGGGTAGGGCCACGCTTTCAGCGTCGCGGTGCGTCCGGCCCGAAAAGGTCCGGACCTACACCGAGCGGCGCCGCCCCCGGGATCACTCGTCAGGAATTCCAGTCGTACTCGCGCAGCGCTCTGATCCAGATATTGCGATACCGAACCGGATTGCCGTGATCCTGCAGCGCAATCGGCCCTTTCGCCGCCGCCGCCGTATACGGATCGATCTTCTTGTGGGCCGTCGGTCCCCAGAATGACGTCGCGTGGTGCACGACGATGCCGTTGTGGAACACGGTCGCGACCGCCGGCTTCTCCAGCGCGCCGGCCGGCGTGAAGCGCGGCGCCGTGAACACGATGTCGTAGGTCTGCCACTCGCCGGGCGGCCGCGACGCGTTCACGAGCGGCGGGTACTGGCCGTACATCGCCGCAGCCTGACCGTCGGGATACGTCGGATTCCTGTAACTGTCCAGCACCTGAATCTCGAACAGCCCGAGCAGAAAGACGCCGCTGTTGCCGCGTTCCTGGCTGTTGCCTTTGACATCGGACGGCGTTGCGAACTCGACATGCAACTGAAAGTCGGTGAACGTCGCTTTCGTGCGGAGCAGTCCTTTGCCCGTCTCGAGCACGCCGTTCTTCATCGTCCAGGTTGCAGGCGAGCCATCGGTCATCTGCCACGCCGCGAGATCGTCACGCGAGCCGAGCAGCACGGTCGCATCGCCCGGCACGGGCGACGGCGCCGCGGCGGGCGGTCCGGGCGCGACGACGACGGGCTGCGGCCGGCGGCCGTCGTGAATGTGCCAGCGTCCGCCAGGCTGCATCGGCGTGTCGTCGTACCCGAGAGTCGCCTGCTGATCGACTGCCGGCACCAGGACAGCCGACGTCACGATCAGCGCGGCGACGGCGCACAGAGTCAGGCGCATGGGAACCTCCGAAGTCTGCCTCGCGGGCACACAGAGATTACATCCAGAACCGCGGCCCTGGACCGCGCGCGGCGACCCGGTCACCGGGATTCGCCAGCGCGCAACGGTCGAGCGAGAGGCAGCCGCAGCCGATGCACTCGGTGAGACCCGCCTCGAGCCGCTCCAGCTCCGCAATCCGCGCGCGAATCCGCTTCGTCCAGCCGCCGGACAGCTTCGCCCAGTCCGCGCGCTCCGGCACGCGGTGGCGCGGCAGTTTCGAAAGCTCGGTCCGGATTTCGTCCAGCGACAGCCCGATCCTCTGCGCGAAGACGATGAACGCCACGCGCCGGATCACCGCCCGCGGGTAGCGGCGGTGGCCCGAGTCGGTGCGCTCCGAGTGGATGAGCCCTTCGGCCTCGTAGAAGCGCAGCGCCGAGGTCGCGACCCCGCTCCGCTTCGCCACCTCGCCGATGGTCAGCGCTGTGTCCATGACCGCAGTCTCGCAAAATTTCCACTTGACTTCAAGTGCACTTGAAGTCCGACCCTTGAGAGCAGACAGAAGAGGAGACGTCAATGCAGCAATCCAATCGTGTGGCAATCGTGACCGGGGCGAGCCGCGGGCTCGGCGCGGTGATCGCGCGCGTGCTCGCGCACCGGAGCTACGACCTGGTCCTCTGTGCGCGGAACGGCGGTCCGCTGCAGGCGGTTGCCGAGTCTTTGGGCCGCCCAGGCTCCACGGTCGTGGCAGTGGCCGGAGATGTGACCGATGCGGGCGTGCGGGCGCGCCTCGTGAAGGCGGCGCGCGAACTCGGCGGCCTCGACCTGCTGGTGAACAACGCGTCGGAGCTCGGGACCATCGGGCCGCTGATCGACTTCGACGTGCAGCGCTTCGGCCGCGTCTTTCCGGTGAATGCCGGCGCGCCGATTGCGCTGGTTCAAGCGGCGGTGCCGCTGCTGGCGGAACGCCGCGGGCTGATCGTGAACATCACGAGCGACGCGGCCGTCGGCGCGTATCCCGGCTGGGGGCCGTACGGCGCGGCCAAGGCGGCGCTCGAGCTTCTCACGCGCACGCTCGCGACCGAGTTGCGCGGACGCGGCGTGTCAGCGGTGCTCGTCGATCCAGGCGACATGCGGACGCGCATGCATCAGGACGCCTATCCGGGCGAAGACATCACGGATCGCCCGCTGCCCGACGTGACCGTGCCGTTCTGGGAGTGGCTGTTCGATCAGAGTCCGGAGGAGGTACGCGGCGAGCGCTTCGTCGCGCAACAGGAGGATGCGCGATGGGCGCAGCCGGCGTAGTCACCGACTTCGAGCTGCCCGCGCACCTCGAGGCGGCCGAGCCGCCGGAAGCGCGCGGGCTCAGACGCGACGAGGTGCGCCTGCTCGTCTCGAACGTCGAGACCGACTCGATCGAGCATGCCCGTTTCAGCGATCTGCCGCGGTGGCTCGCCGCCGGCGACCTGCTGGTCGTCAACACGAGCGGCACGCTCAACGCCGCGCTCCCGGCAGCGACGGACGAAGGAACCGCGCTCGAGCTGCATCTGTCGACCCGGCTGCCGGGAGGCTTCTGGACGGTAGAAGTCCGTCAGCCTGGTGAGACGGCGTCGCGGCCATACCACGCGGCCCTCGCCGGAACGACCTTGCGCCTGCCCGCGGACGGGCGCGTGACGGTGCTGGCGCCGTATCCGCTCGACGATCTCGACTCGCCGTCGCGATTGTGGATGGCCGCGCTGCAGCTTCCGTCTCCCGTCGAGGAGTACCTCGAACGGCACGGATTTCCGATTCGATACGGATATGTGCCGCGGGCGTGGCCGGGATCGATGTACCAAACGGTCTTTGCGACCGAACCGGGCAGCGCGGAGATGCCGTCGGCCGGCCGTCCGTTCTCCGGCGAACTGGTGGCGCGGCTGGTGTCCCGCGGCATCCAGATCGCGCCGCTGCTGCTCCACACCGGCGTGGCGAGCCAGGAGGATCACGAACCGCCGTACGAGGAGTACTACCGCGTGCCGCGAGAGACGGCCGAGCGTGTCAACGGCGCGAGGCAGTCCGGCCGTCGAGTGATTGCGGTCGGCACGACAGTCGTCCGTGCGCTGGAGACGGTGACCGACGAGAGCGGGCTCACCGTGCCGGGTGCGGGCTGGACCAGTCTCGTCGTGACGCCGGATCGGCCGCTGCGTTCGGTGACGGGACTGATCACAGGACTGCACGAGCCGAAGGCCACGCACCTGGCGATGCTCGAACGGCTGGTCGCCGACGCGTTCGACGGCGGGTCGAACACGCATGCGCGCGCGCGCGCCCGGCGCCATCTGCAACGCGCGTACGACGAGGCGCGGCGGTTCGGGTATCTCTGGCACGAGTTCGGCGATTCGCATCTGATCATCGCGAGGGCGCGCTCGCTCGCGACGGCGAGCGAGCCTGTCAATGGCTGATGGCTGACGGCTGATGGCATGCGCTGCGCCGTTTGTGACGGCAGCCGCACTGGTCTGATCGACTTCTGGCATCCGGTCCTTCTGCCGCGACAGCGGCTGCGCCATCCTGTCGTGTGGCCAGCTCCGCCCCGCTCCTTCAACCGATTCGTGTCGGCCTGCGCGCCCTGACGAAGACGCCGGCCTTCGCGCTCGGCGCGATCGTGACGATCGCGTTGACTGTCGGCACGACGACCGCGGTCTTCAGCGTCGTCTACGCGGTGCTGCTGCGCCAGCTGCCGTACCGCGACGTCGATCGGGTGTTCTGGATCTGGTCGGATCAGCCTGGCCGCGATCGGACGCCGTTCAACGTCCCGGATTTCATCGACTACCGCGACGGCGCCGGCACGCTGGAGGGCTTTGCCGGTCTGTTCGGGTACGGCGCGAGTCTCAGCGATGAAGCCGCGGGCGAGCGCGTGCAGGGGCTGCGTGCCACCGGCAACCTGTTCGACGTGCTCGGCGCACGCGCGCGCGCCGGCCGCCTGCTGGAGCCCGCCGACGAACGGCCAGGCGCGGACCACGTCGTCGTGCTGACCGATCGATTCTGGTCACGGCGGTTCGGCGGCGATCCGGGTATCCTCGGCCGTCCGATTCGGCTCAACGGCGAAGCGTACGTGGTGGTCGGCGTGCTGGCGCCTGGTTTCGTCGTGCCGGTTCGCGACGTCGAGTTCGTCGTGCCGTTCGGTCCCGACAGCGATCCGCGGCGCGGCGCACGCAATTCCCTGAACTTCATCATCGGCGCCGGCCGCATCCGCGACGGTGTGTCGGCGAGTCAGACGGCCGGCGAGCTTGTCGGGATCGCGCGCCGGCTGCAGGCACGGTTTCCGGTCGAGAACGCGCGCAAGCGCGGCGTCCAGATGATCCGCGCGATCGACGGCGTCGCGGGATCGTTTCGAGCCGCGCTCCTCACCATCTTCGCGGCGGTTTGCGCGGTGCTGCTGATCGCGTGCGCGAACCTGGCGAATCTCATGCTGGCGCGCGCCGCCACGCGGCGCAAAGAGATCGCCATGCACCTCGCGCTTGGCGCGTCGCGTGCGCGTGTCGCGTGGCACTGCCTGATCGAGGCGCTGCTCGTCGGACTTGCGGGCGGCGCGCTGGGCGTGCTGCTCGCCCAATGGGGCGTGCTGGCGCTCCTCACGCTCGCGCCAGCGGAGCTGCCGAGAGTAGGCGACGTCAGGATCGACGCAGCCGTCCTCACGTTCTCGCTGTGCGTGTCGCTGTTGACAGGCGCGCTCTTTGGCGTGGTTCCCGCGTTGGTGTCGTCGCGGGTGGACGTGCGCGACGCGCTGCAGGGCAGTGGCCGTGGCGCGACCGCGGGCGGCGGTCACGTTCGAGGCGCGCTCGTCAGCGGTGAAGTCGCCCTCGCGGTCGTGCTGCTGATCGTGATGACGCTGCTGGCGAAGAGCTTTGCCAGAGTGCAGGCGGTTGCGCCGGGCTTCGAACCGGCGCAGGTGCTGTCGGCACGGCTGACGCTGCCCCCGAAACGGTTCACCAGCCGCGAGTCGCTGGTCGCACTTCAGATGGCGCTTCGCGAGCGGGTCTCGGCGCTCGCGTCGGTGTCGCAGACCGGTGCGATCACCCTGCCGCCACTCACTGGACTGCTGGCGCGCGTTCCGTTCACGGTGGAGGGCCGGCCCGTCGAACGGGAGCGAATCCCGCTCGCACAATTCCGGACGGTGTCGCCGGGGTACTTCGAAACGCTGCGCATTCCGCTGAAGCGGGGACGCGCGTTCTCTGATGGCGACACCGGCGCGACGCGGTCGGTTGCCGTCGTCAACGAGGCGCTCGCCGCCCGCTGGCTCGCCGGACTCGAGCCGATCGGCGCGCGTCTGCTCGTGGACGACAGCGACGGTCCGCCGCGGCCGGTCGAGGTCGTCGGCGTCGTCGGCAACGTGCAGCAGATTGCGCTCGACGCAACCGATCCCACGTGGGATCTGTATCTGACGTACGCGCAGATCCACGCCGACACGCTCGGCGGCGCTGTCGGCAACATGTTCTGGCTGACGCGGACGGCCGGCGATCCGATGGCGCTGGCGACGCCGCTTGTCCGCGAGCTGCGCCGCGTCGATCGTGACGTGGTGGCCTCTCAGCTGAGGCCGCTGGAGCAGAACCTGGTCGACGCGATTGCGCCGCGCCGATTCAGCGTGACGCTGATGGCCGCATTCGGTCTGGCTGCGCTCGTCCTCGCCGCCACCGGGATCTACGCGGTGATCGCCTACTCGGTCAGCCAGCGCGCACGCGAAATCGGCATCCGGATCGCGCTCGGTGCCCGGAACGCGAGCATCATGCGGCTCGTCGTCGGCGAGGGCGCGCGCTTCGTGGTGGCGGGGCTCGCCGCTGGCATCGCCATGGCGGCCGGCCTGCTACGGCTCCTCACATCGCTGCTGTTCGGCGTGACGTCCAGCGACATCGCAACCTTCGTGCAGGTGTCAGCGAGCGTGTCGATCGTCGCGCTGGTCGCGTGCGCGGTCCCGACCGTGCGCGCGTTGAGGCTGCCCGCCGTCGCTCTTCATACCGAGTAGATATCAGTAGGTCCGCGGGTTGTGGTCCTGCCCGTGGCACAACAGGTAGCACCGGCCGTGACCCTGGCCCGTGGATTCGTACCGCCGGATGCCGCTGCTGTTCGGCGACACGAAGCGCGTGTCGAAGTTGATCAGGTGGGCATTGTTCGTCGAGTTGCCCTGCGCGCTGCTGATCCCGTGCGGATCGTGGCACAGCGAGCACGGCGCCGACGCGTTCTGCAGATGCCGGCTGTGCTGCGTGAACGACGCGTTGCCGAGAATGCTCGTGCGGCTGTGGCACTTGTAGCAGAGCGCGTAGGTCGCCGCCGACTCCACTTGCGAGCCATTGTCCATGTCGTACCGCGCCACCAGCAGGTGCTTGAAGGTCGACCCGTGCAGTCCGGCGGGCCCGGCGCCGGGCGTCGGCGCATCGGGGCCGCTGTCGTTACCGTGGCAGTCGGTGCAGAACACGATGCTGCTCGTCGTCCACGGCGAGACCAGGCTCGGCACGAACGAGCCGCGCCCCGGGCCTTCGACCGGGTGGAACGACGGGTTGGCGAGATCGAACTGGAGCCGCTTGTTGAACTGCGTCGCCACGCGCGCCGCGTACGGCGGATCGGGGCCGTTCGGCTGCGGCCGGTTCGCCGAGTCGGCGTGACACTTGAAACAGATCTCGTACTGATTCACCGACGGCGGCGCCCCGCCGGGATCGACGCGAACCCCTGTGGCGTCGATGCCCCACACGCCGGCCAGCTTGCCCGATCCCTTCGGCGCCACGGTCGCGTTCGCGTGCGCCGCATGCGGATTGTGGCAGTCGGCGCACTCGGCGTGCCGCGGCGCCGCCGCGCTCGTCTCGGGCAATCGCGTTGCGCCGGTCGTCGACTCCGATGCGTCGTGGACCGACGGCGTGATGCGGTACACCGGATGCGCGTAGGTCTTGTTGAATTCGGCTGCGATGTTGGTCGACGCAACGGCGTTCGGCCCGTGACACACGTCGCAGGTCTTCTCTTCGAGATCCTTCAGCATTCGCGACGCCGACGTCGCGCTGTGCGGCTTGTGGCAACTCTCGCAACCGTTCGACGCGACGGTCGTGTAGCCGGTGTGGGCGCCCTGTGCCGCGGTGTACGACTTCGTCGAGGTGCGATGCGAGGCCGGCGTCGTCGACCAGAACGTCTTCTGATGACACGTCAGGCAGAGCGCCGACGAGGCGTTGTCCTTGACGAGGAACTTCTTCACCACCGCATCCACTTCCTGCTTGTGCGGGTCGTGGCACGAGCGGCACTGCAGCTCGCCGTGGACGTCGAGCTTCACCGGATCGCCGGCCGGCGGGTTCACGATCTGCGGCCCGGTGACCGGCACGAACGAAATCGGATGATCGTCGGACAGGTTCGAGCCGAGCACCGCCGCACCGGTCATGTGGCCGGACGCGTCGACGCCGGCCATCGACTGCAGTCCTCTCGACACGGTCGCGCCGACGGCGACGGTTCCGTCGTGGCAGCTCAGGCACAGCTTTGCGGATCCCGTCGGCGCGCCTGGCGTGGCCGCCATCGTCGTACTCGTGTACGGCGTGTACGTCGTACCCGACTGCATGTGATTCCAGAGCGGCGGCGCCGGATCGGTGTTGTGCGGCGCGTGGCAGAAGATGCAGATCTCCGTGGTGCCCGTCGACCGGACCGTCCCGGTGCCGTTCACCGACAGGTTGTGCTTGTTCGAGGGCGACGATACCGGGACCTGCCCACGCACGGTCGATCCCAGGCCGATCGCGATGCCGAGACACGCGAGCACGGCGGCGAACGCCGCAGCCGGGAAAGCAGGCAGCTTCACGGCTCGGCCTTGAGGTAGTCGAACACCTGCACGCGACCGTTCGACGAATCGGCGACGTAGATACGGTCGCCGGCAATCGCGATCCCCGTCGCCAGCCAGAACTCGCCCTCCTCGCGCCCCGGCTGTCCGAACGCGAGCAGAAACCGTCCGTCGGTGTCGAAGATCTGCACGACGTCCTGCAGTCCGTCGACGACGTAGACGTGGCCGTCGCTGTCGAGCGCGACGCCTTTCGGCCGGCTGAAGTCGCCGGAGCCGTCGCCGGCGCGTCCGAACGCCGAGACGAAGCGGCCTTGCGGCGTGAACACCTGCACGCGAAAGTTCATCGCGTCGACCACGTACAACCGGCCCGCGCGATCGCGGGCGATGCTGGTCGGGTAGTTGAACTGCCCCGGCTCCGCGCCGCGCGATCCAAACCGCTCGAGCACGCGGCCGTCCACGCCGATCGCGACCACCTGGTGGCCGAGCGTATCCACGACGTACACCCGGTCGTCAGCCGCGACAATGCCTGTCGGCCGAAGCAGGCCCGACTCGCCGCCGCCGACGGCCCACTGCCGTTTCCCCGACGCGCTCAGGCACATGACGCGGCCGCCGACCGAATCGGTGAGGAAAATCCGCCCACCCAGGGTCGCGATGCCGATGAGCGACTCGCTCGCGACGTCGAGCTTCGAGTAGCCGCCATCGCGCAGGTCGTACACGTGAACGGCGCGGCCCTGCGGATCGGCCACGTACAGCCGGCCGCCGGGTCCGAGCGCGAGGCCGTAGGGCTGCTTCATCACCGGCGCGTCGGTGCCGCCGGCGACCGCGTCCCATACTTTTCTGAGCAGCGAACGGTGGCGAGATGTGCGCGGGACGAGCGCCGACACGAACCGGATTCGCGCCGTCGCCGGCGGGTCCGGCCACACGCGTTCCACGGCGGAAGCCGGCAGCTTCGCCTGCGCCCGCGCCGGCGGCGCCGCGCCGGCGACCACGCCGGCGGCCGCCAGCATCTGCATGCCGAACGCGAGGACGGTCGGCCGCGTCACCGCCCCATCCCGAATTTCCGGCTGATACGCAGCGCGAGCTGGTTTCCGTTGAAGGTCAGCGGGCCGATCTGCGTCGCCGTGATCAGCGCAAGATCCGTGTACCGGTATTCGAGCGCGAGCGAGAAGAGCCGGAGCCGGTAGTCCAGCGATCCGATGGCGTACGATCCGTCCTGGAACACGCGCGGCACATCCGACATCGTCCGCTCGCGCCTCGCAGTGATCGACAGGTGCAGCGCGCCGACGATGGTTCCGAAGAACGACACGCCGGCGTATTGATGCCGCTCGTCGGTGACGAACGATCGGTTGATGAACTCGCCAGCAGTGAACCCGGCCCGGCGATCGCGCGCCAGCTGAATCGTGACGTTGGTCGTCGCCTGCGTGTAGCGCACCCGGAAGAACAGCGGCTCGACGCCGCGATCGATCAGGGCGCGCTCGTAGGTACCGTCGAGGACGACGCGCGTGGTGACCAGCGTCCGCGCGCTCGCGTGCGCCCGCTCCTGCCGTTGATTGCCGAGCGTGAGCAACGTGTCCTCCGCTCGATCGCGGTCCACCCCCACGGTCAGCTGCGCGACCCCGAGGACGTCGACGCCGGCGTCGGCGCGCGCCCGCCACGATCGGCCGCGGCCCGCGACCGACGCGTCGCTGCGATTCCACGCCTGCTCGGCTTCGTATCCCGCGCTGGCGTGCACGGCGCGATGGCGGATGCCGTACTCGGCTCCGGCTCCGGCCGCACGGGTCAGCGCCGCGGTGCCGACGCCCCTCACGTCCTGCTGTCGCGTGCCGTAGGTACCGCTGCCGTGAAGAATCACGCCCGCGATCGGCATCACGCGCGCCGTCGCCGTCGCGAGAAGCGAACCGGTGGTGGCAGCGGTCGCCCGCTCGCTCGTGTAGCCGAGGTTCGCGTCGGTGACGAACCGCGCGTTCGGCTGATGGGTCAACGTCGCGGTGCCGTAGTACAGCTCGACGCTGCCGCCGTCGGGCGGGCGATACCCGTCGTCGGCGATCGACGGGTCGGCCGGCGCCTGGAAGCGCGACGCGGTGGCGCGCCGGCCGGCGCGCACGTCGGCGCGCGTGCGATCACCGGCCCGCGCGACGAGCTCGTACCCCAGGTCGTCGTACTGCTGCTCGAATGCGGTCGAGATGGAATTCGCGGCGGAATGATGATCGTAGCGGAGCGTGTTGCTCACCCGTGGTCGCTCGCGAGAGACGAGCGCGTGGACCGCGCGCGACGCCTGCGTGGAGGCGAGCGATCCGGCCTCTACCGCGCCCGATCCCTGCTGGTAGCTGAACTCCACGCGCGGCAGCGACGCCGCGCTCAATACCCAGTTCAGGCCGTACTCCGACTGCGCCGTGCCGAGCTCGGGCAGCGCGCCCGGCGTGGTCGGCAGACCGCTGCGCAACTGGCTCGACGCCGGATAGTTCGCGGTCTCCGCGCCGACGGCCCGGGTTGCGTGAACGGCGAGGCGGAACGGGCGCATCGAGAACAGACTGGCAGCAGCGTTGAATCCGGTCTGATCCGAACGGCTGTCTTCGGATCCGAACGTCAGCGCGTTGCGATTGAAGGTGACGCCGCCGGAATACACCGCAAACCGCGGATCCCACAACGACGAGGAGTAGGCGAGCGTGTAGGCCTGCGTGAAGGCGCCGTCCTCTCTGGTGTCGGTGCCGGTGCGGTAGGCCGATCGTGCGTAGCCCCAGTCGGCGTTGCCGTTCAGAGATTGCGCGCCTGCGGCGGACGGCGACAGCAGCACGAGGCAGCACGCCACGGCGCGGCCGTTCATTTCCGCTGCGTCGCCGCCGCAACAGGCGCCGGCCTGCCGCTGTCGCCGCCGTTGCCGACGACGACGCGTGCGCGCGCGCGGAGGTTCTTCGACCACGCGGCCGCGGCCTGCGCGCAGCGCGTCTCGGTCAGGTCACGGACGATCGTCGCCTTCACGTCGGCGAAGGTCTTCTGCGCCGGCGGCCGCGTCTCGATCAGCCGGAGGAGGTGGAAGCCGTAGATCGTCTGCACGACCGGGCTCACCCGTCCGGGGGCGAGGTCGCGCAGCGCACGCTCGAACTCGTCGATGAGCTGTCCGCGATGGACGAACCCGAGATCGCCGCCCTTGCTGCGGCTCTCGTCGGACGAGAATTCGCGCGCCAGCGCCGCGAACGACGCGCCGCCGGCGAGACGCTGCGCCAGGTCGCGCACCTTCTGCCGCGCCCGCTCCCAGTCGGCCGGCGGCGCCGAGGGGTCGACGCCGATCGTGATCAGCGACACCCTGAGCTGCTCGGGCATCACGAACCTCGCCGGGTTGTCGCGGTAGAAGGCGGCCGCCTGCGCCTCGGTCACGCGGCAGCGGGCGCCGACCTGGTCGTCGTAGACGCGCTGGATCATCAGCGCGCGCTGGATGCTGGCGCGGATCTGCGGCAGCGTCGCGCCGGACGCCTGGCGCGCGCGCTCGAACTCCTGCTCGTTCCGATAGGACTTCTTCGCGCGGGCGAGCGCCTGCTCCACATCGCCGTCCGCGACGCGAACGTTCAGCCGCACCGCCTCCTGATACTTCAGCTCTTCGTCAATCAGCCCGTCGAGCGCCTGGCGGCGCAGCTCGTCGAGTTTCTGCGGCTTCAGGTTCTGGTGATACGACGACAGCGGCACGACGGTGTTCATCGCCGCGTCGAGATCGCCGGCGCGGATCGTTGCGCCGTTGACGACGGCGACCACGTCCGCCGGCTGCGCGCGGCCGGGGATGTGCGACGGCACCGGCGCGAGTTGCGCGGCGACGAGCGTGACGGCGACCGCCGGGATCACCAGCAGCGTCGCCGTCTCGTTCGCAATCGAACGTCTTACTTGATGTGGCACGTCAGGCACAGCGCGCTGCCCGCGTTCGATTTCCGCAGGAAGGATCCCACCGAGTTGTTGTGCGGGTTGTGGCAGCTCGCGCACTCGACGGTCGCCGTCGCGGTGGAGGCGCCGTAGAGCGGCAGCGGCTGCGTGGTTCCGACCGTGATCTTCTGGCCGGTGATGGTCTGCGTGTTGAACTCGGCGGGCGTCGCCGCGCGCGCCGTCTCGTAGATGATCGTGATCGGGTGATCGTTACGAAGGTCGGTGCCGAGGAACGGCGTGCCGCCGGCGAGGATGTTGCCGGTGCCGGTGCCGCTGTTGCCGTAGGTCGCCTTCGCGGTCGCCTGACGGGTGAACGCGACGCTGGCCACGTGCGCGACGCCGTTCAGGTTGGTCAGCACGTCGATCGCGATGCTGCCGTCGTGGCAGCTGAGACACGCGCCCGACACGCTGCTCTGGATCGCCGCGCTCGTCGGAGCGGCGGTGTCCAGCGTCGAGCTGGCGTAGACCTGGTAGGTCGCCGTCGAGCTGCTGCGGTTCCACAGCGGCACGGTGACGCTGCCCATGTGCGGCACGTGGCAGAAGACGCACGTTTGCCCGTTGATCGTCGCGTCGGTGTTGCGAATGGCCGACCCCGCGCTGAAATCGTGCGGACCTCCCGCGACGGTGGTTTGCGCTGACGCGGTGGCCGCGACCGCCAGCACGGCCAGCGCCCCGCTGACTATTCGTCTCCTCACTGTCTCCTCCTTTTGTGCTGGGGTTCGAGCCCGGGATCCGCCTGCTGCGCCACCGCCGGCTCCGCGCGCACCCGCTGAAAGACCTGCACCCGTGCGTTGCCTTGATCGGCGACATAGATGCGGTCTTCGTCGTCGACGAACAGCCCGGCGGGCAGGAGAAACTCGCCCGGCGCTTCGCCCGTCGATCCCACGAACAGCAGGATGCTGCCGTCGGCGTCGAAGATCTGGAAGTTGTTGAACGACGTGTCTGCGATGTAGACGTGGCCTTCGCTGTCCACGCCGACGCCTTTCGCGCGATTCAGGTGACCGGGACCGTCGCCCTGCGTACCGATGCTGCCGACGAAGGCGCCCGATCCGTCGAAGATCTGGACGCGGAAGTTCAGCGTGTCGGTCACGTAGAGGCGCCCGTCGCGATCGACCGAGAGGTTGGTCGGGAAGTTGAATTCGCCAGGCTCGGTCCCGCGCTTTCCGACCGCGCGGACGAACGCGCCGTCACCGGCCGCGTAGCACAGCACCTGGTGCTTCCTGGCGTCGGCGACGTACAGCAGCGACCGGCGGCGGTCGATCGCCAGCCCCGACGGATTCTCGAGCTCTCCCTCGTGGCCGATGGCGATGGCGACCGTGCCGTCGGGCCGATAGCCAATCACGCGCTTCAGCGTCGCGTCGGCGACGAACACGACGCCCGACCCGTCGATCGCGACGCCGATCGGCTTGACGACCTTCAGCGGTCCCTTTTCGCCGACGAACGAGACCGACTGCGCGTGCGGATCGAACACGAACACCCGCCGCGCCGCGGTGTCGGTGACGAAGACGCGGCCGTCGGCGGCGACTGCAATCCCGTACGGCTTCATCAGCTGCGTGGATGGCCTATCGACGTCCGGCCCGATCAGCAGCGACTTCCAGCGGCCGTTGCTCTTCTTGAAGTCGGTGAGGCCGTGATAGGCGGTGACGTAGCGGATTCGCGGCGTGTCGGGTGGCACCGGCCAGACCAGCGCTGGAGCCGGCGCAGGCTTCTTCTTGTCGGCGGCGGCGATGGTCGCACGGCCGGCGCCAGCCGCCAGGACGACCATCAACGTCAGGCTCGCGGAGGTGCGTCGCGTCATTCGCTCCTCGACATCAAATGGTGTGGCAGCGCACGCACAGGGGACTCGCGCCTGCTGCTCCAAATCGCAGCAGCTTCGCGGCGGTTGTGCCGTGCGGGTTGTGGCAGCTCGTGCAGCGGAGCGTTCGCGCCGGCTCGGCTGGATCGGGACGTCCATCCACCGGATGTCCAATCGTCGGATGACCGGCGCGCAGCGACGCGTCGAGGCCGATATGCGACGCCGTGGAAATCAGCCGATCGAGGCCGTCGAGCGGCCCGCGTCCGAGCAGCGCGCGCACGTCGATCTCGGGCCGCCCGCTGCGCGCGTCGGCGTGACACGCGAGGCACACGAGGTTGGCCGCTGCCTTCATCTGCGCAGGCTGCGGTCCCGCGTGCGCGTCGTGGCAGATGCTGCAGGCCGCGGCCGCCGGTGCATGCGCGTGCGGCTGCGCGAGCGCCTGCGCGATGTCGGCATGACAGCGCACGCACGTACCGTTGCCCTCGTCCGCGAGCTGGAATCGGAATTCGGACCCATGTGGATCGTGGCAGGCCGTACACCGCCCCGCTGCGACAGGAGCATGACGGTGCGCCTGCTTCAGGCGTTCGCCGTTCTCTTGATGACACGAGACGCACAACGCCGAGGTGTCGCCGCCAGGCGTGGCGAGTTTCAGCGAGATCCGGCGACGCCCCGGGGTATCGTCGACGACGTGACACGCGGCACAATCGCCCGCGGCCACCGGTCCGTGCAGCATGCGGTGCGACGTGACAGGTTCGTGGCAGCCGTCGCAGCCGGCCTTCGTCAGTGCCGCAACCGGCGGGTGCTCCGCGGCGGCGGCAATCGTTCCCGACCAGACGACAGTCATGACGAGCAGTCCTCTCAGCAGCCCGGCCATCACCGCCCCGCGGCGGCGATCTGCCTCCGGTACCGCGTCATCGACGTCCATGCGGCGGCGCGTCCCGGCTGTTCGCCGGCGATCGATGCGCGCGGGTCGACGCCGCTGAGTTCCCTGGCCTGTTGAAATGCGTGCTCGGCCTGCGCGACGTCGCCGGCCGCCCAGTGGAGAAACCCGAGATATCCGGCGGCGACGGCGTCTTCGCGGGCCCCCAGATCCGCGAAGGCGATCCGCGGATCGGCCGCGGACGGACCATCCGCCGCGTCGAGCGCCGCGAGCCGCGCGCGCTCCCGGCGCAGCGCGCCGTTGGTCCGATCGAGCGCGGCGGCGCGATCGAGCAGATCGCGGGCGGCGGAACCATCGGACGTGTCGAGCGCGAGAGCGGCCAGCTCGACGAGCGGATCGGCGAACGTCGCGTCGGCCCTGGCTGCGAGCTCGAAGCTGCTGCGCGCCGCCTCGGCGTGCCCCTGTTGCAGCTGCAGCCGTCCGAGCTGCAGGCGCCGCAGCGCCGCCGGCGCGACAACGACCGGCCGCGGCGCGGCCTGACGCGGCCGCACGATTCCGGCGACGGCGTCGATCGCGTCGAACAGCGACTCGCGCTGCTCGTGCGAGTAGCCGTAGAGGAAGAACGACAGCATGCCGCGGTCGTCGACGACCGCCGTGGACGGGACCGTGACGACGCCGTAGGCGTGGAACAGCTCGAGGCCGCGATCGACGAGCACCGCGACGCGCAGGCGCAGGCCGTCGATCTGCCCGCGCAGCCGTGCGGCGTCGGCTTCCTCCGGGGCGAAGCGGTCGACGTTGACCGCGGCGATCGTGACGCCGCGCGCGGCGAGGTCAGCCGACGCGGCGTCGAGCCGCTTCAGCTCCTCGATCGACCGATCGCTCCAACCAGCCCAGAACAGAATCACCAGGCCGCGCCGTCCCTTGACCTCCGCGAGCGGACGCGGACGGCCGTTCAGGTCCTGAAGCGCCGGCAGTGGCGCCGGGCTGCCAATCGACGGTCGCTCCGCGGCGTGCGCGAGGCGCGGCCACACGACGACCGCCACGAGCACCAGCACGGCGGCCTGGAGCGTGCGATGCGTCATCTCACTGGCCTCCCGTCTGACTGCGCCGCGCCGGACCGCGGCTGTAGGTCTTCGGCAGATGGCAGCCGGGCGCGCAGCGGCCGCCGTCAGCGGTCTGCGTGTAGCCGACCGGCATCTGCCAGTCGCCGAACGGCACCGTTTCACGCAGGTGCTTCGGCACCGTGCTCGAGTGCGCTTCGTGGCACGCGCGGCAGGTGCGCCCTTTTTCCGTGCGGTTGACGTGCAGAAAGTGCAGGTTGAGATCGCCGTCGCGGAATCCGGTCACGGTCGCGGTGCGCTCGACTTTCGCGAGATCCGGTTCGTGGCAGGTGAAGCACAGCTCGTAGTTCTTCGGCTCGTACGGGCTGTAGAACGTCTCCGGATAGTCCTTGCGCAGCAGCCGGAAGTGCTCCGAGTCGTGCGGCAGGTGGCAGCCGACGCAGTCCTGCTGCCGGATCGGGCCGTGCAGATCGGTGTGCGTCTGCAGCCAGCCTTTGACGTTCTGCACTTTGCCCGACGGCGCGTCCTGTTCCTTGTCGTGGCACGACAGGCAGAGCGTCATCGAGGTGCCTTTCAGTTGCTTGTCGAGATCGCTCGCGTGCGGATCGTGACAGTTGACGCATTCGCGATCGACGGCAACCGCCTCGTGCTGCACGCGCGCGGTGACCAGTTCCTTGCGCAGCGTCTTGTGGCAGGCCAGGCACTGCTCGGCGCTGTCGTTGCGGATCTGGTATTTCGACGGGGAGGCGTGCGGGTTGTGGCAGGTGGCGCAGTCTTCTTTCACCGGGGCGTGCGTGAAGCGTTTCTCCGCGAGCCGCGCCTTCATGTCGACGTGGCAGCGCTGGCAGAGCTCGGAGCCGAACGCGCGCACCTGCTGCGGCTCGTCGCTGCCGTGCGGGTCGTGGCAGGCGAGGCATTCTCCGGCCGCCACCGGTCCGTGCACGAACTTGTCGTTCGCCTTCACCATCTGGTGGCACGAGGCGCAGCTCTTGTCGGTGAAGGCGTGCGCGTCGCGAGTCTTCGGCACGTGGCAGCTCGTGCAGTCAGCAACCTTCGGATGCACCACGGTGTGCTTCGCGACATCGCCGTGGCAGGTGGCGCACGATCCGGCGGCCGCGGTGGCCGGCGCAGCGCGGCGCGCGCCTGGGGCCGGGGCGGCCGCCGGCGCGGCCTGCTGCTGCGCCGCGCGCACATTCGCGGCGCCGAGCGCGATCGCGCTGAGCGCAATCAGCCCCAGTCCCAGGTTGGCTCGAGTTCCTGCGATCAGTCGCATGGCACCGCGTTCATCGGCGCTGCTACCAGGTTCCCCCCTGCGCGCTCGTCGTCGCCCGGGGCGCCGCCGCCGGCGACGCCGTCAGCACGACGTGAATGCTGATCTCGTCGCTCACGCCGACGCCCAGGTAGGTCGGCTCGGGAATCTGGAATGCGGAGATCTTGAGCGGGAAGGTCGCGTCGACCTTGTAGCCCTTGCCGTCCTGTTGCAGTTCCGCTGTCCCGGTGACGTCGCGCTGCTGGCCGTGCAGCGTCAGCGTTCCGGTGAACGTCGTCTTCCCCGACAGCTTCTGGATCTTCAGGTTGTCGAGCTTGGCGACGGCGAAGTCCCCGCCCTTCTGGACTTCGAGATAGTTGTTGCGGAGATGGCGGTCGCGCAGCGAGATGCCGGTCTCGAGCTTGATCAGGTCGACGCTGAACGCGCCCTTCACCGCGCCGCCAGGATCGGGTGTGATGCTGCCGCTCAATGCGCTCGTCTTCGCGTCGAAGCTGCCGCCGATCGTGAGCGGACAATTCACGGTGACCTGGGCGCTCGTCACCTGCAGCGCCTCGTCGGCCCGGGCGGAGACGGGAACTAGGGCCGTCACCAGAACAGCCACAGTGAGCAGACAGTTTGGTCGAACACTCTTCATCGCAGTCCCTCCTGTTGAAAACGCTGTCACGCGCACATGAGCGGCAACCGATGTGCCACAGCCGCACGCTCGCGATGCTTGTGCGGACCGCACACGCGCACAGACGCAGGCGAGACAAGCTCTTGACGTGATCGCGACCGCGAATTTGTGCCGCAACAAACGTCGGCCGACGCGCGGCGTCGCGCGCGTCGAATCACCAATGTTCGAGGCGCGTCGACAATATCGTTCGTGCGCGATCGCGATCGCGCGCGATCGCCCAACGTCCCACAGACGACGCGGCGTGACTCGATGGAACAGACGCGATGCGCGTCGATGTGGCCCATCGGCCACACACCGCTGGATGATTCACTCGATGCGCGGAGACGCAGTCGCGTCGAATGGCTATGGTGCGAATGGTGAGGACGCGTCGTGTGACGTGGATGTGTCGAGAGTGAAGAAGCGCGAAGTGTGTGCGGAGAAAGCAACCGCAGAGATCGCAGAGACCGCGGAGAATTTCTTGAAATTGTTTTCTCTGCGTTCTCTGCGGTTGCTTTCCCCGCAGGTGACGCGGCAGCCTCACGGCCGGGTCGCGTTCACGTCACTGCACGTTCGCAGTCACCGCACTGTTTCCAGACGGCGTGAACGTGCAGCTCGCCTGCTTGCGGCCGCCGCTCGAACAGGCGCCGGACCAGATCGCGTCGCGGCTCCCGGTGAGCTTGATCGCCGCGCCGGCCGCGAACGACGCGGACCCAGTGCTGCCGACCGACACGCTCAACCCTGCGGGCGTCGAGGTCACACGCGCGCCGCTTCGTCCGGTCACGGTCAGCGTCACCGTCGCGGTTTGCGACGGCGGCGGCGGAGGTGGCGGCGGTGGTGGCGCCGCATCCGGTGTCACCGTCAATTGCGCCGACTGCGCCGCCCCGCCGCCTGTCACCGTGATCGTGACGACGGTGGTCGTCGTCACCTGCGACGTGAAGATGTTGAAGCCGCCGGCTGTCGTGCCGGATGGAATCGTCACGCTGCCGTTGACCGGCGCGATCGTTGGATGGCTGCTCTTCAACAGAAAGGTCGTGTCGGTGGCCTGGGCCGATGCGATCGTCACGCGGCCCGATGAGCTCCCGCCGGTGCCGACCACTGAGGCCGGCGTGAGCGTCAGGCCCGTTGGCGCCGGCTGCGGTGTCAGCGTCACGCGACCCTGCGTGCTCACGCCGTTCCACGACGCCGTGATCGTGGCGATGGTCGTCGCGCTCACCAGGCTGGTCGGCAGTGTGAACGAGGTCGAGAAGCTGCCAGGGCTGACGAAGGCGGAGGCCGGCGGATTGACGGCGGGTGAGTCGCTCGTCAACGTCACGGCCGCGCCGCCGGGCGGCGCCTGGCCAGTCAGCATCACGATCGCGCCCGGACTGGCGCCGCCGTTGATCGTGCTCGGCGAGATCGTCAGCGACTTCAACGCCGTTTCGCCGACCGTCAGCTGACCGGTCGCGGTGGCGCCGTTGAGCGTCGCGCTGATCGTCGCCGGCGTCGCCGCGGCGACCTGGCCCGCCTGCATCTGGAATTGCGTCCACGCGATGTTGGCCGGCATCGTGATCGACGGCGGCACCGGTGCGGCGCCAGGATTCGAGCTCGCCAGGCTCACCGCCGTCGCGACCGGAGGCGCGCTGGTCAGCTGCACCTGCACCCACGTCGTCGCGCCGCTGGTGACCGGGTTGCTCGTGAACGACACCGAGACCGGCGTCGGCGGTGCCGAGCTCACCGTGAACGTCCCGGTCGCGGACCAGGGCGTGACGGCTGCGGTCGTCGGCGAGGCGTCGCCCTGGACCGAGTGCACGCGCCAGAATTTCTGGCCCGGGGTCAGCGACAACACCGTTCGGGTCGGACTGTTCAGCTGGCTGTCGAGATCTTCGATCGTCTTGAAGCCGCTGTCCTTGGCGATTTGCAAATCGTAGCCGCTTGGCTGCGGGTTCGGCGACTCGCTCCATGAGAGCGTGATCGGCAAGGTGAGCGTCGACCCGTTGGCGGGCCCGATCGGCGAGAGTGCCGGCGGCACCGGATTGCTGTACAGGACAGAGAATGCCTGCAGGTTCGAGGGAGCGCTGTACACGCCGCTTGCGTCGACGGCGAACACGCGGCCGAAGTAGTGGCCTTCCGGATTGCCGATCGCGAACGAGTAGGTCGGGTTCGGGATGTTGGTGAACTGGATCCGCGTGCCGACCGGGAAGTTCGTGTCGGTGGCCGCCTGAAACACGTAGGTCGCCGCGCCGGGGACGGCATTCCAGGTGAAGGTCATCACCTCGTACGGGTGAAACGTGTTGTAGGCCTTTGGCGGCGCGAGTTGCGGTGCAGCGGGCGCGCCCGCGCCGACGCCCGACACGCTGAAGCTGCGTGGCGGCGACCAGGCACCCTGCTCGAACGACCCGTTGACCGCCTGGACGCGCCAGAAGTAGGTGCCTGTGCCCAGGCCGCTGACGATGCCCGAGGTGGCGCCGTTGGTGGAATCCTGCAGCACGACCGGCACGAAGCTCGATGACGGGCTCACCTGCCAGTTGTAGGCGACGACGCCCGCCGGATCCGACACCGCCGCCCACGCGATCGTGAACGGCTCCGCGAGGCTGGCGCCGTCGGCGGGCGCCACGAGGGTCGGAGCCACCGGAACCGCTGACAGCGCGCCGTCGAAACCGCCGATCACCGCCGCCGCCAGCACCAGCACGCTGCGAAGTTGTCTGCTCATGCGGGCGCGTCGCGAGCAAGCCGCCCGCCAGCGGATCGTATGGATCACAAACGCGCACGTGCGCGCCCCGGCCCCGCGAATTAGGGAGATAATTAAATAACAAATGCCGTTTGGTTCACGGCGTGCCGTGAAGGGTTCACGGTGTGACCCGATAGCCACAGGGAAGCCGACTCAGCCGCACAAGTGATCGGTCGGATTACGAGATTGGTTCCGGATCCGGCTGGGCGCGCCGACTGCCGGTTGCGCAGAGATCTCGATAACAGACTTGCTAGCTCAGCACGAAAGTCGGATGATGCGCCCACGAGGAGATCCCTATGCGGACTCTGTGTGCGCTGACGATCGTCGTCTCCCTGGCCGGATCCGTTCCCGCGGCCGCCCAATCACAGATCACGACCGGGGTGATCGACGGCACGGTCGTCGACTCGAGCGGCGGCGTGCTGCCGGGTGTCGACGTCGAGGTCCGCAATGTCGAGACCAACCTGGTGCGGAGTCTCGTGACCGATCGCGACGGCCGGTACGTCGCCCCGCAGCTGGCCGCTGGCCGCTATACCATCACCCTGCAGCTGGCCGGCTTCGCCAAGCTCGTCGAGGAAAACGTGCTCGTGACCGTCGGCCAGACCGTGCGCCTCACGGAGACGATGAAGGTGTCCGCGATTTCCGAAACCGTGACCGTGTCGAGCTCGGCGGAAACGGTCGACACGGCGCGCACGGCGGTGGCCAACACGCTCGACGAGACCACGATCGGCACGACCCCGATTCTCGGCCGCAAGTTCGAAGATTTGTTGACGTTGACGCCAGGCGTGAGCATCGTGCAGGGCCCCGACGGCGACGAGATCAACATTGCCGGGCAGCGCGGGATCTTCAACAACATCAGCCTCGACGGCGGCGACTACACCAACGGCTTCTTTGGCGAGCAGGTGGGCGGCCAGCGCGCTGCCATCGACATCACGCTCGAGGCGGTCAAGGAGTTCCAGGTGATCGCCAGCGGCGCCTCTGCCGAGTTCGGCCACACGGCCGGCGGCGTCGTCAACGTCATCACCAAGTCAGGAACCAACAACGTCAACGGCTCCCTGTTCTATTACCAGCGCCTCGAGGGCCTCACGGCCAATACCTCGGACGGCAAGCCGCTCACGGATTTCCACCGCGAGCAGCTCGGCGGCACGGTCGGCGGTCCGGTCGTCAAGGACAAGTCGTTTTATTTCTTCGCCCTCGAAGGAGTTCGCGAGAACCTTCAGCGCGCCAACCTGTCGGAACCGATCGGTGCGCCGTGTCCGGTGAGCGCGCCGACGCTTGCGGCCAACGCCGGGCTCATTGCCACGAGCGGCGATTGCCAGCGGCTGGCGTTGCTCAATTTCTTCAAGACCACTCGCAACCAGGACGACGGGCAGCCGGTGCCCCACGAGATCAACAACAACGCGCTGCTCGCCAAGGCCGATTGGAACCTGTCGCCTCCGCATACGCTCTCGGCGTCGTACAACTTCGACTACTCGAAGAACCTGAACCAGACTTTCGACGTGCCGACGTACGGGACGTCGGCCAACGGCACCGAGGGGCCGTCGAAGATCAACGTGGTGAACGGCAACCTGTTCAGCACGCTCAGCACCAGCCGGCTCAACGAGTTTCACATCACCTACTCACGCGAGGATCGTCCGCGTTCGGCGACTCAGTCGAACATCCCGGCGGACACGGGGATCGGCGCCGATCCCGCATTTCCGACGTTCCGCTTCGGCAACCCGTTCTTCCTTGGGCCGAATGTCGATGAAACGGTCAAGCGATTCCAGCTGAAGGACAACTACTCGATCATCGCCGGCCGGCACACGATGAAAGCCGGCGGCGAGTGGATCCATACCAACAACGCCCAGGTCTTCCGGGGCTTCTTCGAGGGCCGCTATCTCTTCGACAGCGCGATCGGCTTCCTGCGCTATGCCTCACCGGCGGCGCCAGGTGGCTTCGGACCGTTCACGGTCGGGTGCTCGAACGGTTCGTATGTCACCGCTCCCACGCCGTGCCCGGCCGGGTCGACGTCGACGGGCGGCCCGCTGCTCTTCTATCTGCAGTCCAGCAGCCCGGACGGCATCGCCCGCGACGCGGCCGGCGCGTCGGACATCAGCAACGAGGAGTTCGCGCTCTTCATCCAGGACAAATGGCAGGCCGGCAACGGGCTCACGGTCGACATCGGGCTGCGCTGGGACGGCCAGAAGATGCCGGCGACGGTCGACCCGAAGACAACGGCGTTTGCGCCGTTCCTCGGCGGCCTGGCGTTTCCGTCGGACGGGACCATCCCGAACCAGTGGAACCAGATTCAGCCGCGCGGCGGCGTCGTGTGGGACGTGAACCGGAACGGCAAATCGGTGGTGCGCGGCAGCGCCGGCATCTACTACGCGCGGCAGAACATGCTGAGCCAGGTCGGATCGGTGACGACCAACGGCATCCAGCAGAAGAGCGACTTCCGCAACACCAGCTTCACCGCGTTCGCCGACATGCCGGTGTGGCCGAACCTGCTCGCTCCGACGGCAGTGCCCCCGGGCACGTTCCCGGCGTTCAGCGGCGTGCGGGTCTTCGATCGCGAGTACAAGAACCCGCACGTTTACAGCTTCAACGGCGGCTACGAGCGCGAACTGCGGCCGAGCGTGGTGGCGTACATCGACGTCACGGTGGCGAAGGGCGTCGATCTGACGCGCTTCCTCAATTACAACGTGCACGGGACGTCGGCGGCGCCCGCCCAGCCGCCGACGCGCGACACCACGACCTACGCCGGCGCCAATCCGTACGAGCCGGCGCTCGGCGATCTGTTCGTTACCACCAGCCGCGGCCACAGCTTGTATCGCGGCGCGACGTTCGGCCTGCGCAAGCGCTTCGCCCAGCGCTACCAGTTCGAAGGCAACTACGTGCTGTCGAAGGACGAAGACGACGACTCGAACGAGCGCGATCCGTTCACCGACCGGTCGTTCAACTTCTACGATCTGGACCTGGACTACGGGCCCTCGGACCGCGACATCCGCCACAAGTTCAACTTCTTCACCTACGCCGAGCTCCCGCGGAGTGTGCTGCTCAACGTCCGCATGCAAGGGCGCACCGCGCAGCCGATCACGACCTCGCCGCGAGTCCTGGGCGGGCTCGATCGCGGGCGCAACTGGGATCGGAAGGACAACGCGTACTTCTCGCTCGACTGGCGGGTGCAGCGGCCGTTCAAGATTGGACCGCAGGCCCAGGTGATCCCGAGCCTCGAGATGTTCAACACGTTCAACAACGACAACAACGTGAACCCGCTGACGACGCCGGCGCTGTTCAACTTCGACGGGTTCCTGCGGCAGGGCGTCGGCGATCCGCGCCAGGTGCAGCTGGCGGTGAAGGTCACCTTCTGACGCCGGCGGTCTAACCGCGGAGACCGCGGAGAGCGCAGAGGCGAGGCGCGACCGACGGCTGGCGTAGCCAGCCGTTCATGAACGGAACAGCCGTCGCAAATGCAAGCCAGGTCACGGTGAGTGGCTTGCTTTTGCGGCGGCTTTTTCGTCCATAGAGCCCGCTTCGCAGGCCGGTCGCGCGCGAACGTCCTGCGTCACGCTGCCTTCGTGCCGTCGTGGCTTCTTGCGATCTCTGGGTGGACTCTTGTCTCTGTGGTTACACGATCACCGATCGCGTCCGGAGCAGCGGACCAGCGAGCATCGCGTCTCCTTCGACGACGATCCGTGACTCGATCTCCGGCGGCGACAGCGCGTTGAAGAACAGGCGCCACGCGGTCTCGTCCGCCATGGTCACCGTCGCGGCCGGCGCAGCAGGCGAGCTCTCGTCGATGATCCAGGTTCCGTCGCGACGATGCAGGCTCCAGGCGCCCGACGCTGGACCGCTGACGCGGATTGCGATCGCGGCGCCCGACGGCGCCGTCACATCGCGGTAGCCGTGCGGCAGCGCGTGCATCGCGATCTGCAGCACGGCGAGCAGCCAACGCGGATCGGAGAACGGACCGGCGTCGAGCGCGTCGCGGATCTGCGCGCCGTGGTGCCAGACCTCGGTGAACTCGCGTCCGACGTCGAGCCACTGGCGCGATTCGTCTTCACCGGCCCACGACACCGGGAAGAACGCCGGCGCGTCGAGATCCAGCGTCTCCATGAAAGCGGCGAGCTCGCCGCTGGCCTGCGCGTAGAGATCGGTCAGCACACGCGGACTCAGGCGCCGCGCCGCGCCCACCCACGTCGCGTTGAGCTCGTTGATGAAGGCGACGAAGTCCTGATCGGGCCGCGGGCCCGGCGCGCCGGACGATCGATCGCGCTGGAACGAGAGCCGGCGGAGCGCCGTGTCGCAGAGGTGCGCGGCGACATCGCGCACCTGCCACGCGCCGGCGAGCGTCGGACGCTGCCAGCCTTCGACGCCCGCCGCGCGCAGCACGGCGACGACCTCGCGGCTCAACGGGCGGAAGAAACGACGGGTATCGACGACGGGAAGCGGCATCGGGAGAGGCCGAGTGTACTGCGGCCGGCGGCGAAGCAACCACAGAGCGCACAGAGACCACAGAGAAAACCAGACTCTGTGATCTCTGCGATCTCTGTGGTTGCTTTCCTCCGCCGCAGCCTGACTACACCAGGCCGCCCATGAGCGGATCGCTGATGCTGTCCTCGCCGTTCTCGAAATGGCCGGCCAGCTGATAGAGGAACCGGTCGTCGCCGTTGATCGTCACCGTCAGGTCGTACCAGCCTCGCGTGCGCGACAGCGGCCAGTGCTTCGAGTCGGACTCTCCTGACTCGAGCACGAACTTCGTCGTGTGGCCGGTGTAGCGATCGACGATGCGAACGGCAGCGAGGTCGGTCGCGCGGTTCGAGATCGTCAGCGTGATCTCGTCGCGCTTGTCCTCGAAACTCGTCAGCACCTCGAGGCTCGGCGTGCCGTCGCCGGCAACGCGTCCGGCGAATTCGCGGAAGAAGCCGTTCGGCCCGTAGACCGACAGATCGTACTGACCGCCGGGCCCGACCGCCCAGAAGTCGGTCAGCGACTTCTGCGGCGCAACGGTAAAGGTGCGCGGCGCGTCCGCGCTGTTTGCCGAACGGACCTGGAAGACGGCGGCCGCGCTGCCGGTGTTCTCGAACTTGATCCAGAACGTCCCGTCGGCCGCCTGCACCAGACCGCGTGCTTCGATCGCGTAGGGCAGCGCACGAGCCGCTTTCACGCCGTTCTCCTGCGCCGGGAGCGTCCCGTGCGCCGGCGGCACCGGCACCTGGTCCGGGTGCCGGTCGAAATTCTGCGGCTTGAAGGCGTCGGTGTTCGGCAGCACCACCCGCTTCGGGCCGTTGGGACTCTCGAAATCGAACGCGGTCGTCAGATCGCCGGTCACCGCTCTCCGCCACGGCGTGATGTTGGTTTCGATCAGATCGCGGCGGCCGTGCGCGAATCGCGCTTCGAGGAAGCGAATCAGCGACGTGTGATCGAACAGTTGCGAGTTGACCCAGCCGCCGCGGCTGAACGGCGAGACCACGATCATCGGCACGCGAATCCCGAGTCCGTAGGGACCGGCGGGATGAATCGGATCGCCGCCGTAGATCTCGTTGGTGATCGGCACCGTCGACTTGCCGGTCGCGGGCGTCGGCGGCGGCGTCGGCGGCACGAGGTGATCGAAGAAGCCGCCTTCCTCGTCGTAGGTGACGAACAGCACCATCCTGCTCCACACGTCGCGGTTCGATGCCAGGATGTCGACGACCTGCGAGACGTACCACGAGCCGAAGTCCGGCTCCCAATTCGGGTGCTCGCAGTACGATTCGGGTGCGACGATCCACGACACCTGCGGCAGGCGGCCGTTCTCGACGTCCGCGCGGAAGATGTCCATCAACCGATCCGGCTCGCGGTTCTGCGAGAGGATGTGGGTGCCGGTCTTCGCCTTGTCGGCGAGCGGCGTTCCTGGCGCCGCGTTCTGATAGAGGTGGAAATAGAGCAGCGAGTTGTCGCCGAAGTTGCCGATGTAGGGATCGTCGGTGAAGCCCCAGGATCCCGCGGCGTCGAGACCGATCCCGATGTCCTGGTAGATCTTCCACGAGACGCCGGCCCGCTCGAGCCGCTCGGGATAGGTGGACCAGTCGTAGCCCTTTTCTGCGTTGGTGATCTCGGGACCGCCGGCGGCGCCGTCGTTGCCGACCCAGCCGGTCCACATGTGATAGCGGTTGGGATCGGTCGGTCCCATCACGGAACAGTGATAGTTGTCGCAGACCGTGAAGGCATCGGCGAGCGCGTACTGGTACGGCAAATCCTTCC
>DATFWL010000488.1:0-8198 GCA_035259385.1 Vicinamibacterales bacterium | reverse complement strand
GCCATCAGCCATCAGCCATCAGCCATCAGCCATTGACACGTTCAGCAAAGGTGATGACGTACCCGTCCGGGTCCTCGATCGCGAATTCGCGCATGCCGTAGAACTGGGTCACGAGGGGCATCACCACCTTCACCGATCCTTTCAGCCGGTCGTGTAGCGCATCGACGCCCTGCATCTCGATGAACATCGTGCCGGTCGAGCCGAGCGGCCGCCCGGCGAACGCCGTGTATTCCCGGGTTGCGGCGGATGAGTCGTTGAAGAAGATCTCGACCGCGCCGCTGGTCACCGAGGCAAACACGAACGGCGACTGCTCCGGCATGGTGAGGCCGCGCTCGAATCCGAGCGTGTCGACGTAGAACGCAAGGCTCCGCTCGACATTACCGACGAGAAGATTGGGGGTGAGTTTGGTGAAATGCGGCATCGCACACCTCTCGAATGTGTGCTCGCTGATGCCTACATCCACCAACCCGGCGAGAACGAGTCAGCAGGTACGGGAAGGTGCCGGACGACTGCGCCCGACTGCAGCTCCCCTGCTAGGTACGGCACGCAGGATACCATGAGTGCTTTCGGATTACTCATCCGCCGACGAACCCGACTTTGAAACCAGGTCTAGGTACAATGCCTCGTATGCGCGCATTTCCCATCGTGCTCACGCTCGCGATCGCGGTCGGCGTCGCTGCCGGCGCGCAGTCGCAGGCCGGAAACATCCCCGCGCCTCCGGACGTCGCCGCCCCGCCGGCCGACGCGACGAAGACGCCGTCAGGTCTGGCGACGAAAGTGATCGCGCGCGGCAGCGGCAAGGACCATCCCACGAAAGAAGACGTCGTCGTCGTCCAGTACACCGGCTGGAAGACTGACGGCTCGATGTTCGACAGCTCCGTCAGCAAAGGCAAGCCGTCCACCTTCGGTGTGAACCGCGTCATCAGCGGGTTCAGTGAAGGGCTGCAGATGATGGTCAGCGGCGAGAAGCGCCGCCTCTGGATTCCCGAGTCGCTCGCCTACAAGGGCCAGCGCGAACCGAAAGGCATGCTCGTCTTCGACGTCGAGCTGATTGATGTGCCGAGCCATCCGCCGCCTGATGTAAAGGCGCCGCCTGCCGACGCGAAGAAGACCGCGAGCGGCCTCGCCTACAAAGTGCTGAAAGAGGGTGTCGGCGGCCGGCACCCGCGTGCGACCGGCAGCGTGGTCGTGAACTACACGGGATGGACGACCGACGGCAAGATGTTCGACAGCTCCATCGTGCGCGGCGAACCGGCGACGTTCCAGGTCGACCAAGTGATCCCCGGGTGGACCGAAGGCCTGCAGCTGATGTACGAAGGCGAGAGGACGCGATTCTGGATCCCCGAAAGCATCGCCTACAAAGGCAAGAGCGCCCCGTACGGGATGCTCGTGTTCGACGTGGAGCTGCTGAAGATCCAATAGGTCGGGTGGGTCAGGTAGGTCGGGTAGGTCGGAGTGGGTCGGGCGGGGTGGGTCGGTTAGGTCGGAGTGGGTCGGATAGGTCGGGTGGGTCTGGTAGGTCGAACGGCGCCTTGTTTTGGCAAGATGGGTAAACCCCATCTACTTGCCTGGTCCGGTGGTTGGCGTGAGCAAGTAGGATTCACTCAAGTGTCCGGAACCTGTGGCCTCCGACCCACCTGGCCCACCCGACCTCCCTGGCTAACCCGACCTACCTGACCTACCTGACCTACCTGACCTACCTGACCTACCTGACCTACCCGACCTACCAGGCCTACCCGACCTACCAGGCCTGCCCGTCCTACCGCGGCCGACCCGATCCCACGGCGGCCGCACTCCCGCGTGCGTGTGCGGTGGCGGCATCGCTGATCCGGCGAATCGCGCGCTGGAAGCGATCGGCCAGTGCCCGCCGCGTGTCGTCGGCAACCGGACCGACGCGCGACCAGCTCGCCTGCGCCTGCCTGACTTCTTCGTTCGCCGCGCGGAACCGGCTGTCGTCGTCGACGCGACCGCCGATCGTGTTCGCCGCGAGCGCCTCCTTCAACATCGCCGCGAGCCTCGTCGTCGGCGAGAGCGACGCGTCGGCCGCCGCGGCGGTCGGCCCGGCGAGCGATTTGGCGAGCTCCTCCATCCGGTGGACGATCGATTCCATCCGCTTGCGGTTCGCGTCCGGATCGAGATCGGTCCCTGCAAACACCGCCGGATACACGGCGACGACGCGCGCGAACGCGGCGGCGAAGCGCGCGTCGAGCTGCGCGGCGCGATCGCGATCGACGCCGCGGGCGGCGAGCTCCGACTGCCACCGGCCGCGAATGCTCCGAACCTTCGCGACCAGATCGGGCGGCGGCTCCGGAGGCGCGGCGGGCGGCTCGGGACTCGGCGCCGGCGACGCAGGACTTGCGCCTTCCGACTGGTGACTTGCGACTTCCGACTCAGGACTTGCGACTTCCGACTCGTGACTTGCGACTTCCGACTGATGACTTGCGACTTCCGACTGACGACTTGCGACTACCGACTGATGACTTGCGACCTGCGACTGACGACTGTCTCCCGTCAACGCCTCAAGTTCCGCGACAATCGCCTCGCGCGCAGCGGCGCGCTCCCCTTTCGCGATGTCGTGACGCTGGGCGTAGCGTGAGAAGAAGTGATCGCAGGCGCCGCGGAACCGCTGCCACAACGCCTCGGAGCGGCTCTTCTTCACCGGCCCGACGTTCTTCCACTCGCCCTGCAGCCGCTTGATCTCGGCAGCCGCGGCGTCCCAGTCGGTGGAATCCTGCAGCCCCTCGGCGCGAGCGATCAGCGCTTCCTTCTTGCCGAGGTTCTCGCTCCACACCTTCTTGCGCTCGGCCAGGTCGGCATGCCGGCGGGTGAAGAACCGATCGCACGCGGCGCGGAAGCGTTCCCACACCGCTTTTTCCTGTCCGCGAGTGACCGGTCCGATCGTCTTCCAGTCGGCCTGCAGTTTCTTGATCTCGTCGGCGGTGCGGATCCAGCTGGTCGATTCGGCGAGCGATTCGGCGCGTTCACACAGGGCGAGCTTCTTGGCCAGGTTGTCGTTGCGCGCGACCGCCTGCTCGGCGAAATGCGCTTCGCATTTCGCCCACGCCTCGTCGTGCGCCGCCTTGAACCGCTTCCACAGCGCCTCGCCCTGCGCGCGAGGGACGTCGGCCGCCTGCCGCCACTGCTGCTGGAGCTCGCGGACCTGCTTGGCAATCGCCTCCGGATCCTCGAGCGCCTTGAGCGCTTCCATCTTCTCGCAGAGCTGTTCCTGGATGCCGACGTTCGCCCACCGCTGCCAGTCGGCGATATCGCGCAGCTCCTGGACCTTGGGAGTCAGCGCCGTCTGCGCCGCCTTGAGGCGCTTGACGATCTCTTCGTAGTCCTTCTTCGACGGGAGCTGCGGTATCGTGCCGAGCGCGGTCCGCAGCTCCTTGATGGCACGTTCGCCGGCCTTGAGCGTCAGGTCGGCGCGCGACGCCGTCGCTTCGACCCGCGATGCGAGCTGCTGCAGACGCATGAGCGCTTCGCGGCGTGTGCGCTCGTCGGCTTCGCGCGCGGCGCTGTCACGCGCGGTGAACGCGTGCTCCGCTTCGGCGAATTGCGACGCGATCGCCGCGTCCACCTCGCGGGAGGCGCTGAGCGCGTGCCATTCCTTCCGGATCGCCGAGAACTGACGGCGTGCCGCGGCGAGATCCTCGACGGCGGCGCTGGCGCCCGCCGCTGCGGCCAGCTCGGCGAGGCGCGCGGTTCGCCGCTCGTTGTCCTGTCGCGCCGCTTCGGCCGCCGCCTCGGCCCGCGCGCGCTCGGCGGCCTCCTGCTCGGATCGCAACCGCGCTGCTTCGGCTTCCTCCGCGGCGCGGCGCTCCGCCTCTTCGGCGTCGTGGGCGCGGCGCGCGGCAGCCTCGGCGCCGGCGCGCGCGAGCTCGGCTTCCCGCGCGGCACTTGCCGCTTCGGCCGCAGCGGCGGCCGACGCCTCGGCGGCCTCGGCCGCCTCCGCCGCCTGCCGCGCATCGCGCTCTGCCGCTTCACGCTCCTCCATCTCGCGGACGATGGCCCGCGCGCGCTTGGAGGCGCTCTTGTTTTTCGCGCGCGCCGCAATCTGATCGAGTTCGCCGCGATCGGCAATCCGTTCGACCGCCGCGAGCGTCGGATCGCGGAACTCGCAGTTGAGCGCGGTCTTCAGGATCTCGGCGTGGTCGTGAACCGCGTCGAACGCCTGCAGGCGGACCGACTCGTGTTCGGCATGCCGCGCGATCGATCCGAGCGCATGAAGATCGGTGACGCGCGCGACCGCGCGCTGCGCCGTGGACTCGCGCGACGCGTTCTTGGCGATGCCGACGATCGTCTTCATGTCGGCGAGCGCGTCGACGGCGGCGTGGCTGTCGTTCTCGGTCACGCCCTCGAACGCCTCGAGCGCGATGTCGCGCAGCATGCCGACCGCCTGGGCCCGCACCTGCTCGTCGGGGTCGTCTGCGGCGATGCCCGCCAGGGCCGCCGGATCCATGAGCTTGGCGACCGCCGCACGCCGGACGCGCGGGTCGCCGTCCTCGCGCGCGATCTCGATCAGCAGGTCGCGCTCGTCGAGCGGCACTTCCTGCACGAATGCGAGACGGACGGCAGCGTCGGGATGCTTGTGCCGCGCTTGAGTGCGGAATCGATCGAGGATCGCCATACTCGCTCCAGCCTGGCCGTTGCCAGCTTGTGCCTGGGTTCGGGGTTCGGGGTTCGCCGTTCGGGGTTCTGGTTCTGAGTTCCGGAGTTCTTTGCTCAGGGTTCTAGGTCCTACGCACCAGAACCGTCAGAACCAGAACCACTTGAACCAGAGCGAGAACCCCGAACCGCGAACCCCGAACCCCGAACCCGTTCCAATACGTCGCGCCCGTGAGACGAGGCGTTCACCTTTTTATCGATGTCGAGAATGCGGCCGTCGGCATCGATGTAGAACGTCCACCGTGATGCGTATCCACTGGGCGCAAGCACGCCGTATGCCCGCGCCGTTTCCTTCGTCGGATCGCTCAAAACCGGATACGTCAGCTCGAGCGATCTGGCAAATCGTCGGTTCGTGTCTTCCGAGTCGACGCTCGCCGCAAGCACTCGAAACCCGCGCTTTCGCAATTCGTCGTCGCTCGCACCGAGCGACCGGCATTCGGCCGTTCAGCCCCCGGTGAACGCCTTGGGAAACCAGGCGATCGCCACCCGTTGCCCCGCCAGATCCTTCAGACGATACGTACGCCCGTCGGATCCCATCAGCGCGAAATCAGGGGCCCTGTCGCCAGGTTTCAGCTCCGGTAACGACTCGCGCCGGTGCATCACGACGTTCAACACTCCTACCAGCACCGCCCCGATCGTCGTGGCGACTCGTCGCAGCATCAGGGGCAATGTGCCATTCTAGTGAAGGGCTTTCAGCAGATGGACCGATCCGAACGAGGCTTTTTGCGTAAGACGCACCGATCTCCAATTCTGCGGATCGGGCTGTGCGTAGCGATTCTCTCTTCCTGGATCGCATGCGGCGGCGGCGGCAGCCCAACACAGCCAAGCGGACCGCCCGCGCCCGGCTCATCGATCGTCTGGGCGGCGATCGGCGCAAGCGACGTGACTGGTGTAGGTTCCAGCGTACCGTGCCTGCTGTCGGACTGCGCGAACGGCACCGGTTACATCGCCGTTACCGCGCGGCAGCTCCGCTCGCAGCGATTCACGCTCGACCTGCTGAACCTCGGCATCCCGACGGCGGTCATCGGACGCGATTTCGAGGCGCTGGGCCAGCAGTACAACCGGATCATCGCCGGCAATTTCATCGAGCAGGAAATGCCGTTTGTGCAGCGGAACGCGACTTTAGTCTCCATCTTCGCCGGACTTAACGAAATCAATACCATCACGGCCGCGCTCGGCGCCGGCGCAGCGGGCGCAGATACGAACGGTTACATCGACGCACAAGTGCGTGCGTTCGGCGCCGACTTCGCGGCGCTGCTGCGCGGCGTATCTGATCGCGCAGGGAGTCCGCGGCTCGTCATCCTGAACGTCCCGAATCCAGCGGGGATGCCCTACCTCGCGTCCGCGTCGCTGGCGCAGCGCCAGGCGGCGCAGCGCGCCGCGGTCGGGATGACGCGCACGGTCGTGAATCCGCTGCTCAATTCGAATACGGTCGTCGTCGACCTGATGTGCGACGCGCGGAGCTATCAGCCCGGGACGTACTCGTCGGACGGCCTCCATCCGAACGACGCCGGGTACGCCTTCATCGCGTCCGAGGTCCTTCGCGCGATCACCGCGGCGAGCTATCCGGCGCCGCACGCGTCCTGCGCGTTCATGTCGATCGTGCCGTGACGTTCGCAGAGGCGGTCGCCCGCCTCGAGGCGGCGCTGCAACTCGAGTTGCCCGGGCCGGCCGGGCATGCGCGAATGGCGCCTGTGCCGCGCCGCGCATGGCCAAAAGGCGTCAACGTCGCGCGCGTCCGCCATGCGGCCGGCCTGCTGCTCATCTTCCCAGGAGGCGCCGAACGGGGCGAGCCGGAGAACAGCGAAAAACACGCGCACATCGTGCTCACGGTGCGCGGCGATACCCCACGGCACGCGGGTCAAATCTCCCTGCCCGGCGGCGTCGTCGAGCCGGGCGAGACCTTCGAGCAGGCCGCGTTGCGCGAGGCGCACGAGGAGATCGCGCTCGACGTGACGAACGTTCGGGTGCTGGGCGGGCTGACCCCGCTCGACATTCCGGTCAGCGGATTCCGCCTCTACCCGATCGTCGCGGCGCTCGACAGGCGCCCGCAGCTGATGCCGGCCGATGGCGAGGTCGCTCACATTCTGGAAATCGCGATCGACGATCTGCTCGACGCGCGCGCGGTGCGGCGCGTCGATCGCGAACGCGAAGGGATCGCCCTCACGGTGCCCGGCTTTCACGTGGCCGCGCACGAAATCTGGGGCGCGACGGCGATGGTGCTCGCCGAATTCCTCACGCTGCTCGGCTGGCCCGGGCCTGATTCGGACTGATCGCAGATTCGTGCACGACTTGCACGATCCTGAGTGCACTGAGCGCGGATCTGCCGCAAAATCTTGATTTGCATCACCTGAGCGTTGCACAGGCTGCACGATTCCTGGGATAATGTTCTCTTCCCGCACAGCGCGTTATGATGCGTGTTTTCCTGCGGCCGGGGACGATGACAAAGGGGGCGACGTAATGGGTTCTGCAGTCCTGAGCGAGGCGATCAGCGCGATTCGCAACTGGTCGGTGATGGATCTCAAGGAAAAGCGCGACGCGCGCGTGACCGGCACGTTCGGAAGCCTGGTCTTCAACGATGAAGTGCAGCAGACGCGTCTCCCCAAGGCCGTCTACCACGCGCTCCGCCGGACGATGACCCACGGCGTCCCCCTCGATGCGGCGGCGGCCGACGCGGTCGCGATCGCCGTGAAGGAGTGGGCGGTCGAGCACGGGGCCACGCACTACACACACTGGTTTCAGCCGCTCACCGGCATCACGGCCGAGAAGCACGACTCGTTTCTGCAGCTCTCGAACGACGGCAAGGCGGTTGCGGAGTTCTCCGGCAAGGAGCTGATCAAAGGCGAGCCTGACGCGTCGAGCTTTCCGTCGGGCGGGATGCGATCCACGTTCGAGGCGCGCGGCTACACCGCGTGGGATCCGACGAGCCCGCCCTGGCTCCTCTACAGCGGCGGCGCGGTGACGCTGGTCATCCCGACGGCGTTCGTCAGCTGGACCGGCGAGGCGCTCGACAAGAAAACGCCGCTGCTGCGCTCGATGGAAGCGCTGTCCCGCCAGGCGGTCCGCGTGCTGAAGCTCTTCGGCTCGACGGCCGAGCGCGTGGTCACGACCTGCGGGCCCGAGCAGGAATATTTCCTGATCGATCGCTACTTCTATCTGTCGCGACCCGATCTGATCAACGCCGGCCGCACCCTGTTCGGGGCGCGTCCGCCGAAAGGCCAGGAGCTCGAGGACCAGTACTTCGGCGCGATCCCCGAGCGGGTGATGGCGTTCATGTCCGAGGTCGAGAGCGAGCTGTACAAGGTCGGCGTGCCGGTGAAGACGCGGCACAACGAGGTGGCGCCGAGCCAGTACGAGATCGCGCCGATCTTCGAGAACGCGAACGTCGCCACCGATCACCAGATGATCATGATGGAGACGCTCAAGCGGACGGCGCCGAAGTTCGGCCTGGCGTGCCTGCTGCACGAGAAGCCGTTCGCCGGTGTCAACGGATCGGGCAAGCACCTCAACTGGTCGATGAGCGACGACGA
>DATFWL010000487.1:0-26024 GCA_035259385.1 Vicinamibacterales bacterium | reverse complement strand
TGACCCTGACCCAGATCGGCAGGGCCATGGGCAAGGATCCGCGCGACGCCGTCATCGATCTCATGGTCGCCGACAAGGGCGAGACGTCGGTGATCACCCAGATCATGGGCGAAGACGACGTGCGCGCGGCGTTGAGGCACCCGCTGGTCGGCGTGGGAACCGACTCGGCCGCGAAGGCCGCCGACGGCAAGCTCTCCGAGTCGAAGTCGCATCCGCGCGCATGGGGCACCTTCCCGCGAATCCTCGGCCATTACGTTCGCGACGAGCACCTGCTGCCGCTCGAGGAAGCGATCCGGAAGATGACCTCGAAGGCCGCGGCGCGCGTCCATCTCAACGACCGCGGCATCCTCCGACCGGGGATGGCGGCGGACATCACCGTCTTCGACCCGGCCGCGATTCGTGACGTCGCCACCTTCGAGGATCCGAACCGCTACTCGGTGGGCGTCGTGCACGTCTTCGTCAACGGCCGCCGCGTCGTCGCCGACGGCGTGATTACCAGCGAACGGCCGGGACGGCCGCTGCGTGGGCCCCGGATTCCGCAATTAAGAAGTAAGAATTGAGAATTGAGAATTCGTGCCGCAGTGTTTGCACTCGATCAAGAACGTCTCCGTCGATCACGAATTCTTACTTCTTAATTCCGAATTCCTAATTGCGCGATGCCCGACTGGCTGCTCGATCTGTTTGCGCGCTATGGATACGCGGTGGTGTTCTTCGGCGTGTTCCTCGAGAACACCGGCCTCCCGGTGCCGGGAGAAACCGCGCTCCTCGCCGGTGCCGCGTTGTCGCATTTCGGACGGCTCGAGCTGCCGTGGGTGGTCGTGACGGCGGTGGCCGGGGCGGTCCTCGGCGACAACCTGGGATTCCTCATCGGTCATCACTACGGACGCGGGCTGATCGAGCGCTACGGCTCGCACGTCGGTCTGACTGCCGCGCGACTCGCGGAGTTCGACAGATTCTTTCTGCGCCATGGCGGCCGCACGGTGTTCATCGCGCGGTTCATCACCGGCCTGCGCGTGTTCGGGGCGATGCTCGCCGGCGCGAGCGGCCTGAGATGGCCGACGTTCCTCTTCTACAATGCGGCGGGCGCGCTCTCGTGGTCGTTGGCGATCGCGGCGGCGGGCTACTCCCTGGCCTACAGCTGGGCGACGCTGGAACGCTGGATCGGCCGCAGCGGCCTCGTCGGTCTCGCGCTGGTGGTGGCGATCGTCGTCATCGGCCTCCTGCGCCGTCGGAAACAGGACCCATGATCACACTCGCGTCCGGCGTCTCGTACATCGACCTCAACTTCCTCGGCGTCCGCGGTGTCATCGCGACCGTCGTGCTGCACGGATCGGCCGGCGTGGCGCTGATCGATCCGGGGCCGACGAGCGCTCTGCCGGTTTTGCGCGCGAACCTGGAGCGCAGCGGCATCGCGATCGGCGATCTGCGGACGATTCTGCTCACGCATATTCATCTCGATCACGCCGGCGCGACCGGTACGCTGGTCCGCGAGCAGCCGGCGCTGCGCGTCGTGGTCCATGAGCAGGGCGCGCCGCACATGGTGAATCCGGAGAAGCTGCTCGCGAGCGCGTCACGGCTGTGGCCGGGCGAGATGGATCGCCTGTGGGGCGAATTCCTGCCGGTGCCCGCCGAGCGCCTCGACGTCGTGAAGGGCGGCGAGCGGATCACGGCCGGCGGCCGCGACCTCGAGATCCAGTACACGCCCGGACATGCCAACCATCACGTCAGCTACTTCGGCGCCGACACCGGCATCGCGTTCGTCGGCGACACGGCCGGGATCCGGCTGCAGGGGGGCGGCTTCGTCATGCCGCCGACGCCGCCGCCGGACATCGACCTCGACACCTGGCGCGACAGCCTGGCGCGAATCGCCGCGTGGCACCCGTCGACGCTCTTCGTTACGCACTTCGGCCCGCACACCGCGGTCGAGGCGCACCTCGCGGAACTCTCCGATCATCTCGCGCTCACCAGCGGGCTCGTGAAGGCGTCGCTCGCCCGCGATGGTACCGACGAGGAACGGGAGGCATGGTTCGCCGACGAAGTACGGCGCCTGCTGTTGCGGCAGATGAGCGCGTCAGAAGCCCAGGCGTACGAAGTCGCCGGACGATTCGATTTGAACTGGAAAGGGTTGGCTCGGTACTGGAGAAAGAGGGACCGGGGCAATTAGGAATTAGGAATTTGGAATTTGGAATGCGTGATTGTATTCAAGTCCGTGAATACGTCAGCGCGCGAATTCCAAATTCTGATTCCAAATTCCTAATTGCAGCGAGCCGGCGATCAGGCAGTCGCCCGCGCGGGCTCGACGGCGACCGCGCGATGCTTCGGGTCCACCATCAGCCGCAGCGCGAGGCCCTGCGGCCGCGAGGCGGTCGGCGGCGTCACGCGATAGACGGCGCTCAGGATCCGGCCGCGCTGGAACGAGCCCGGCAACGCGTCGGCCTCGCGCGCGTCGCGTTCGAGCTGAAACTGCACGAGCCGATAGAGAGGAATCGACACCGGCGTGTGGCATTCGACGTAGACGCCGAAGTCGCTCACGTTACGCGTGACGACGGTGGCGAAGCGCACCGTCCCACGCTGATCCTTCCAGGTGAGGCGCGCCGGGAGTGCAACGGCGCGCCGTTCAGCGCAGCGCTGGTTGGCGAACACGCGGCTGGTCGCGCGAGAGTCGGTCCAAGTGTGCTTCACGTCCGGGCTCCAGGGCTGGGGGTGTGCACGAAGCTGTATCAAGCTCTGGGCCCTGTGCAGCCCCGTGAAGCATTTTTCTAGGGTGTTGGTCCTAAGTTATTCATCTCACAGCGCTTACTAAATCGTGCAACGAATTAAATCTTTGTGCAAGCTGATTACTTGGTATACGCAGTTGGTGGAAACTGACTACTCAGTATCCAGTCTGGTGTGCGTCCACTTCCGCCCGCGCGTCCAGCCCGAGCCGCCGGATCTTCAAATACAGCCCGCGCCGCGTGAGCCCGAGCGCGCGCGCCGTTTCAGAAATGTTACCGCCGGCGCGATCGAGCGCTGCCTGAATCAAATCGCGCTCCACCTGTTCGACCGCGGACGCCAGGTTCGGTGACAAGCGCGAGACCCGCCCCGCCGCAGACGCCACCATCGGCAGCCGCGTCGTATTGATTTCCGGCGAGAGATGCGTGGCGTCGATCGTGCCGCCTGGGACGCTCATCGCGACGGCGCGCTGGATCTCGTTCTTCAACTGCCGGACGTTGCCCGGCCACCAGTACTGGGAGAACACATCCAGCGTCTCCGAGCTCAGGTGCACGTCGGGCTTGCCCAGGCGCTCGAGCGCCTCGCGCAGGAAGTACGTGCTCAGGTGCGGGATCTCCTCGCGCCGCTCGCGCAGCGGCGGCACGTGGATCCGGATGACGCTCAGCCGGTAGTAGAGATCCTCGCGGAACTTGCCCTCGGCGACGCGCTGTTCGAGATCGGCGTTGGTCGCCGCGAGCACGCGCACGTCCACGCGCTGCGGCTTGGTGTCGCCGATCGGCATGATCTCGGACTGCTCGAGGAAGCGCAGCAGCTTCGGCTGCACGTCGATCGGCAGATCGCCGATTTCATCCAGAAACAGCGTGCCGCCGGCGGCGGTCCGCACCAGGCCCGGCTGATCGGACACCGCGCCGGTGAACGCGCCGCGCCGGTGCCCGAACAGCTGACTGTCGGCGAGGTCGCGTCCCGTCGTCGTGCAGTTGTAGGGCAGGAACGTTGCCGCGCTGCGATGCGAGCCGACATGAATGGCGCGCGCCACCAGCTCCTTGCCGGTGCCGCTCTCGCCGGTGATCAGCACGGTGAGGTCGTTCCCCTGCAGACGCTGGATCTGTTCGACGACCCGGGTCATCGCGGTGCTCGCCGAGAGGAACCCCGGAAGCAGCGGCTCGAGCGAGCGATCGACGGCCAGCCCCGCGCTCGCGGCCGGCCGATCGCGCGCGGCGCACAACGCGAACCCCTGTCGCGCGACCGCGCCGATCATCCGCAGCCGGCGCATCACCGGATGTCCGATCGGCCGCGGCGACACCACGAGCCCGAACCGCAGACCGTCGACGTCGCGCCCCAGGGGTTCGACGACCACCGTCCCGCGGCCGTAGGCATGGCCGGCGGCGGTCGCCCGCGCCAGCGAGCGCGCCGTGTCGTCGTCGCACCCGGCGGCGGCGACGACGCGGATGTCGCCGCCCGTGAGCTGGACATAGATCACGCTGCAGTCGGCGGCCGCCGCCTCGATGAGCGCGGTCGCGGTCTCGCGGCCGAGCAGATCCGGCAGCGCCGCCGCGTCCACGATCCGCCGCACGATCGCGTCGTCAGCGTCGGCGGGCGAGATCAGGTACTGGCCGGTGCCGACCGTGGTGAGGAGCATCTGCGCCGCGTGAGTGTCGTCGAGATCGCGCTCCGCGCCGAGCTGCTGAAAGATGGCCAGCGCCTGGTTCAGATGACGCTCGGCGACCGACCGCGCGCCGGTCTCGGCGACCAGGCGGCCGAGCGCGAGATGGCTCAACGCCGACTGGTAGCGCTCGCCGAGCAGGTCGAGCAGCGCCGCGCTCTGCGAGAAATCGTGGTACGCGTCGGCGCCGTTGTTGGTCCGGGCGTGGAGAAAGCCGCGAAGGCGGAGATACTCCCCCCACGCCGCCGGCGCGACCTTCGGGTCGAGCGCGTCGGCCGCCGACTGCAGCCGCTGCTCGGCTTCCGGCAGCCGATTGGCGGCGGTGAGCGCTTCGGCGGCGATCAGCGTTGCCTGCAGGGCATCGAACGGCGGGGCCCCCGCCTGCAGGATCTCGTCGACGCGCGCGACGGCATCGTCGAGCGCGGCGCGCCGCAGCGCCAGGCGCGCGCCGAGTACGCGCACCGACCATTCGTACCACCGGCTCGTCTGGCGTCCGTAGGCACCGTAGGCTTCGCTCGCACGCGCCAGGAAGTCGCTGGCGGTGTCGTAGCGGCCGCGGATCAGGTGAATCTGCGCGAGCGTGTCGAAGACGGCGCCGGTGGTCTCGTGAAACTGGATCGGGCTGCGCACTTCGAGCGCGCGGTGCAGCGCGACTTCGGCCCGGGTGAGATCGCCGAGGCGCACGCAGATCTGCCCGAGCGTCGCCAGCGCGACGGCCAGCCCATGGCCGGATCCGTGCGCTTCGTGCAGCGCGACGCTGCGTTCGGCGAGCGCGAGCGCCTGCTCGTAGCGATGCTGCAGCATCATCACGTTCGCCTGGTTGCCGCAGACGGTCGCGAGCACATCGTCGGCGTGGACGAGCGAGGCGAGGCGCTCGGCCTGGCGGAGCGCCGCCATCGCCTCGTCGTAGCGCCCCAGCTGCGCCAGCGAGATGCTCGACAGCGAGTGGACCAGCGCGAGATGACGGCGGTCACCGGCCGCGTGCAGCGCCGAGGCCGCTTTCGAGATGTGCTCGCGCACGATCGCGACGTCGCCGACCTGGCGGTAGCACTGTCCGAGCTCGTAGTGCGCGAGGCCGATGCTGCGTGAGTCGTGCGAGGCGTCTGCCTGCTTCAGCGCGCGCGCGTGCATCGCGATCGCCCGCGACTGATCGCCGCGCGCGGAGGCGAGGCGGCCGTGCAGGCGCCAGAGCGTGGACAGCTGTCGTGGCGGAACCGTGTCGCGGAAGGTGTCCGGGGGACGTCCCAGCGCGGTCGCCGCCTGATCGAGGTCGTCCTGCAGCAGCGCCGCCTCGGCCAGCATCGATCGGACGGACAGCTCTTCGTCCCGCGTCAGCGCCGATGATCGCAGCGCCGTCGCGAGCAGCTGAGCGGCTTCGCCGCCGCGGCCGCGCTCGAGCGACGCGGCACCGCGCACGAGCAGCGCCTGCAAGGACGACGAGGGCACGTCGCCGAGTATAAGACCGAAAAACTTCAATGCGAAAAACGACGTTGGTGTCCGTCCGCTCCAACTCGTGGCGGCTCGCGGCGTGACGGTGGTGTCGTCGCGTGAATCTGTGTGAAAAACCCAGCGGTTTGTGATTGACGGACTGATGAGTCGCCCTGAGACTCCCCGCGCCGTCAACCCCACAACCAAGGAGGCCACCGTCATGAAGCGTTCTCGAAGCGCGACACGGACTCTCCTCGTCGTGGTAACTGCAGGGTTTCTCGGTTCGTTCACGCTCGCGATCCAAGGCCAGTCCGGCGCGACCGAAGCGCCGGCGGGGTTCGACAATCATCCGGTGCCGGGTTTCTACGGGGGCGACGCGGCCGCGCAACAGGCCGCCTTCGACGCGGACAGGGCGGTGTTCGAAGAGCGCGACGACATCGCTGGCGGTCTGGGTCCCGTGTACAACGCGCAGAGCTGCGCCGAGTGCCATCAGAATCCGGTGACGGGCGCCGGCAGTCAGATCTCGGAGTTGCGCGCCGGACATCAGGACGTGTTCGGCAATTTCGTCGACGCGCCGGGTGGATCGCTGATCAACGACCGCGCCACGAACGCGAACATCCAGGAGCGCGTGCCGGGGTCGGAAGACGTCCGGACGTTCCGGATGACGACCAACGCCCACGGTGATGGGTTCGTCGAAGCGATCAACTCGAATACGCTGGTCGCGATCGCGAACGCCCAGCCTGGCCAGAGCGGCGGCGCGATCAGGGGCCAGGTCATTCAGGTACCGGTCCTCGAGTCGCCGGGCAACAACCGTGTCGGCCGGTTCGGCTGGAAGAATCAGCACGCGAGCCTGCTGTCCTTCTCATCCGACGCCTACCTGAACGAGATGGGGATCACGAACCGGTTCAACCTGGTCGAAAACACGTCGCTGGGGAAGTTCGTCGGGTTTGGCAGCGGGTTCGACCCCGTGGCCGACAACGCGCCATGTAACGACCCGAATCGTCCGGGCACCTGCGGCGAGGACCCAGACGATGACATCTTCGTCTTCGCCCGGTTCATGCGCGCGACCAAGGCACCGCCGCGTGACACCGCGCTCGCGGCGACCGCGGACGCGATCGCAGGTGCGAACCTGTTCAATCAGATCGGCTGCAACATCTGTCACGTGACGTCGATCACGACGGCGACGCCGGGTTCTTCGATCAACGGGGGAGCGCTCACGGTGTCAGCCGCGCTCGGCAACAAGGTCATCCACCCGTACAGCGACTTCCTGCTGCACGACATCGACAGCGGCGACGGCATCGTTCAGAACGGCGGACAGTCGACGGCGAACAAGCTGCGCACGCAGCCGTTGTGGGGTGTTCGCACGCACAGCCGCCACATGCACGACGGCGAATCGCTCACGTTCAACGAGGCGATCCTGCGCCATGGCGGCGAGGCGACCTTCGTGACCAACAACTATCGCGGCCTGTCATCGGCGCAGAAGAATCAGCTGATCACGTTCCTGAAGTCACTCTGAGGGCGTGAACGCGCGGCCTGTGGCCGCGAGGCGAGCCTCTAGGCGTGCGGAGCAGTCGCAGTCTCCGCACGCCCACGGCTCTTCACCATTCCAGTCGCGGCAGCGGCTTCGCGCGTGCGCGTCCTGCACTTTCTCCAGCGTGAAGTAGGGTTCCCAGTACTCGCGCTCCTCCGCCAGCGGCGTCGCACAGTAGCAGACTTCCACCCACGTGACGCGGCCGTCGTCGAGTTGCCGCGCCTCGGCCATGTTGCGGAAGTATTCCTCGCCCGCGACCGATCCCCGCCCGAGCGTCCGATTCTCGATGGCCTTCGCCAGCGCGGCGCGCTGTCCTGGTTTCACGCGTGCCGTCACGAGATACCGCATGGATTCATTGTAGTGACTGTGGCACCCAGCTTGCTCGTCCCTGCATGGTCGATTCACAGAAGGAGCACGCTCGTGGCACCGATGAGGTTCAGCTTCGCCATCGCTGCCGCCGCCCTGGCAGGGAGCTCGGCAGTGTACGCGCAGCAGCAGGTCCGTCCTGAGGATTCACTGAGGGAAGCGACGCAGCTCGTCGGAGCGTTGAATCCGTCAGAACCCGGGAGCGAACAGGTCGCCGCACTGAAACGCGACTTCACCGAGTTCGCGTCGGCGTATCTGGTCGCCGCATCGGCCGGTGCGCCCGGCGGCGCGGCACCCGGCACGGTCGGCACCAGTGGACGCGTGGAGACTCCGCCCGACTGGCGTGCGAAGTATCACCGCGTCGAAGCCGATCTCGCCGCGCTGCTCGGGCCGGTCGACCGAGCGCCGTCGTCGGCCGCCCCCGCGCTCAATCCTGACACCCGCGCGCGGCTCGAGGACCTGCGCCGACGCCTGCAGATCTTCTACGCCGCGACGCTGGGTCAGCCCGACGGCAATCCCGTGGCCCATACCGGCGCGCCGCTGGCTGGGGCCGCGGAAATCCCTGATGCGGCGCGTGCTCCGGTTGCGCCGACTGCGCAGGCCCCGCAGACGCCGCGTTCGGAACCGCCGTCCGCGGCCGGAGCCGGCGCTTCCACGGGTGAACGTCAGGCAGCCGCACACGTCGACATGCAGCTGGAGGACGCGCTCGCCGTCCTCGATCGCATTCAGCGGATTCTCGACGACGCGATCAAGGAGCCTGCGATCAAGGACCCAGGGAAGGTCGTTCTCGACCGTGGGTCGATCAGCGAAATACGCGCCGAGATCGCGCAGATACGAAACGCGCTGCAGAACCGCACCAAAAATTAAGAATTGAGAAGTAAGAATTAGGAATTCGTCGCAACGGCTGCGGGCACGGCGTACGAATTCTTAATTCTTACTTCTTAATTTCAAGCGAGCGCACGAATAGCTGCGAGCAGCGACGCATCCGGCGAGAGCGATCGCAGCTCGGCGGCGATGGCGTCGGCGTACGATTCCTGCGGCACGGCTACCACGAGCGGTGGCGCGGAGGGGATGGAGACTTCGGCGGCGTGCGCGGTGAGCGTCGCCGTCGTCTCGCCGATCGTGACGGTCACCATCGGCTGCTGCCCGCGGTCCGCCGACGCGGCGATCGTGATCCGCGGCGGATCGCCCGGACGCTCCGCCTGGAGCCAGCCGGCAAGCAGAGACGCGGCCGCCGCCTCACCCGACGCATGAGCGACGGCGATCATCACGCCGCGCCACCCGTCGCCTTTGAGCGGCCCTCGCGCGTGCACGAGGGCACGCCGCAGCGGGCCGAGGCGGCGCCAGTTCAAATCGGCGAGGTCGACGCGCGGATCGTCGACCAGCGGCAGGATCGCCGCGAGCCCGCGTGTCACGTCGCTCCACTGGCGGCTGTCATACAGGATCTGCCGGCCGACGGTCAGCAACGGATCGAACGGCGGCGGTCCACCCGACAGATCTTCGGCCCACCAGACGCTGGTCGGCACGTCACCGCGAACCAGCCGCCGCAGAATCGACAGCAAGGACGTGTCAGGACAGGCGGATCGCACGACGATCTGCTCGACGCCGTAGCGCGACGCCGCCGGCCCGAACGTGACGATGCCGACGCCGGCGGCAAACGGCGTCTCCAGCGCCTTGCGATGACAGTGCTCGAGCACGATCGTGCGCGACGGATGCCGTGCGGTCACGTCGTCGAGCGGCAGTCCGGCGAGGATGTCGGTGAGCCCCGGGCGCTCGTCGGACGGCGCGCGGACGACGATCAGGTTCGCCATCACGGCTCGCGCAATCTTGACGTCGCCGTGGCCGAGCTCGCGCCACAGCGCCGCGAGATCGCTCTCGATCGCGTCCGGCGCCGATTCGCGCCAGGCCCGGGCGGCTACGGCGCCAGCCATCTCCGTCCCGTGGACTGAATGATCTGGTCGCCTGCTCCGGGTCCCCATTCGCCGGCTGGATAGCTGGCGAGCTCCGCGTCGCCCTGCTGCTCCCAGCGCTCGAGGATCGGCATCACCCATTGCCATGCCGCTTCGACCGCGTCGCGGCGCATGAACAGCGTCGCGTCGCCGGCGATCACGTCCAGCAGCAGCCGCTCGTAGGCCTCCGGCGAGGTGCCGCCGAAGGTGCTGCCGTAGTGAAAATCCATTTTGACCGGGTAGACCTGCACGTACGGACCGGGCACCTTCGAGTTGATGCCGAGGGAGAACCCTTCGTCAGGCTGAATGCGGATCGACAGGATGCTCGGGTCGAGCCGGGCGGACGGATCCGCGTTGAAGAGAATCGGCGGCACTTCCTTGAGGTGGACCGAAATCTCGCTGGCCCGCTTCGGCAGCCGCTTGCCGGTGCGAAGGAAGAACGGAACGCCGGCCCACCGCCAGTTGTCGATGCACAGGCGCAGCGCGACGTAGGTCTCGGTTCGCGACGCCGCGTTCACGCCCTTCTCGTCGCGATAGCCCGGCACCGGTTTGCCGGCGATGAACCCGGTGGTGTACCGCGCCCGGACGACGTTCGCGTCGACGTCGTCGCCTTCCAGACGACGGAGCGACTGCAGGACCTCGAGGCGCTCGTCGCGGATGACGTCCGCATCGAGCGAGTGCGGCGGCTCCATGGCGACCATCGCCAGCAGCTGCAGCAGGTGATTCTGCACCATGTCCCGCAACGCGCCGGCGTGATCGTAGTAGCCGGCGCGCGTGCCGACGCCTTCTTCCTCGGCCACCGTGATCTGGACGTGATCGACGTACTTCTGGTTGAACAGCGGCTCGAAGATGCTGTTTGCGAAGCGCATCACGAGGATGTTCTGGACCGTCTCTTTTCCGAGGTAGTGATCGATGCGGTAGATGTCGCGCTCGGCGAACACCGCGGCAATCGCGTCGTTGATCGCGCGCGCGCTGGCGAGATCGTGGCCGATCGGCTTCTCGACGATCACGCGCGCGACCCTGCCGTCGGGCGGGGGCACGAAGCGCGACCGCGCCAGTTGCTTGACGGTCGGCTGGAACAGCGTCGGGGGAATGGCGAGGTAATAGATCCGATCGCCGTCGAGGCCGCGCTCGTGCTCGACGATGTCCAGCCGTGCGCCGAGCGGCGCCAGGCCCTCGGCCGCGTCGAGATCGGCGACGCCGAAGAACAGCGCGCCGGCGAACGTCTCCCAGGCGTGCGGGTCGAGCGGACGGCGCGAGAACTTCTCGATGCCGTCCCTGGCGAACGCCCGGTAGCCCTCGTCGGTGATCGGCTTGCGGCCGACGCCGACGATTGCAATGCGCGGCGGCAGCAGGCCGTCGAGGTGCAGGTTGTAGAGCGCGGGCAGCAGCTTCCGGTGGGCGAGATCGCCGGCGCCGCCGAAGATGACGATCGTCACTTCGCTTTCTTGACCGCGTGGCCGCCGAACTGATTGCGCAGCGCTGCCAGCATGCGCTCGGCGAACGGGTTGTCCTGGCGCGAGCGGAAGCGCGTGAACAGCGACGCGGTCAGCACCGGCATCGGCACGCTGCGCTCGATGCCTTCGAGCAGCGTCCAGCGGCCTTCGCCGGAATCCTCGACATAGCCGGTGAGCGCCGAAAGATCGCGATCCTCCGCGAGCGCGCGGGCAGCGAGCTGCAGCAGCCACGAGCGCACCACGCTGCCGTGATCCCAGAGCGCGGCGACCTTCGCCAGATCGATCGCGTACCCGCTCTGGTGCATCAGCTCGAAGCCCTCGGCGTAGGCCTGCATCATCCCGTATTCGATGCCGTTGTGAATCATCTTCACGTAGTGGCCGGCGCCGTGATCACCGACGCGCAGGTAGCCGTCCGTCGGGGCGAGGGTGAGGAAGATCGGCTCGAGACGCCTGCAGATGTCCTCTTCGCCGCCGACCATCAGGCAGTAGCCCTCGGTGAGTCCCCAGATGCCGCCGCTGGTGCCGGCGTCGACGTAGTGCAGCTGCTTCCCGGCGAGCATCTTCGCGCGCCGCTGATCGTCGTGAAAGTTCGTGTTGCCGCCATCGATGATCACGTCGCCCGCCGACAGCAGATTCGAGAGCGCGACGATGGTCGATTCGGTTGGATCGCCGGCGGGCACCATCACCCAGACGTGGCGTGGCGCCTGCAGGGCGCCGACGAGCGCCTCGAGCGACGCGACGCCGCTGGCCCTGGCGGCTTCGGCCTTGCCGACGGCCTCAGCGCTGCGATCGTACGCGACGATGTCGTGCCCGCCGCGCTCGAGGCGGGTCACCATGTTGAGACCCATCTTGCCGAGACCGATGAAGCCGAGCTGCATGAGCGAGTCTCCTAGTGCGCGAGCAACGTGTCCGCCAGCGCGGTGACCAGCGCGGCGTCGGGTCTCGGCAGGTGCGCATGCATCGCGCGCCGCCCGGAGACGTCGAGCGCGCCGAAGTCGCCGACGGCCTGCGCGAGTTCCAGCGTGGCGAACGAGAACGGCTCGCCCGGGATGGCGAGGTCCGGCTGCGGCGCCGCCGTGATCAGCAGGAAGACGCCGCTGTTCGGCCCGCCTTTGTGCAGCTGGCCGGTCGAATGCAGGTAGCGCGGACCGTACCCGAACATCGTCGCCGTGCGCGTCTTGTCGCGGACGGCCGCCCGCAATGCGCGCAGCGCGCGGCCGAGCGCGTCGTCGCCGGGCGCGACGTAGGCAAGGAGGGCGAAATAGTCACCGTCGCGAAGGAGCGACAGGAACCGTTCGGGATCGAGTGCGGCGCTCTTCTTCGCCGCGGACGACAGCGTCAGCGCGACGCCGCTCGCGAGCGTTCGATCGGGCGCCGCAATCGGGAGCCGGCCGGTCGCCTTGAACTGCGTCAGCAGCGTCTGCGTCGCGTCCTTTGCCTGCTGCACGTTCGGCTGATCGAACGGATCGATGCCGAGCAGCGCACCGGCAACCGCGGTCGCGACTTCCCAGCGCACGAATTCCGCGCCGAGCGCCAGCGGATCATGGAGGTCGATCTCGACGCGCGGCGCGTCGGCGGCCGCCCCGGCGGCACGCGTCGCGGTGCCGCTGACGTTGACCTGCACGAACAGGCGGTCGTTGCCGTACTTCGAGGAGTCGCCGACCGGCTCGCCCGCGATCGGCACGATGCCCTTGCCCTTCTTCCCGGTGCTCTCGGCGATAAGTTGCTCGATCCACAGGCCGAAGGCGTCGAGCGCCGGGGGCACGATCATCGTCAGCTTGTCCACGCCGGCGCCGGCGCCGCAGCCCATCGCGAGCCCGAGCGCGACGGCAGGGTTCTGCAGCGCGCCGCCCGAGGGCTCCGCCGCGGCGAGCATCGCAAGGCCCCAGCCGACTATCTGGCCAACGTCCTGTCCCATCAGCGCCGCCGGCACCATGCCGAAGAACGAGAGGGCCGAGTAGCGCCCGCCGATGTCGGGCGGATTCTCGAAGACGTCGCGGAATCGCTCGTCGTTCGCGCGGCGGTGGAGCGCCGTGCCTGGATCGGTGATGGCGACGAAATGATCGGCCCACCGTGAAACGCCGGCGTCGATCAGCTGCTGCCGGTAATGCGCGGCGAGCACGTTCGGCTCGATCGTGCCGCCGGATTTGCTCGCGAGCAGGTACAGCGTCGTCTGCGGCGGCGGATTCGTCCCGCGCACCGCTGCCGGATCGGTCGAGTCGAGCATGTGAAATCGCGGCCATCCGGGCGCGACGCCGACCACCGCGCGCAGGACCTCCGGCGCCAGGCTGGAACCGCCCATGCCCAGCAGCACGACATCGGTGAAGCCGTCGCGCCTGACCGCATCGGCGAACGCACGCAGGCGATCGATCGACTCGGCCATCAGCGCAGGAGAGCTCATCCAGCCGAGACGATCGGCGATCGCCGTCTGGACCGACCCGTCGCTGCTCCACACGCTCGGATCGCGCCGCCAGAGTCCGGCCGCGGCACGTTCCGCGTCGCGCGACGTCTTATCGAGTGAGGGAGCCAGCCGGCCGGCGGCAACACGGAGTGAGTTCTGAAGGCGGGCCCGCTTCTCGGCAACCTCGAGCGAGGGATACCGCGCCAGCAGCTCCTGGGCGCTGTGCATAAGCGGGTAGGATACTAGAAGTGGGAAGACGGAAGTGTGACGCGGACGAGCGAATAAGGAAGTCGGAACGTGAATGGCCAGAGGGTTCGAGAGCAAGGACGTCGAGTACCAGCAGGCGGAAGCGGAGCGCACGAAAGCGCCCGGCCGTCAGATGACGCCTGAAGAACGCGGCGCCGCCGAACGACGCGCGACGATTGAGCTTGCCCTGGCGCGGGCGCGCGCCGACCTGACGGCGGCGCGCAGCGCGGCGCACAAACGGATGCTGGCCGACGCGATTGGCGCGCTCGAACAGCAGCTCGCCGACATCAGATGAATATCCCGGTCCCCTGGGTCGTCGTCGCGCTCGGCCTCGCGACTGGCGCCGGCGCAGCCGCGTCGTGCGGACCGCGGTCGGAGGTCGGAGACGCGCGATCGCGGGCAACCGCTCCGGCGACCGCCGCGCCGGCGCGCGCGCCGTCCGGCGCCGTGGCCTCGGGCACTGCCGCGCCCGCGGCGTCGCGGCCGCGCATCGTGTTTCTCGGCGACAGCCTCACCGCCGGCCTCGGTCTCGCGATCAGCGATTCGTATCCGGCGCTGATCCAGCGGCGGCTCGACGCGGCCGGACTGAACTACGAAGTGGTGAACGCCGGCGTCTCAGGGGACACGTCAGCCGGCGGGCTCGCGCGGCTCGACTGGGCGCTCGCCGGCGACGTGCGCATACTCGTCGTGGCGCTCGGCGGCAACGACGCGCTGCGCGCGCTCCCGGCCGGGCAGCTCGAACAGAATCTGGCGACGATCATCGAGCGGGCGCGGGCGCGCGGCATCAGCGTCGTGCTCGCGGGCATGGAAGCACCGCCGAACTTCGGCCGCGACTACATCGTCTCGTTTCACAAGGTGTATCCGGAGCTGGCGAGCCGGTATCACGTCGCGTTCGTGCCGTTCCTGCTGCAGGGTGTCGCCGGCAACGACGCGCTCAACCAGCGCGATGGCATTCATCCGACCGCGGAAGGCGCCCGCATGGTCGCCGACACGGTGTGGACCGTGCTGAAGCCGCTCGCCGAGGGGGAGAAGCGCTCCGGATCATGATCGAACTGCGCGAGGTCTCGAAAACGGTCATGAGCGGCAGCGAGCCGCTCACCATTCTCCATCCATTGTCGGTCACGATTCCTCATGGCGAGTTCGTTGCGATCGTCGGGCCGTCGGGCAGCGGGAAGTCGACGCTCCTCGGCCTCATCGCCGGCCTCGACGCCCCGACGTCCGGGTCGGTACTGATCGATTCGGTTGACATCACCCGGCTCGGCGAGGACGCGCTGGCGAAGCTGCGCGGCGAGAAGGTCGGCTTCGTGTTCCAGTTCTTCCACCTGATTCCGTCGCTCACCGCCTACGAGAACGTCGCCGTGCCGATGGAAATCGCCGGCGCCGGCGACGCCCGCGCCCGCGCGCAGCGGCTGCTCGAAGAAGTCGGACTGACCGGGCGCGCCCATCACTACCCGTCGCAGCTGTCCGGCGGCGAGCAGCAGCGGGTCGCGCTGGCGCGCGCCCTCGCCAACGACCCGCCGATCGTGCTGGCCGACGAGCCCACCGGGAATCTCGACAGCGCCAACGGCCGCCACATCATGGATCTGCTGCGCACGATCCACGAGACGCGCGGCACGACGATCGTCCTCGTCACGCACGATCGCGAGCTCGCGGGCATGGCCGATGCGCATCTCGCCCTGCGCGACGGACGCGTCGTCGAGAGCACGCTCCGGCTCGCCGGCGGCGGTCCGATTCCTCTCGCGCACGGCGCGCCGGTGCCGCCGCGATGACCTTCGTCGTGCGCATGGCGCTGCGTGAGACGCGTGCGTCCTGGAGACGCCTGCTGTTCTTCTTCGTCTGCATCGCGGTCGGCGTCGCGGCGATCGTCACGCTGCGCTCGGTGATTCAGAGCGTCCGCGACGTCTTCGGCAGCGAAGCCAGGGGCCTGCTTGCGGCCGACGTCCTGATCGCCACCAACCGCGAATGGCCGGCCGACGCCCGTGCCACTGTCGATCGACGTCTCGCCCAGGCCGGCAGCACGGGGCTCACCGAGACCATCGAGACGCCGACGATGGTGCGGCCGGCGGACCGGTCGAAAGTGGTCGCGAAGATGGTCGAGCTGCGGGCGGTGCAGTCGGGCTATCCGCTGTACGGATCGGTGGTCCTCCAGGGCGCCGATCGCTACTCGTACGCGCTCCTGCAGAACCACGGCACGCTGGTCCGGCCGGAACTGCTGACCACGCTCGGGGTGCAGGTCGGCGATCAGATCACCATCGGTCAGGCGGCGTTCACGATTCGCGGCGTCATCGCCAGCGAGCCGGGCCGGCGCGTCGGCGGATTCAGCCTGGGGCCGCGGGTGATGATTGACTACGCCGACCTGCCGTCGACCGGGCTGCTCAGTTTCGGCAGCCGCGCCGACCGCCGGCTGCATGCGAAGGTTCCCGACGATCGAATCGACGATCTGGTTCGCGTCCTCCGTGAGGACTTCAAGGACGACTTCATCAACACCCGATCTTATCGTTCGACTGAAGATCAGATCGGCCGCGACTTCGACCGCGCCGAGAACTATCTCAGCCTGGTCGGGCTGATCATCGTCATCCTCGGCGGCATCGCCGTGTCGAGCGTGACGCGGGTGTTCATCCTGCAGAAGATCCGCAGCATCGCGGTGTTGAAATGCGTCGGAGCCAACAGCTGGCAGATCATCGCGGTCTACATCCTGCAGGTGATGACGCTCGGCCTGGCCGGCAGCCTGCTCGGCGTCGCGATGGCCCGCGGGGTGATCGCGGCGATTCCGCTCGCGCTGGGCGGATCGACCTCGCTGCTCGCGCAGGCGCACTACGGCGTGACCTGGAGCGCCGCGGTGCAGGGGATCGGGATTGGCGTGCTGGTCTCGCTGCTGTTCTCGGTGGTGCCGCTCCTCCAGGTGCGCTTCATCAAGCCTTCGCTCCTGCTGCGCGACGAGACGATCCGCCGGCGCGCCGACTGGCTGGCGATCGCGGCGGTGGTCGTCGTCTCGATCGCGCTCGTCGCCCTCACCGCGTGGCAGGCGGCGTCGCTCCGCGTCGGCCTGGTGGTGTGTGCGGGGTTCGCCGGGCTCGCCGTGGTGCTGCATTTCGCGGGACGCGGCCTGGTCGCACTGCTCGCGCCGCTGGCGAGCTCGCGGTCCTTTCCGCTGCGGCACGCGGTGCTCCACCTCTCGCGGCCCGGCAACCAGACGCGCGTCATCCTGCTCGCCGTCGGCCTCGGCGCCTTCTTCATCGTCGGCGTTCGATCGCTGCAGGCCAGCCTGCTGAGCGAGTTCTCGGTCCAGGTCGATGCGAACGCGCCCGACATGTTCCTGCTCGACATCCAGAAGCCGCAGGTCGAGGGCGTCCGCACGTTTCTCGGCGACAGGTCGCGCGGCGCCGGCGAGTTCCAGTTGATCCCGGTCATGCGCGCCCGCGTGGTCGGCGTCGCCGGCCGGGAGACGACGCTCGACACGGCGGAGGAGGTCCGCCGCAGCGGCATGTCCATCGGCCGCGAGTTCACGATCACCTATCGCGATCATCTCGAGGCCAACGAGCGCGTCGTCGAAGGGCGGTTCTGGGACGGTCCCTCGTCGGACCCGGAGGTGTCGGTCGAGCGCGAGATTGCGACGCGCGCCCGGCTTCATGTCGGCGACAGCATCAGGTTCGACATCCTCGGCCGGATCATCGCCGCGAAAATCACCGGCATCCGCGACGTGGAGTGGCGCGAGTCGCGCAACGGCGGCTTCGTCTTCGTGTTCCGCCCCGGCGTCCTGGACCAGGCGCCGCAGACCTTCGTGGCGCCGCTCAAGGGACCGGCGACGGCGGCCGAGCGCGCGCGCTTCCAGCACGATCTCGTCGAGCGGTTCCCGAACGTGTCCGTGATCGACTTCCACGAGATTCTTGAGACGATCCGCGACGTGATGTCGAAGGTCACGCTGGCGATTACCGTCGTCGGCGGGCTGGTGCTGTTCAGCGGCGCGCTGATTCTCATCGGCGCCGTCGCGATGACGAAGTTTCAGCGGGTCTACGAGGCGGCGGTGTTCAAGACGCTGGGCGCCAATACCCGCGCGATCGCACGGATGCTGCTGCTGGAGTACGGTGTCCTCGGATCGCTGGCCGGCGTCATCGGCTCGCTGGGCGCGGTCGTGCTGACGTGGGGGGTGAGCAAGTACGCGCTCGAGATCCCGTGGCGCATCTTCGCGGGCGAGCACTTCGCCGGCGTGCTGCTGACATCGGCGCTCGTCGCCGCCATCGGCGTCCTGTCGAGCCTCGACGTCCTCCGCAACAAGCCGCTGGCGACGCTCAGGGCGGAGTAGCCGCCGCGCCGCGGCTCCGCCCGACTGGATAACCACAGAGAGACTCAGGGTGACGGCGATCAGGGTGACAGCGATCGAGCGGAACGCTGCGTGAGCTGGCTCTGTGGCTCTTTCACACGCTGGCACGCCGGCTTCCAAAGCTCGGGTTGAGTGCTATGATGTGATGTTACGAGAGACCTCAATGGACCAGCAGACATATAAAGATGCGCTCCTCAAGAAGCGCACTGAGATCCTTGGCACGGGCGGCATCAAACCGCTCCAGGCGTCGATGGAGAACAACACCCGCCAGGGTGACATGGCGGATCAGGCCAGCGGGAACAACGAAGTCCACATTCAGCTGAAGCTGAAACAGACCGACGCGAAGATTCTGCAGGCCATCGAAGAAGCGCTCTGGCGGATCGAGAAGGGCACCTACGGGATCTGCCGCGACTGCGGCGAGCCGATTGCCGCGGCGCGGCTCAACGCAATCCCGTGGACCCGCGTCTGCATCACCTGCAAGGAAAAGCAGAACTCGTGAGCGACCTGGTCTCGCTGCTGCAGGAGTTCTACCGCGAGAAGCTCGCCGCCCTCCTGAAGCACCAGGCCGGTTCGCGCCTCGTCGCGCAGTACGACCAGAACAACACTTACCAGTACATCGTCAACCGCGAGGACACGCAGCTCTCCTGGGTGGGGCAGGCGATCGCGGATCTCGGCGGGACCGTGGCCGACGATCAGGCCGAACCGTCGCGAGGCGATGGCCACCGCCGCGGCGACGTCTCGCGTGCGATCTTCGACGAGGATGCCCGCGACGCGCAGGCGTTCGTCGACCGCTGGCGGCCGCGCATCGACCAGATGGCGAACGCCCGGCACGCGAGGATGCTCCGTGTGATACTCGGCGAGGTCCTCGAGCAGAAGCGCTTCTTCGAACAGGCGCTCGCCGGCCGGACCGATCTGCTGGGCCGGCGCGCAGACGTGCTCGGACCGTCGCACGGCGACGTCCTTCCGGCGCGGTGGATCGAGTAGCCGTCGCACTCGGCTCCAACCTCGGCGATCGGCGCGCCCACCTCGATTTCGCCGTCGCGAAGCTTCGCGCGCTCCTCCGTCACGTCGCCGTCTCGACCTACCACGAGACCGTTCCAGTCGGCGTCACCGGTCCGCAACCTCGTTACCTGAATGCCGCCGCCGTCGGCGACACGACGCTCGAGGCGCACCCGCTCCTCGATGCGCTGCTCGCCATCGAAGGTCTGCGCGGACGCGATCGCCCGCATCCGAACGCGCCGCGCACCCTCGATCTCGACCTGATTCTCTACGGCAGCCGGGTGATCGACGCGCCCGGCCTGATCGTCCCGCATCCCCGCTTCCGCGAGCGCCGGTTCGTCCTCGAGCCGCTGGCGGAAGTGGCGCCTGAGCTGCGTGATCCGGTCACCGGCAAGACCGTCGCCGAGTTGCTCGCCGCATTGTGATTCCTCCGTTCGCTATTTCTTCAGATAACTCTGGTGAACGACGGCGACGCTGCTCTTCGCGCCTGCCGCCTGGCTGATCTGCCCGTATTCGTACAGGACCACGTCGTCGGTTTCGCGCGTCGAGCGCTGCATCGACGTGCCGACGGTCTCGCTCGCGGCGCGTGCGGCCGACGGCTTCGAGAGGAATGCGACCGCCTGCTGCCGCGTCGGCGCGGCGATCGGCTGCGAGGCGTCGCGCGCCAGCACGCCTTCGAGCGCGTACGAGTCGAGGAGCTTCCCTGACAGCCGCTGAAACAGCACCGGCGATGCATAGACATCAGCCGATGTGACCGTCCCGTTGATCGCGATCACCATGCCGATGGCGTCGGGATGCTTCCGGATTCGTGGAAGGAGCGCCGTGACGTACGCCTGGCGGCTGGCGCTCAGGGTCTTGTCCTCGGCGATCGCGTTGTAGGTTCCAGTTGGAGAGAGTGCGACCGTCTCGGCGGCGAAGGGCGGCGCTCCCGCGACGCCGGCCGCCGCCACCGCGCGCCTTTCGGCGTTCGCGACCTCCTGCCATACGCGCGGCTGGCTCTTTTCACTCTGAATCGCCATCTTGAGCCTGGTTCCCGCCACGATGCCCGGGTTGTCGTTGAAGGCGAGACCGCTCGCGCTCGGAGTCCACCGGCCGTGCTCCACGCAGAACGCCTCGATCGGCTGCGGCCCTGAACGTGGCGGCAGCGTGAGGTCCGTCATGATCGTGCGATCCTGCTTGCCGCCCTTGACGATGTCGCCTGCCTGGAGGAAGAGCCACTTGTCGGATCGATTCTCGATCTCGAGGGAGTTCACTTCCGCCCGGTCCTGGCCCGCTCGCGTCTTCTCGCGCACGGCGACGGTGTGCGCGCCGAGCCCTTCATCGAGAGTGATGTACTCGCGCGCGTCGCGCGTCGAGCCGCGAACGACGTAGACGCTGAGATTGGCGTGGGTGAAGGGCCCCTCGAGCGTGACCCCTGGCGCCAGTGCGGCAAGCGGCGCTGACGCCGGCTGGCCGGACGCGCGCAGCACGGGGACGCGGCCAGGTGCGCTCCACACGAGACCGAGGACGACGATGGCGGCGAGGGTGAACCAACAGACACTCCTGCGCGACGACCAGCGATGCGAGGCCATACTTTTCTCCTTCCTATGTAGAACGCCGCCGCTCGAAACGCTTGCGGGAGGCCTCGCCGCTGTTCTGTATAGACACCTGGTCCAGGGAAATGGTCTGACTGACGGCGGCTGCGGTGACCTGGCGCTGTGGCGCCGCTCGAGAACCCGCGGTCGACGCGGTTGCCGGCGTTGCAGGGCTGTTTCCGCCGTCTCCGCGTGCCGGTTCCAGCGCTCAGTCGGGCTGCACCTGCGTGCCGTGCGACGCGACGACCCGCCAGCGGCCGTCGCGACGGACGTAGATGTCGGTGAAGCGCTGCGAGACGCTGACGTCGCGGCCGTCCACTCGTCCCGACGACAGGCTGCGGCCGGTGACGACCGCCACCTCGCCAATCAGGCGGACGTTGTCGACGTCGATCTCCGACTTGGTCATCGGCGGCCGCGTTCCGTCGAACAACGCCAGGACGTTCGCCTTGGTCCAGGTGCGGCCGCGGTAGTCGATGGACGTCCAGTCGTCGGCCAGCAGCGCGTCGACGAACGCGCGGTCGCCGCTCAGATAGGCGTTGGCGAGGTTCTGCGCGATCTGCCGGAATTCGGCGACGGTGTCGGCAGGCGCGGCCTGGAAGCCGGCGGCTAGGAGCAGGACAGCCGCACGCGAGATGAGCCGCATGCCGCCTTAGACACCGCCAAGAGCCCTTCGGACGCCGATTTCAGCCGGCAATGTCCGGCGAGAGTCAGCGCGGGCGCGGCGTAGGCCACGGTGCCGGCGCTGCCCAGGGCGACGCGATGTGCGGCAACACGAACGGCTCGCGATGAATCGACCACAGCGCCTCGTTCGCCGCGTCGATCGCGGTGTCGATCTCAGGACCAATCTCGCGCATCGCCTCGGCGACGGCGCGCTCGATTTCGGGCTGTGCCTCGGCCAGGGCCCGATCGATCTCGGGCTGGATGTCGACCATCGCGCGATCGATCTCGGGCTGCACTCCGGCCAGCGCGCGATCGATGTCGATGTGCACGTCGGCCAGCGCCAGACCGTTGTCCTTGTTGTCCTTGTCCTTGTCTCGCTCGCGCCGCTTGCGGTCGGTCTCCGGCCGTGCCTCGCCGGGCCGGCGCAGCGAGATGGTCCCGCTGAACGACTCGAGCTCGACGTGCGCGCTGCCGTTGCCGAGCGTCAGCGTCTGCCGCTTCCGGCGCTCGCCGGTGTCGCCGGGCAGCTGGAACGTCGACCGGATGCCGCCGTTGTAGGTCCGCAGCGTGACGATGGCGTTGGTGCGCTCCGGCACCGGCATCGCAATCATCCCGTTGTGCGTGGTCAGCCGATAGAGGCCCTTGTCCTTGATCGGGCCGTCGTAGGAGATGTTACCGTTGACGGTGTACAGGTCGACGTTCGCCGAATCGATCCGATCGAGCAGAATGCTGCCGTTGGTGGATTCCGCCGACAGATCGGCGTTGATGTCCGCGAGGTGGACGCCCTCGTTCACCGCCCGCACTTCGACGCGGCCCTTGGCCTTTTCGAGGTTGATCTCGCCCTGCACCGACTTCAAGGAGATGAAGCCGGACCCGCCGATCACCTTGATGTCGCCGCGTGTCGTGTCAACCGTCACGTCGCCGCCGACGCCGTCCATGGTCACGTCGGCGTAGGTGCCGCTGACGTTGACCGCCATCCATTTCGGCACGGTGATGGTGTAGTCGAGCGAGCGCGGCGGTCCGCCGCGCGTCGATCGCGAACGGATCGACAGCAGCTGGTCGCCCGGCTTGATGTCGATGGTCTCGCGGTCCGAGTGCGTCGCTTCGACGCGGACCGCGTCGCGGTCCCACACCTTTACCTGCACGTCGCCGGCGAAGTTGTTCACATCCAGCTTCGTGCCCTTCGCGACGTTCACGGTCTGATCGATCGGCACCAGCGCCAGCGTCAGCAAGAGTTCAGCAATCATCAGCTTGTCCTGTCACCGCGAATTCTTGATTCTCAATTCCTGATTCTTAATTGCCTCAGTCCGTCTCACTGGTGAGCGCCGCTGCCCGCCGCAGCAGATCGAGCTTCCGCCGGCGCGCCTCGACGAGATGTCCGCTGAGGTACGTGTTGGCCGGATCGGACGCGAGCGCCTCGCGCGCCTGATCGATCGCCTGATCGATGATCTGCAGGTTGTGCTCGACGATGGCGATCGTCGCGGCATCGAGCCGGCCGCGTCCCTGCTTCAACGCCTTCTCGAGATCGGAGACCGCCGCGTCGTACTGGGCATCCGCCATGCTGACGGGCGCGATACGATCGCCGCTGTCGGCCGTCTGCGCCGGCGTCTCGACGGCCGGCGCGGCGACTGGCGGAACCGCGGTCGCGACCTGATCGCTCGAGCGAACGGCGGTGCGCTCGACCACGCTCCACACGACGCCTCCCGACACGGCCGCGACGAGCGCCGCCGCCGCGGCGAGTTGCGGCAGCGTGAACGCGATGCGGCGCGCCGGCTTCGACGTGAACGGCACGACCTCTCCCGATCGCTCGGCCACAGCCTGCGCGCCACGCGCACCGGCGGCGCTGCGTTCGGCATCAATGCGGGCGGCGATGCCGCCCCAGAGATCGGCGTTCGGAGGGCGCGGCACGGCGCCCGCCTGCTGCGCCCGCGCGACCACTCGCTTCAGGTCGGCCAGCACCAGCGCGCATGCAGCGCAGCCGCGCAGGTGGGCCTCCACTGCGCGCTGCTCGTCGGCGGGGAGCTCGCCGTCCAGGTACTCCGACAGCTTGTCCGTCCATTCGTCGTGCACGGTCATTCCCCTTGCAGGTGCTTCCGCATCAACATCCGCGCCCGGTGCAGCTGACGCTTCGACGTGCCGCTGGTGATGTCGAGCATCGCGGCGATCTCGCGGTGCTTGTAACCCTCGACGTCGTGGAGCACGAAAATCTCCCGGGCGCCGGCCGGCAGTTGCTCGATCGCGTGCTCGAAGTCGACGGCGAAATCGGCGCGCGCCGGCGCGACCACGACGAAGTCGATCGCCGTGGGGTCGTCGGTCATCCGCTCGCGCTGAACGGCAAACGTGCGCCGCCGCTCGAGCACGACGTTCAGCGCCAGCCGGTGCAGCCAGGTCGAGAACGCCGATTCGCCGCGGAACTGGCCGAGCTTCTGCCAGGTTCTGACGAAGATGTCCTGCGTGACTTCGTCGGCGTCGTTCGTTCCGAGCATCCGGCGCGTCAGGCTGTGGATCTTGGCGACGTGCGTCCGGTAGAGCCGCTCGAAGGCGGAGGAATCCCCGGCGGCTGCCAGAGCCACGTCGCCGTCGAGTCCGCTTCTGACCGGAGGTTCGGCGCTCAGCGTCATCACCGCCGCTGTCACAGTCCGTCCTTGGGCCCCGTTCGGAACGGCCCCGGCGTTGTCGAAGGGCCGTTCACTACAAACGGTTGGACGGGGAGAGCTTAGCTGATGGTTGACAGGAGGGGAGTGTGGGACCGATGGGCCCGTGGGCTGGCTGGGGTATGACCGATGGGAAGCACGTATCAGTCCCCCCTGCCCAGCCCATGGGCCTACACTCCCACACTCGGGCCCCGGCGCAGCCGCTCAGCGGCCGCCTTGGCCCACGGCTGCCGGCTTCTGCACACCCCGTCCGAACAGGCGGCGGAGGGCTCCGGCCGGACTCCATTCCCGCACGTCGTCGAAGTAGGAATACACCACCGGGGTGACGAGCAGCGTCAGCAGCAGGCACAGGACCTGCCCGCCCAGGATCGTGACCGCCATCGACGCCCGCGATCCGGCGCCGGCGCCACGGCCGAGCGCGATCGGGATCATCCCGGCGACGATCGCGATGGTCGTCATCAGAATCGGCCGCAGGCGGACATGGTTCGCCTGGATCAGCGCCTCATGGCGCTCGATTCCCTGCGAGCGCAGCGTGTTGGTGTAGTCCACCTGGAGGATCGAATTCTTCTTCACGATCCCGAACAGCATCATCAGCCCGATGGCGCTGTAGACGTTGATCGTCATCCCGAACGCCATCAACGCAATCAGTCCGGCCGGAAGGCTCAGCGGCAGCGACGTCATGATCGTCAGCGGGTGGATGAAGCTGTTGAACTGCGACGCCAGCACCATGTAGATGAACACCACCGCGAGGACCATGGCGATGGTGAAGTTGCTCGACGCCTCGGCGAGCGTGCGCGCGCTGCCGCCGAACACCGCCTGGTAACCCGGCTTCAGATGCAGCTCGTCCACCTTCGCGCGTGCCTCGGTGAGGACCGTGTTCAGGGGCACGCCCTGCAGGTTCGCGTTCACCGAGATCTGACGCTGGCGGTTGTAGCGATCGATTGACGCAGGCCCGTAGTCGTTTTTCAGCTGCGCAACGTCGCTGACCTTGACGCGCCCGGTTCCGCCGGCGCCGGCGCCCCCCTGCAGCGGCGCCGACGCAATCAGCAGGTTGGCCATGATCTCGGGCCGGCGGTACGGCTCGTCCAGGCGCAGCAGCACCTTGAACTGATCGTCGCCGTCCTTGAACTCCGACACCTCCTCGCCGCCGACCATCGTCCGCAGGTTGTTGGCGAGCGTGTCGATGTTGACGCCGAGGTCTGCGGCGCGGGCGCGGTCGACGTTGATCCGCAGCTCCGGCTGCGTCGGCTCGAAGTTCGTGTCGACGTCGACGACGCCGGGGATCTCGCGGACCTTGTCCATCAGCTGGACGGTGTAGGCCTGCAGCTGCTCGATGTCCGGACCCTGAATCAGGATGTTCAGACGATTGAACCCGCCGCCGCCGCCACCACCGCCGCCGCCGCCGGGACCGCCAAAGCCGCGGCCGCCGGAGGACGCGCCCGAAATGTCGGTGCCGCCCGACACGCTGATCCGCGCGCCCTGATACGTCCGCAGCATCTGCCGCGCCTGGATCATCAGCTGCTGCTGCGAGATCTTCCGCTCCTCGAGCGGCACCATCATGATGTTGAAGTTCGCGAACCCCGAGTTCACGTTCTGCATCACGCGCTCGAGCGCGGGCAGGGCCAGCACTTCCTTTTCGATCGGCTTGATGAACTCCTCGGTCCGCTGGTAGCTGGTGCCGCGCGGCAGGCGGATGTTGATGCTGAACTCGCCCTGATCGTCGTCCGGCACGAGCTCCTTGCCGACGTAGGGATAGAGCACCACCGCCGAGGCCACGACGAGGCCGGCGATGCCCATCATCACGGCGCGGTGGCGGAGCGACCAGACCAGCATCCGGCCGTAGGCGGCGTCCATCTTCGCGTAGAAGCCGTGCGCCCTGGTCGACGAGTGATCGGCCTTGATGTCGTCCTTTTTCATCCACATCGCGCACAGCGCGGGCGTGAGCGTGAAGGAGACGAACATCGACAGCATGATCGCGGCCGCCGAGGTGAGGCCGAAGCTGTAGAAATACCGCCCGATCTGGCCGGTCATGAACGCCACCGGCACGAAGATGACCACCAGCG
>DATFWL010000486.1:0-2477 GCA_035259385.1 Vicinamibacterales bacterium | reverse complement strand
AATCTTCTGCGCCATTGCTGAGCCAGGCGCTAACGTGGTGGTGCCGCATCCGGGATATCCACCGTTTTCCGAATTGCCACGAGCGCTCGGCCTCGACCTCCGTCACTATCACTTGCGCTTCGAGAATCGATTCCGCATCGAGGTGACGTCCTAAACTTCCTGTAAAAGCAAAGAGGCGTTGGTATCCTCCTGGTGACTCAAACCAGAGAGCCCCGTTGGTAGCGGGGCCGAAGGAGATCAACGCCATGAAGAGAGTACCACCGAGCGTCCGATTGAGAGAAGAAATCGAAGGGTTGCTGGGGCACACCGAGACGTCGCGGGCGCCGGGGGAACCGCCGATGATGGGGTTCGTCGGTCGCCTGGCCCGCTACATGCTGCAGGTCGCGATCGAGGCGGAGGCGACGGCGTTTCTCGGGCGGGGGCATTATCGGCGCGGCGATCGGCAGCGAGTCGGTTGGCGCAATGGTTATGAGCCCAAACACGTGCAGACAGAAGCAGGCGCGTTGGAGCTCGCGGTGCCGCAGCTGCGTGGCACCGACGAGGCGTTTCGGCCAACGGTCGTCGACCGGCTGCGCACGCGGACCGCGGATCTGGAGACGCTCGTCCGCGGGATGTATGTCCGCGGGCTGTCGACGCAAGATGTCAGCGCGCTCTATCACGACACGTTCGGCGCGAGCCGCTTGAGCAAAAGCACCGTCAGTCGCGTGACGCAGCAGTTGAACCAGGAGTTCGAGACTTGGCGGCGGCGGGATCTGAGCGAGCTGCCGGTCGTGTATCTGTTTCTCGACGGGCAATATCACGCCGCGCGACGCGGGTCGGACGAGAAGGAAGGGGTGCTGTCGGCGTACGCGCTGTTAGAAGACGGCCGCCCGATCCTGTTGCATCTGGACCTGGGGCCGCGCGAATCGTATGACGCGTGGCTCACGTTCCTCCAGGATCTGGTGGCCCGTGGACTGCGGGATCCCCTGTTGGTCGTGATGGACGGCGCGCCAGGGCTGGTGAAGGCGGTGAAGCGCGCGTGGCCGCGCGCCTATCGCCAAAGATGCCAAGTCCACAAGATGCGCAACATCCTCGCGAAACTCCCGCGACTGATGCAGGCCAAGATGAAGGGTTTGGTCCGGCAGATCTTCTTGGCGCCGACCTACGCCGCTGCGGTGAAGCGCGGGCGCGACCTGATCGCGAAATTCAAGGACCGGTATCCGGCGGCGATGGAGTGCCTCGAGCGGGACCTGGAGGAGTGCGTCACCTATTTGCGCTTTCCCGAGGCGCATCACCAGCGGATCAGGACGACCAATCGCCTCGAACGCTTGAACGGCGAAAGCCGCCGGCGTACAAAAGTGATTCCGCGGTTTCCGACGGAGCGCTCGTGTCTGTCGTTGCTGTATGCGAGTTTGATCACGGCGTCGAGGCACTGGCGTGGAATTCACATGGCCGTCCGGGACCTGAAGCAGTTGCAGCAGCTTCGCGCCGCGGTCGCCCCGGCGAAAGAGGACGCTGCCGCCTGAACGGATGGAGGAAGATCCCAACGCCTTCGAGCTTTACAGGAATGAGGACTTGACCAGGAGGATGGCGATGAAGGCAATCATGGTGGCGTTAATCGTAAGTGCCAACGCGTTGCTCCGTGGGACCGCGGCGAACGCCCAGGCCCAGCCTGAGCCGCCGTGCACGAATGCCCAGCTCGTAGGCCGCTACGGTGTGCTCCAAACTGGCTTCGATCCAACAGGGAATGCGAGAAATGGCGTGGGCGTCGTCACGTTTGATGGCAAGGGGACGTGGTCTCTCGCCTTGACCGAAGTCCACAAGGAGGGTGAAATCCAGCACATCACGAACCCGAACGGCACCTATACCGTGAATCCCGACTGCCGCGGTTCTGCATCTTTGGCCAACACGCCGTTCGGAGTGGCGAAGTGGGAATTCGTCATCGTTGACGATGGGAAAGAGGTCCTACAGATCGTCACAGGCCGACCACCACCCCGCGGAGCGATGACGTGGCTGCTCAAGAAGCAGTTCTCACGATGACGAACAATGCTCAGGCCGAGGTAAGTTTCGCGATCTTCGGTAAAAGAGGGAAAGTTCAGTTCGCGGAGGAAAACAAACGCTTCTGGCTTTTACAGGACATATTGGACTTGACCTCAATCGCTTCGCAGCGATTGAAGGACATTGACGCGCCCTCGCTGACGGTCGAACTCTTTGAGGGCCCGGATCTTAGCATCGTGGAGCTTGTTCACACGGCCAGAATTAGATTGACGACGAACTACAGTAGCTGCGAACGACTCGCAGATAACGCCGGGCCCAGTTCATTCGATGAACGATGGAAAGCGTCTGTATCCAGCTGGTTGCCCGCTGCACGCTACGACGCTCGCCGCCGATGGCTGCGAAACCGCCGCGGGTTAATGACACTCACAGGCGATCCATCGGACTCCTGACGCCAAGCCCGCCGCGGCTCAGCACGTGCGTGTAGATCATCGTCGTGCTGA
>DATFWL010000485.1:0-34374 GCA_035259385.1 Vicinamibacterales bacterium | reverse complement strand
CCGGTGAACACTTTCGAGTCGAGCGGCGATTCCTTCGTCCTGGGATTGCCGCTCAACCAGGTGAAGTCGGCAAAGGCGAACGGATCCGGCTTCTTCACCGGCTCCGGCTGCGCGGGCTGCTCGGTCGTCGATTCGGCGGCGGTCGGCACCAGTTCCTGCGGCACCGGCTCCTGCGCATGGCCGATGCCGACGATTCCAGCGGTGAGCGCTGCGGTGAGCACGAACAGCACTCGTGTCGAGGCGATGTTCATGCGATCCACCGTAGCGGCCGCGTCATTAAGAAGTCCTTAGCCGCAGCTAAGGATTTCCCGTCACCATGCCTGCCGTTTGTTTCCCCACCACCAGACCAGACCGAGCGTCGCGGTCTGTTGATCGTCCTTCACGCTGCCGGCGGTGTTGGTCAGGAAGAACGGCGTGTCGGAGAAGTCGCGCCGCCACTCGGCGCGGATCAGGAAACCGTCCGCGGCCGGGCGATAGTCATAGGTAATCGTCGTTTCCTTCAGCGACTGCGTCACGCCGCTGAACAACCCGCCTTGATCGCGCATGAATTCTGCGCGTCCGGCAAGCGCCGTGTTGTCCGTCAGCTGCCGCTTCGCGTAGACGGCGCCGCCGTACACGCGAGAATCGGCCGTCGGTGGCTGGTTCCGGCTGAGCACCCAGTCACCTTCCATGCCGATCGTGGTACGCGGCGACGCCTGCCACGTCGCATAGGTGTCGAAGATGTGGAGCTTGCCGGCGAAATACGGCACGACAGGCGTGATCGACAGACCAGGTTGCGTCGGGATTGTGGGCAGGCCCGGATTGAGCGCAGGCTCTACGTCACGATGCTCCTGGCCAAGGTAGTACTGCACGTTCCAGGTGACCGACTTCGTCGGCTGCAGCACGACACCGGCGAACTGGTCCTTGAAGTTGTTGAAGGCTTCGGTCTGCTGAGTGCCGTTGGTAATCCAGTAGTTCAGCGCGACGCCGTCGTTGATCTTGTAGTTCACACGCGCGCCGGTGTGATAGAAGGGCAGGAAGTTGAACCAGTACGATCGCGAGTAGTTGATCTGATCCTTCACGTAGTTGTTCTCGAACCCGAGCGCGCTGGCCCACTTGCCGAAGTCCAGTGTCAGTCCGCGGCCGACAGGGAAGACGTAAGTCCCATACGCTTGAAATATGTTGCGATACACCTGCGGGCGCGGTTCGTTGACGCCGCTGCCCTGCAGCGTTTCGGTCGCCTGGCCGTACTGCAGGTCGAGTCGGCCGCCAAGCCGGCGTCCGGCATCGAGATTGGGCGGCGATTCGACGATCAGGTTGGCCTGGTTCAGCGCAAAGTTGTTGCTGGTCACGTCGTAGGCACGCAGCAGGTTGACCCGTCCGATCGGGCGATTGAAGTTGTAGCCGTAGTAAGTGTCCAGCGCCGCGCCGAACTGCAGGCCGTGGAGGGAATCGCCGGCATCCGACTGGTCGTGGCTGACCGTCGCCTGCCGCGCCGCTGGTCTCTCGTCCACGAGCGCCTTCAGCTCGGCGAGCTGCTGCTCGAGCGCGGCAATCCGTCGCCGGATCTCGGCGTCCCGATCGGCATCCTGGGCTGCAGCCGGCAGCGCCGCGAGAATCAGCACTCCGGCCGCCGCCAGCGGCGTCGTCAATCGCGTCAGCATTCGTGGCCTCCTCAGCGAGCGTAGTAAGCTCTCTGTCAAGAAGTCCTTCGCGGGCAATCAGCGATACTCCGGCCGCCGACAGAGTACGCGGCGCCGCCGGTTTGGATCCACCCTGAGACCTGGCATACGCTCGGTGGACGATCACGATGAACACGCGTCTGGTGATGACCGGCCGGATCGTCGCATCCCTCGCCGCCGTCGCCGCCGTCACCGCGGGGTACGCCGCGTTCGTCCCGGTCAACCCGACCACCATCGCCCTGACCTACGTCGTCGTCATCCTGCTCATCGCGACCACCTGGGGCATCGCCGAGTCGACGATCGCGTCGTTCGCGGCGATGCTGTGCCTGAACTTCTTCTTCCTGCCGCCGGTCGGAACGTTGACGATCGCGGATCCGCAGAATTGGGTGGCGCTGATTGCGTTCCTGGCGACGGCGATCGTCGCCAGCCAGCTCTCGGGCCGCGCGCGGGCGCGCAACATCGAGGCGCTCAACCGGCAGGCCGACCTCGAACGGCTGTACGCGCTCAGCCGTGCACTGCTGCTGTCCGAGGGCGGCGCGTCGCTTCCGGCGGCGATTGCCCGTCACATCGCCGACGCATTCGGGCTGCAGGGCGTCGGGATCTACGATCAGCGGCGCGATTCGGTCTCGTGGGCCGGTCCGCTGGACGTCTCCGGAAGCGAAGACAAGCTGCGCGAGGTCGCCCGGCGCGGCGTCGCGATCGCCGAGCCGAGCGGCTTCAAGGTAATCGCGATTCAACTGGGCGGCCAGTCGATTGGCAGCGTCGCGGTGATGCACGCCGACTTGAGCGACACGGTACTGCATTCGATCGCCAACCTCGCGGCGATCGGCCTGGAGCGCGCGCGCGGCGAGGAAGCGACGGCCCGCGCCGAGGCGGCGCGGCACAGCAGCGAGCTGCGCGCGACGGTGCTCGACGCGCTGGCGCACGAATTCAAGACCCCGCTGACGTCGATGAAAGCGGCCGCGAGCAGTCTCCTCACGAGCACGACCGTTGCGGCCCGCGATCGCGAGCTGGCGGCGATCCTGGACGAGGATCTCGATCGCTTCCAGGGCCTGGTCACCGACGCGATCCAGATGCTGCGGATCGATGCCGGCGATTTCGCGGTGCATCGCGAACGCCACAATCTGCGTTCGATCATCGACGCGACGCTGCGGCGGTTCGAGCACCGCCTCGATGGCCACCAGCTGGTCGAACACGTCGGCGAGACGCTCACCGTGGACGCCGATCGGGGGCTGCTCGAGCTCGCCCTGCGTCAGCTGCTCGACAACGCGCTGAAGTACTCGCCGCCGACATCGACCATCGAGCTGCAGGCGGAGAGCAACGGCGTCGTGGAGATCAGCGTCAGGAACTCGGGCTCGACAATTCCGGAGTCGGAACGGCCGCGGGTGGTGGAGCGGTTCTATCGTGGTTCACGCGCCCGGAACATTCCGGGCACCGGCATGGGGCTGGCGATCGTGCAGCAGATCGCCCGCTCGCACGGCGGATCGCTGTCTCTCACCTCGACGCCGGACGCGGGCACGGCGTTCACCCTGGCGCTGCCGCGCGGAGAATCCCACGAATGAGCGCAGGACGCATCCTCGTTGTCGACGACGATCCGCAGATTCGCCGGGTGATGCGGGTCACCCTGACCGGGCAGGGCTACGAAGTGGACGATGCGCCGAGCGGCGATGCGGGGCTCGACAAGCTGCGCGCCGCGCGGTTCGATCTGGTGCTGCTCGACATGAACATGCCGGGCATGGACGGCCTCGAAACGTGCCGCGCCATCCGCAGCCAGTCGGACATCGGCATCATCATGCTGACCGTCCGGGACACCGAGGCCGATAAGGTCGAGGCGCTCGACGCCGGCGCCGACGACTACATCACCAAGCCGTACAACCCGCCGGAGCTGCTGGCGCGCATCCGCGCGGCGCTGCGGCGGACGCCGTCGGCGCAGGCGCCGAGCGGCCGGATCGCGATCGGCGCCGTCGAGGTCGATTTCGACGCCCGGCAGGTCACCGCGAAAGGAAAGACCGTACGGCTGACGCCCAAGGAGTTCGAGCTGCTCCGCTACCTGGTCGCCCACGCCAACAAGACCGTGTCGCACCGCGAGCTCCTGCAGGCCGTGTGGGGACCCGACTACGGCGACCAGGTCGACTACCTGCGGGTGTTCGTGAATCAGCTGCGCAAGAAGATCGAGCCGAAGCCGTCCAGCCCGGTGCTGCTCCTCACAGAACCGTGGGTGGGCTACCGGCTGAACATGGCGGGCACCGACCCCCAGCAGAAATCCTAATAGCCGATTAATGACTTCCTAAGGCCGCCGCTCCTAGAGTGGGGCCGTGCTCGATCTGTTCTACCTCGCGGTTGGCGCCGGCGGATTTCTCCTGCTGTGGACGATCGCCAAGGCCTGCGATCGCGTCTAGCCATGTTCGATTACATCGTGTCCGGCATCGTGTCGGTTCTCTTGCTCGTGTACCTCGGGTGGGCGATGTTCAGGCCCGAGCGGTTCTGAGGCGCGTCCATGACCAGTGTCGGTGTCCTGCAGATTCTCGCGTTCTTCGCGGTCGTCCTGGTGCTCACCAAGCCGGTCGGCCTGTTCATGGCGCGGGTGTTCCAGGGCGAGCGCACGTTCCTGCACCCGATCGTCCGGCCGCTCGAGACGATCGTGTATCGCATGTGCGGCGTTCGCGAGGACGAGGAACAGCGCTGGACGCAGTACGCCGCATCAGTGCTCTCGTTCAGCTTCTTCGCGTTCCTCTTCACCTACGCGATTGTGCGGCTGCAGGGCGTCCTGCCGCTGAATCCGCAGCGCTTTGGCGCGAGCCAGGTGAACCCGGATCAGGCGTTCAACACCGCCGTCAGCTTCATGAGCAACACGAACTGGCAGTGGTACAGCGGCGAATCGACTCTCAGCTATTTCGTGCAGATGGCGGCGCTGGCGGTGCAGAACTTCGTGTCCGCGGCGGCCGGTATGGCGGTTGCGATCGCGCTGGTGCGCGGGTTCGCGCGCCACGAGACCGACCGCATCGGCAACTTCTGGGTCGATCTCACCCGCGCGACGCTGTACGTCCTCCTGCCGCTCTCGCTGGTCGCCGCGCTGGTCCTGGTGTCGCGCGGATCGATTCAGAACTTCCATCCCTACACGGTCGCGAACACAGTCGAAGGGGCGACGCAGACGATCGCGCAGGGACCGGTCGCCTCGCAGGTGGCGATCAAGATGCTCGGCACCAACGGCGGCGGCTTCTTCAACGCCAACTCCTCGCACCCGTTCGAGAGTCCGACGCCGTTCACGAACCTGCTGCACATCGTGCTGATCTTCGTGATCGGCGCCGGCCTCACGTATACGTTCGGCCACATGGTGAGGGATCCGCGCCAGGGCTGGGCGCTCTTCTGGGCGATGGCGGCGATGTTCCTGGTCGGCGCGTTCATCGCCTATGCGGCCGAGCAGTCGGGCAACCCGACGCTGACGTCGCTCGGCGTCGAGAGCGCGCCGACGGAGATGCAGGCCGGCGGCAACATGGAAGGCAAGGAGACCCGCCTTGGCATCGCGGCGTCGGCGCTGTTCGCGACGGTGACCACCGACGCCAGCTGCGGCGCGATCAACAGCTGGCACGACAGCTTCACGCCACTCGGCGGGCTGGTCCCGCTCTTCAACATGCAGACCGACGAAGTGATCTTCGGCGGCGTCGGCGCGGGCCTCTACGGCATGCTGCTGTACGCGATCGTCGGCGTCTTCATCGCCGGGCTGATGGTCGGTCGCACGCCCGAGTACATCGGCAAGAAGATCCAGCAGAAAGAAGTGAAGATGGCGCTATTCGCGATCCTCGCGACCGCGTTGTTCATCCTCGTCTTCTCCGGCGCCACCGCCGTGATCCCGTTCGCGAAGGGCGGCTACTGGAATCCGCAGGGGCCGGCAATCGCCAACCTCAATAACTCCGGCGCGCACGGTCTGAGCGAAATCCTCTATGCGTACACCAGCCAGACCGAGAACAACGGCAGCGCGTTCGCCGGCATCACGGTGAACACGCCGTGGTACGACCTCACCGGCGGACTGTGCATGCTGTTCGGCCGGTTCCTCTTCATCATCCCGGCGCTGGCGATCGCCGGCAGCCTGGCCAGCAAGAAAGCGGTCCCGACCTCGGCGGGGACGCTGCCGACCCACGGGCCGCTGTTCGTCGGCCTTCTCGTCGCGACGGTGATCGTTGTCGGCGCGCTGACGTTCTTCCCGGCGCTGTCGCTCGGACCGATCGTCGAACACTTTCTGATGCACGAGGGCAAGCTGTTCGCGGCGCTGGCCGGATCGCTGTCGTCCTGGAGCTAGCTCATGCCCGCCAGAGTCGTTGCCTCGGCTCCGCCTGTCCCGGCACCGGTTTCACCGGCGCCAGCCGACGGATCGCTCATCCCGAAGAAGCTCGTCCGGGCACGGCCGCTGTTCGATCCGGAAATTCTGCGCCGCGCCTCGAGAGATGCGGTGCTCAAACTGAATCCGATCACGCTGATGAAGAACCCGGTGATCTTCGTCGTCGAGGTCGGCGCGGCGCTGGTCCTGCTGTTCCTCGTGCGCGACATCGTCGCCGGCAGCGGCGCGATCGGGTTCGAGCTGCAGATCGATCTGTGGCTGTGGTTCACCGTGCTGTTCGCCACCTTCGCCGAAGCGATGGCCGAGGCGCGTGGCAAGGCGCAGGCGGAATCGCTGCGGAAGACCAAGACCGAGACGACCGCGAATCGGGTCGCCGAGAGCGGGCGCGTCGAGCCGGTGCCCTCGTCGAAGCTGCGCGCCGGAGACGTGGTGATCTGCGAGGCGGGCGAGACGATTCCCGGTGACGGGGAAGTGATCGACGGGGTGGCGACGGTCGACGAGTCGGTGATCACCGGCGAGAGCGCGCCGGTGATCCGCGAGTCTGGCGGGGACCGGAGCGCCGTGACCGGCGGCACCCGCGTCCTGTCGGATCGCATCAAGGTGAAGATCACGTCCAATCCTGGCGAGACGTTCCTGGATCGGATGATCGCGCTCGTCGAGGGCGCCGAGCGGCAGAAGACGCCGAACGAGATTGCCCTCAACATCCTGATCGCGGGATTGACGATCATCTTCCTGCTGGCGGTCGTGGCGCTCGTTCCGTACGCGATCTACAGTGTCCGCTCTGCGGGCGCCGGCACCGCACCGTCGATTGCCGTCTACACCGCGCTGCTGGTGTGCCTGATCCCGACGACCATTGGCGGGCTGCTGTCGGCGATCGGCATTGCCGGCATGGACCGCGTGATGCAGCACAACGTGCTGGCGATGAGCGGCAAGGCAGTCGAAGCCGCCGGCGACGTCAACACGCTGCTGCTCGACAAGACCGGCACGATCACGCTGGGCAGCCGTCAGGCGGTCGAGTTCCTGGCCGCGCCGGGTGTGAGCGAAGCGGAGCTCGCCGACGCGGCGCAGCTCTCGAGCCTCGCCGACGAGACACCCGAAGGGCGGTCGATCGTCGTGCTCGCGAAAGAGAAATACCGGCTGCGCGGACGCGAGATCGCCTCGCACCACGCGAAGTTCATTCCCTTCTCGGCCTACACGAAGATGAGCGGTGTCGACTTCGAAGGCCGCCAGTTGAGAAAGGGCGCCACCGACGCGGTGGTCACGTTCGTCAAGGAGCAGGGCGGGCGCATTCCGACGGAGATCACCGAACTATCCGACCGGATCTCGCGGATGGGCGGCACGCCGCTCGCCGTGGCCGACGGACCGCAGCTGCTCGGCGTCATCCATCTGAAGGACATCGTCAAGATCGGCATGAAGGAACGCATCGCTCAGCTGCGCGCGATGGGTATCCGATCGGTGATGGTCACGGGCGACAACCCGCTCACCGCGGCGGCGATCGCGTCGGAGGCGGGGGTCGACGATTTTCTGGCGCAGGCGACCCCGAAGGACAAGCTGGAATACATCCGGAAGGAGCAGGCGGGGGGCCGCATGATCGCGATGACCGGCGACGGCACCAACGACGCGCCGGCGCTGGCGCAGGCCGACGTCGGTCTGGCGATGAACACCGGCACGACTGCGGCGCGTGAGGCGGGGAACATGGTCGATCTCGACAGCAACCCGACGAAGCTGATCGAGGTCGTCGCCATCGGGAAGCAGCTGCTGATTACCCGCGGTGCGCTGACGACGTTCTCGATCATGAACGACGTGTCGAAGTATTTCGCGATCATCCCGGCGATGTTCATGACCACTTATCCGGCGCTGGCGAAACTGAACATCATGTACTTGCGCACGCCGGCGAGCGCCGTGCTCGCAGCGGTGATCTTCAACGCCTTGATCATCGTCGCGCTGGTGCCGCTCGCGCTCCGCGGTGTGCGATACCGGCCGCAGAGCGCGGCGCAGATGCTGCGACGCAACCTGCTGATTTACGGCATCGGCGGACTAGTGGCGCCGTTCCCGTGCATCTGGGCGATCGATCGGTTGCTGGGTGTCCTGCATCTGGCGTAGGACGAAGGTCCGGCTAAAGCCGGACTCTACCGCAGTCCGTCAGGCGCCGACCGCTCGGGTCGCTGTGGTGTCCGGCTTTAGCCGGACCAATTGGACGTGGCCGTAGTGTCCGGCTTTAGCCGGACCGTTAACGATCATGCTGAAAGAACTCAAGACCGGATTTCTGATGATGGCGGCGATGACGGTGATCACCGGCCTCGCGTACCCGGGACTGATCACGGCCATCGCACAGGTCGTGTTTCCGGATCAGGCGAACGGCAGCCTCGTCTCCGTCAACGGTCAGGTCGTCGGTTCGCGGCTGCTCGGGCAGAACTTCACGAAGCCGGACTACTTCCACCCGCGACCATCCGCCGCCGGCGCAGGCGGATACGATCCCACGGCGAGCGGCGGGACGAACCTCGGTCCGACCAGCGCCAAGTTGTTCAACGGGACGATCAAACTCGACGACCAGAAGCACGAAGTCGTCGACTTCGATGGCATCAAGGATCGAATCGTCCACTACTGCGTCGACAACGACATTCCATTCGAGTCCTCGAGACCGCTGGATGGGTTCAGGGACGCGCACGGCGCCCTCGACGACGTCGGGTTGATCAAGGCGTTCAACGACGCGCAGTCGCCGCTGGTGTTCACGCCGAAGACGCCGCTTCCGGCCGATGCCGTCACGGCGTCGGCGTCGGGTCTCGATCCGCACATCAGCCCGCGAAACGCGGAGATCCAGGCGGCGCGGGTCGCGAGGGCCCGCGGCGTGCCGCTCGACCAGGTCCAGGCACTCATCTCCAGGCATACGGACGATCGCACGCTCGGATTTGTTGGCGAGCCTACCGTCAACGTGCTCGAGCTGAACCTGGCCCTCGATGAGCGATTCCCGCGAAAATGAGCGATGCCCGTGGAGGCCGAATTCCTGGAGTACAGTGGCGTCGCCGGATGACGCGCGCGCGCATGCCCTCGATGCGATGCCGTTGCGTCGCGTCGACACCGACATCCGCGATCTGCTCGGCGCCAGCCTCGAGTTGTTGCGCCGGCAGGCAGATGCGTTCGACATCTCGCTGACAGTTCGCGTCGATGACAACGTGCCCGCGGCCGTGCCGATGGATCGGGTGAAGATCGCGTGGGCGATCACGGCCGTGGTCGGCAATGCGCTCCGCTACGTCCGGCACGGATCGACGACGATGCCCGGCGGGTCGATTGTCGTGCACGCCGGCTACGATGGGGTCAGAGGCGACATCTCCATCGACATTCAGGACGACGGCCCGGGAATGTCGCGTGACATGCTCGCGCTGTTGTCCGCCGGCGCGGCGCAAGGGTCGCTGCCGACGGCGCTCGGTCTGACGATGGTTCGCGACGTTGTCACCGCCCACGGCGGCTCGTTCAGCATTGACAGCGAGACCGACCGCCAGTCGTGCGGTACGCGGGTTCGCCTCACGCTGCCGGCCGCGGGACAACCCGATCGCCGGCGCGTGAACGCAGACTCCACTTGAGGGCTGGCGGCGTGAGGAGCGTGGTCAGAATGACGACGGCGACGATCGCCGCGTAGCCGTGCCGATCCAGGAGCGGGGCGCCCTGCACCCTGAAGGTGCCGCCCAGCGCGGCGAACACCAGCGCGACCTCACCGCGCGGGATCATCCCGATCGCCACGGTCAGCTTGCTCGCCCCGGGCGCCAGCACCCCCGCGCTGCAACAGAGCTTGCCGGCGATGGCGGCGACCGTCAACGCCAGCGGAGCGGCCAGCGTCGCCGGTTGCGTCAGCGCCCGGAGATCGACGCGGAAGCCGACCAGCACGAAGAAAACCGGTACCAGAAACGAAGTCATCGGCTCGAGGAGTTCGCCGAGGGGCCGTTCGCCGCGGCGAACGAACATCTCCGAGTGCGTGTCTTCGAGCACCAGCCCTGCGGCAAACGCGCCGACCAGGGCCGCCAGACCGATGCTGTTCGCGGCCCATGACAGGAAGAAGCAGAAGCAGAGGCCCACGCCGAGAAGCGCACCTTTCGTGCGGAGCCTGGCCGCCTGGCGGAACCACGACGGCGTCAGCCGGCTGCCGAGCACGATTGCCAGCACGAGGAACCCGACGGTCTTCATGATCAGCGCCGCAATGGAGACGTCTCCCGGTCCGGCGGCGCCCGGTCGAGGTGCAAACCATGCCGCGACGATGCCGAGGACGACGAGCCCGAGCACATCGTCTACCACGGCGGCGCCGAGCACGACGCGCGCTTCCGTGCTTCGCGATGCGCCGAGGTCCTTGAGCACGCGTGCGGTGATCCCCACGCTCGTCGCGGTGAGCGCAGCGCCAATGAAAATATGGGTGGCTTGCGGTGCAGCCGGCGTCAGGAGCGTGGCCGCCCCGGTGCCGATGGCGAGGCTCGCCGCCGTGCCGATGAACGCGACCAGCAGCGCGGACGGTCCGACCGCGAAGAGATCGCGCACGGACAGATCGAGACCGACCTCGAACATCAGCAGCAGCATGCCGATGCGCGCCAGGATGTCCAGAAATGGATCGGTCGCGATGAACTGAAGCCGTAACGGTCCCGCCAGGGCGCCGAGCGTCACACCGGCCAGCAGTTCGCCGAGCACGGCGGCCTGCCCGAGGCGTGCAGCGGTGTGACCGCCAATCAACGCGGCGGTCACCACGATCGCGAGGCCCAACGCCAGCCATCCCAGCTCGTCGATATGGGTCGACGGCGCCCGCGACAGCAGTATGCCCGCGCCGAGCAGCAGTGCGCCGGCCGTCACGACTGCAGCCCGAGCGACTGCGCCAGCTTTCATAAACAACTTCAGGCATTATGAAGACAACCCGCCGTCGATCAATTGGAATCGGCCGGCGGCTGGGACGAAATCCTGACCGCATGACGCCCCACGACCATCGCGACCCGGAGGCGCTCCTTCGGCAGATTGAGGCGGCCGAACGCGCCGAGCATCGCGGGCAGCTGAAGATTTTTCTTGGCTACGCCTCCGGCGTCGGCAAGTCGTTCAAGCTGTTCGATGAAGGACGCCGCCGCCGGGAGCGCGGCGAGGATGTGGTCATCGCGGCGATGCAGCCGGACGAAGACGCCGGGCTGGCCGAGATCATCCGCGCGCTGCCGATCATTCCCACGAAGAACGACGGCGGCGTGCCGGTGATTGACGTGCCGACCGTCATCGCGCGGCACCCGCAGGTGTGCCTCGTCGACGGGCTCGCCTACGCCAATCCTCCGCGCAGCCGTCACCTCAATCGGTACCAGGACGTCGACGAATTGCTCGAGTCCGGCATCTCGGTGCTGACTTCGATCAACCTCGAGTACATCGCCGAGCAGCGGGAATTCGTGCGCGGCGTGCTCGGGACGACGAAGTCGGAAACGGTTCCGCAGGCGTTCGTCGATCGCGCCGAAGAACTGGTGATCGTCGACGCGCCGACCGACGGCGAGACCGGCATCGAGGATCAGCAGCTGTCGCAGCTGCGGCAGCGCGCGCTGCTGCTGACGGCCGACGTCGTCGATCGTCAGCTCGAGGCGTACCTGCGGCTGTACAACATCCAGTCCACCTGGGGAACGCAGGAGCGCATCCTCGTCTGCATGACGCCGCGCGCGAACGCCGCCAGGATGCTGGCCAGCGGTCGCCGAAACGCCGATCGGTTTCACGGCGAGCTGCTCGCGATTTACGTGATGCAGGAGAACCTGACCGACGACGACCGGATGGCGCTGGAGCGGAACGTCACGCTCGCCCGCGCCCAGCAGGCGCGCGTCGAAACGCTGGAAGGGAAGGATCCGGTCAGGACGATCCTCGAGTACGCGCGCGAACATGGCGTCACGCAGATCTTCGTCGGGCACAATCTCCGCCGCAGCTGGCGCAGCCGGCTTGGCGGCACGCCGCTCGACCGTCTGATTCGCGACGCCGAAGGCATCGACGTTCGCGTGTTTCCGCAATGACCGGCGATGCGCCGGGACGCGGCCGCCTCAAGGTATTTCTCGGCTACGCCGCCGGCGTCGGTAAGACCTATCAGATGCTCAACGAAGCCCGCGATTTGAAGCGGCGCGGGATCGACGTCGTCATCGGCTATTTCGAGCCGCACGGCCGGAAGGAAACGATCGCGCTGACCGAAGGGCTCGAGACCGTGCCGCGCCGGACGATCGAGTACCGTGGCGCCTCGTTCGAGGAGATGGACACGGAGGCGATCCTGCGTCGGCATCCGGAGGTCGCGGTCGTCGACGAGTTTCCGCACACGAATGTCCCCGGGTCGCCGCGGCTGAAACGATGGGAAGACGTCGACCTGCTGCTCGACGCGGGCATCGACGTCCTGACGACGATGAACGTGCAGCACCTCGAGAGCCTGAACGATCAGATCTGGCACAGCACCGGCGTGCGCGTCCGGGAGACGATCCCCGACTGGGTGCTGAAGCAGGCCGACGAGGTCGTCATGATCGACCTCACGCCGCGGGCGCTGTTGAACCGGCTCGAGCGCGGCGTCGTCTACCCGCCTGAGCGGGCGCGCCAGGCGCTCGAGAACTTCTTCAAGGAATCGACGCTGGTGGCCCTGCGCGAGCTCGCGATGCGTCAGGCGGCCTACTCCGTGGAAACGCGGCGTCCCGACGATGAGGAGATCACGACGGCCTCCACGACCGGACCGGGCGCGCAGGCGCCCGAGCACCTGCTGCTCGTGATCACTCCCAATCCGTCGAGCGCGGCGCTCATCAGGCGGGGGCGCCGCGTCGCGGACTATCTCCGCGCCGACTGCCTCGCGGTGTATGTGTCGGAAGAAAAGGATTTCGCCGGCCTGACCGCCGACGAGCAGGAGAGTGTGCAGCGTCACCTCAACTTCGCGCGCGGCCTGCGCATCGAAACGAGGATTCTGGAAGGCGACGACGTGGCGGCGGCGATCGTGTCGTTCGCCCGCCTCCACGGCGTCACGCAGATCTTCGTCACCCGCGAGAAGTCGAGCGCGCTGCGGTCGTGGTTCGCGTCGGCGTTCGTCCAGCGGATCGTCCATCTCGCGCGCGACATGCAGGTGACCGTCGTGGCGGACCGCTCCGCGCGCCGCGCATGAGCCGGCGCACGCGTCGCGATCTCGTGCACAAATAGGAAGCTGACCGCACGTTTACGAGTGGCGCAAGGCCAATAGCCCGGCATAGACTGGCGCCATCGTCGAGCGGGACGCACCGGGCCTGTACCGCGTCCCCCGACCGTCAACTCGGATCATCATGACCGTTCGGGTTGGCTCCCGTTTTGGCACGTACGAAATACTCGCAGCACTCGGCGCCGGCGGGATGGGCGAGGTGTATCGCGCTCGGGACACGAGGCTGAACCGCGACGTCGCGTTGAAGGTCCAGCCGATCGAATTCGCCCTCGATGCCGAACGGCTCGCGCGGTTCGCGCGCGAAGCGCAGGTGCTGGCGTCGCTCAATCATCCGAACATTGCGGCGATCTACGGCTTCGAGGAAGCAGATGGCATTCGCGCACTCGTGCTCGAACTCGTCGAGGGACCGACGCTGGCGGACCGGATTGCGCAGGGACCGATATCGATCGACGAGGCGCTGCCGCTCCTGAAGCAGATTGCCGAGGCGCTCGAGGCGGCGCACGAGCAGGGAATCATCCATCGCGACCTGAAGCCCGCGAACATCAAGCTCCGTCCCGACGGGACGGTCAAGGTGTTGGACTTCGGGCTCGCGAAAGCGCTCGAGCCGGCGGTGTCGGTCGGCGGCGATGCCACGACGTCCCCGACACTGACGAGTCCGGCCCTGACGCGAATGGGCGTCCTGCTCGGCACCGCGGCGTACATGAGCCCCGAACAAGCGAAAGGCCGTCCGGCTGACAAGCGGAGCGACGTGTGGGCCTTCGGTTGCGTGATGTACGAGATGCTGACGGGGCGGCACGCCTTCGATGCTGAAGACTTGCCCGATACTCTCGCAGCGGTGCTTCGCGGCGAGCCGAACTGGACGGCGTTGCCGGCGAGCCTGTCACCCGCCATCGTCACTCTGGTCCGGGCATGTCTCGAGAAAGATCGACGGCGGAGAATCGGAGACCTCTCGACGGCACGCTTCATCATCGAGCACCTGGAGCATGCGCCGGCTTCAGTGACATCGCGGCCTCAATCGAGGGCCAGGCTCGTCGTCGCCGCCGTTCTGGCTGCCGCGGCGGTCGCTGCGATTGCGGCGTATGCCACGCGGACGATCGTCACCGTGTCGGCGCCGTCCAAAGCGCTTGCCCGGTTCACGATCCCCTTGCCAGCCAGCGACCGCTTTTTTGCTATCGGAGTTCAAGCGCTGGCGCTCTCCGCGGACGGCAGCCGTCTCGTGTACATGTCGAACGATCGGCTCTACCTGAGGAGGATGGATCGCCTCGAGGCGACGCCGATCCCGGGGACCGAAGGCGTTGAACAGGCGGCGGGACGAGGGCCGTTCTTCTCACCAGATGGCCAGTGGGTCGGTTTCTGGGCGGGAGGGCAGATCAAGAAGGTTTCACTGAACGGCGGCGCACCCTTCGTGCTCTGTGAAGCTGAGAACCCGTGGGGAGTCAGTTGGACCGCTGACAACACAATCCTGTACGGGCAAAGCGAGCAGGGCGGCGCGACGGACCGCGCCGGAATCTGGCGCATATCGGGCGACGGCGGTAAGACTGAGCGTCTCGTGAAGGTCGAGCCGGATCAGATCGTGCAGAGTCCCCAATTGCTCCCCGGTGGGCGTGCCATCCTGTTCACGCTCGCGCCTCGCGCTGACTACGACGCCGCGCAGATCGTGGTCCAGTCGCTCGACTCGGGCACGCGCGATGTCGTTGTGGCGCACGGAGCGGACGCGCGGTACATTCCAACCGGTCATCTCGTTTACGCCGCTGGCGGCTCCCAACGCCGCGCGCGCTACTCCGCGACATTGCTCGCGGTTCCATTCGATCTGACAACGCTCACAGTGACGGGAGGCGCGGTCCCGATAGTAGAAGACGTCGCTGCCGCCGCCGTCACTGCCCAGTTTTCGATCGCGAGCCAGGGTGCACTGGCGTATTTCCCCGGCGATGTTCCCGGCAACATCGGCGGTGCAGCTCAAAGGCCACGGACGCTTGTGTGGGTCGATCGACGCGGGCGCGAGGAGCCGATCAGGGCGGCGCCGCGCGCGTATGTCTATCCACGACTGTCGCCCGACGGAACCCGCGTCGCACTGGAGGTCCGGGATCAGGACAACGACATCTGGATCTGGAATTTTGCAGGCGAGCGGCTCTTCCGTCTGACGCTGCTGCCGACCTTCGAACAATATGGCGTCTGGACACCCGATGGAGAGTCTGTGATCTACGCCTCGGGTACGATAGGTGGCCCCAACTTACCGCGACGCCTTTTCAGGCAACGATCGGACGGCACCGGAACCGCCGCACAATTGACGCAGCCCACTGCAGGGCAGGTTCCATCGAGTGTCACGCCGGACGGCACCGCGCTCATCTTTCGGCAGCAGAGATTCGGCAGGGTCGGGGGCTCACCTGATCTGGATTTGTTCCTCCTGGCACTAACGGGCGATCGGCGACCACGACCGCTCGTGCAGACGCCGTTCAACGAGTTGAACGCTGAGGTCTCGCCCGACGGCCGCTGGCTGGCGTACCAGTCCAATGAGTCTGGTCTCGATGAAGTGTACGTGCGGCCCTTCCCCGACGTCGACGCCGGGAAGTGGCCGGTTTCGACCGGCGGCGGCTCGCAGCCGTTGTGGGCGCGGAACGGACGGGAACTCTTCTATGTGTCAAAGGGTGCCGTGATAAGCGTCCCGTGGACCGCGTCACCGACCTTCACAGCCGGTAAGCCGAGCCAGATGGTGGCTGGCGGCTACGTGCTCGCTCTCGCGCCGGCGCCAATTGCTGGACGCATGTACGATGTGTCCCGCGACGGACAGCGGTTTCTGATGCTCAAGGAAAGCCCCGGCACCAGCGACGCGCCGGCAGCGTCGGCTCGAATAATCCTGGTGCAGAACTGGCTCGACGAGCTCCAGCGCCGCGTGCCGCGGAAGTGAAAGTCGCTCGAGGATCGGCGCCCGCGTGGTTCTATACGCCTTGCCCGAGCGTTGCGCGGTAGCACGCCTCGTACAGCGGCACGACCTCGTGCGTGCAGAAATTCGCGCGCACGTGCGCTGCGCTCGCGCGTCCGATCCGAATCCGCATCGCCTCGTCGCTCAGCAGATCGACGACGCGCGCGGTCATCAGGTCGACGGCGTCCGGCGGACAGAGAAAACCAGTCACGCCGTCTTCGATCACCTCGGGCAGTCCGCCGACACGACTGGCGACGACCGGCACCTCGCAGGCCATTGCCTCCAACGCGGCCAGGCCAAAACTTTCCTGGGAAGACGGCAAGAGGAAGACGTCGGCTGACGATAACCACGACACCAGGTCGTGCTGCTCGCCGACGAACGTCACGCGATCCCGAAGTCCCGCTGCCTCGACGTCGTGCTCGAGCGGCACGCGATCGGGCCCGTCGCCGACCATGACGAGCACAGCGTCCAGCTGCTCGAGCACGCGGCGGAACACGTCGACGACAGTGCCGACCCGCTTCACGGGTCGAAAGTTCGAGACATGGATCAGCACGCGCCGGTTCGGGTGCGATCCGCAAATGCGCTCGCGCAGCTCGGGATCGGGCCGCCGCCGCCACTCCGAGCATTCCAGGAAATTCGGAATCACCCGGATGTCGCGCCCAATGCCGAGCGAGCGGATCGTATCGTCGCGCAGGCTGGCGGAGACGGCCGTGACGGCGTCGGCGTGCTCGATCGCGTAGCCGACCACCGTCTCGTAGCCGCTGCCGACCAGCGTGATGTCGGTGCCGTGCAGCGTCGCCACGGTACGCGGTGGATGGCTGCCAGGGCCGCGCGCCAGCATCTCGCGCGCGAGGTGCGCGGCGGTCGCATGCGGGACGGCGTAGTGCGCATGCACGATGTCGATCGGCTGGCTCCGCGCCAGCCTGACGATGGAGTTGGTCAGCCCGAGGAGGTACTGGGGCTCGCGGAACAGCGGGTAGTCCGGCATCTGGACTTGCACGAACGACAGACCGCGCACGTCGGATTTCCACCTGAACGGCCGCTCGCGGCTGAGCACGTGCACGTCGTGGCCTCGCTCGGCCAGCGCGTGCGCGAGCTCGGTCGCCACGACACCGCTGCCGCCGACCGACGCGTAGCAGAGGACCGCGATACGCACCCGGTCACCTCGATCGCCTGAGAAGCGTCTCGCGCTGGACCGGCTCGCGCACGACGACGCCTTCGGCGAACGCCACACCGGCCAAAGCCCCGAACTGGGCGTCGCGGCTTTCGATCAACGTGCGAAAGGTCGGCGCCGTCAGGCGCGTTGCGACCGCGTCGTTCTCAGGAGCAGCCGCCGCGAACTGGCTGCGATAGCACGCGAGGGCGGACCGTTTCATCTCGTAGTGCAGGGAGACGTCGACGACGAAGGAAGGCGTCACCGAGTCGTTGATGAAGTAGTAGCACACCCACTCGGGCCGCCAGGGGTCACCATCGGCCGCATAGCGGCGGAGTCCGCTCGCAAAGGCTGCGGACGTCAACACGTCGCTGGCGCGGACGTGATCCGGATGCCGATCGTTCCAGTGCGGAATCGCCATCGAGAGCGGCCGGTGGCGGCGAATCGTCTCGACTGCCGAGTGAACGCGCTCCGGCGTGTTGGCGATCCCGCCGTCGGGCCACCCCAGGTTCTCGCGGCACGCGAGGCCGAGCACTTTCGCCGCGGCGTCGGCTTCGATCCGGCGAGTCTCGGGCGTGCCGTTGCTCGACAGTTCGCCGGCAGTCAGATCGATCACCCCGACGCTGTAGCCCTCGGCCGTGTGACGCGCGATGACACCCCCAAGGCCGATCTCTGCATCGTCGGGATGTGGTCCGAAGACGAGCAGATCCATGCGGTGACATTATCCCAGCCAGGCAACCGTGGCGGGCGCCGCAACACGAACGTGTAAATTCTGCGGCGTTCGCTCAGATGCGGTCGCTTTTCGCTTGTACGGCGAGGCGCGCCCTGTTAGGGTGGATGACGTATGTTCCATCCAGTACCGCGCGTCGATCGCTGGGAACCATGGATTGAGCTCGGTCTGCTGGGATTGCTGGCAGTCGCCGGCGTCCTCTTTCAGTTGCTGACCTGACGCCAGGTCTTTCTGCGCGGCCGACTGCAACGTCCGAATCCGTCAGCGGTTCCTTGTCACGAGTCTCACGCAAACGATGATCATGGAGCCGACGCCAGATTCCTGATGCGTACCACAGCACGGAGCACTCCGTCGGGGGCGGAACGAGGGGGTGACATGCAGGATACGCGGCGGGTGTAACCGCCAGGTAAACACGCGATCGACCTGCTGTCATTCGTGGCCCGGGCGAGCCGTTCATTCGTCATGCTCAGTGGACCGGGCTGCGCCGCGCGACCGCCAGCAGCATCGTCCTGTAATGCTCGAGGTCGGGGACGGCGAGGCCGGGCATCTTGGCGCGATCGTCCCAGCGTCGGAGCCGAACCGCGTCGAGCGCGAATGGTCGATCTGCGAAGTCGGACAGATCCTCGCCTTGAAACGGTCCACCCTGAAGCGCGAGACTCTGACGGGATGCAGGGGAGAGCGCGTTCAGATATTCGGGATCGGTCGCGCACAGATACCGCTTCGCGTCCACGTGCAGCCGGACCGGCTCGGTCACGTCAGGTCCGAAGAACCGACTGAGCCAACGCTGGCCGGCGACTTCATGGAGGTCGTCGACGCCGCTGTCCGCGAGCGACTCCGGATGGCCATGCAGCAGATGCCCGACGTCATGAAGCAGCGCCGCGATCACCAGCGCCTGCGGTGCACCCGCCTGCCGGGCGAGCGCCGCAGACTGCAGCGCGTGCTCGCGCTGCGTCACCGCCTCGCCGAAGTACGACTCGCCGCCTGAGCGGGCGAAGAACTCGGCGACGGCGTCGGCCACGTCCTCCACGTCCGCCGCGCCGCCCGCGACGGGGCTGGCCTCGACACCCAGTTCCTGCATGACCTCGCCGATCGCCGCCACCAACGCCTCGATGTCGGCAGGGTAGAGGCGGCCGATCGTGCCGATGCGGAATGAATCGATCCCCGCGACCTTGCCGGGATAGATCACGAAGTGGCGGCGCCGCAGCCGCTCGTAGAAGTCGTCGAAGCTGAAGAGCGGATCGCCAGGGCAGAGAAACGCCGTGATGACGTCGCTCTGAAACGCCCCGGCAACCACCTCCGCGAATCCGAGCGCCCGCATGCCGGCGAGCAGCCGCTCGTGGTTCGCGTGGTAGCGCGCGGCGCGCCCGGCGACGCCGTCCTCGCGCTCGAGCTCCGTCAGCGCGCGATCGAGCGCCAGCACGACGTGCGTCGGCGGCGTGAATCGGAACTGCCCGTCGCGCTCGAAGCCGCGCCACTGAGCGCCGAGATCGAGGACAACGCTGTGCGCCGGCGATGCGGCCTGCAGGAGGCTGCGCCGTGCGATGACGAACGCACACCCGGGCACGCCTTCGAGGCACTTGTTGGACGACGCCGCGAGCGCGTCGATGCCGTCGTGAGCCATGTCGATCGGAATGGCGCCGAAGCTGCTCATCGCGTCGACGAGGAACGTGCACCCGGCGGCGTGGGCGGCTGCGCCGATCTCGCGGATCGGATTCAGAACGCCGCTGGTCGTTTCGCAGTGGACGGCGGCAACGTGCGTGAAGCCCGGATGGCCCGCGAGCGCGCAGGCGACGTCACTGGCGGCGATCGGACTGGCCGGCGGTCCGCCGAGCGCGACGACGTCGACGCCCGAGGCCTTTGCAATCTCGGTCATGCGCGCGCCGTACGCGCCGTTGTCGATCACGAGCAGCTTCGCGCGGCCGCCGCGCGCCACGAACGTGCCGAGCATGGCTTCGACGGCGTAGGTGCCGCTGCCCTGGAGCAGGACGGCTTCGAAGCCGGCCGGCTGCGAGGCGGCGGCCACCTGCACCAGCCGCGCCCTCACCCGCGCGACGACGTCGATGAACTCGCGATCGCGCGAGCCGACGTCGCGGAGCATCGACCGCTTCACGGCCGCCGATGTCGTCAGCGGACCGGGGGTGAAGAGCAGAGGCATCGAAGTGTCGCCGGGCGCCCGCTCGTCAGCTGGCAGGCCTTCGACGATCGGCAGCAACTCGCGCAGCGAGGAGATCAGATGCGTGTGCGGCTGCGATCGGAGCTCATCCGGCGCGTGCGAGCCGCTGGTGACACCGATCACGAAGCCGCACCCGGCGGCGGTCCCCTCGAGGAGATCGGCGGGAGTATCGCCGACCTTCGCCACGCGCGACGCGTCACTCACACCGGAACGCTTCATCGCCTCCAGCACCATGTCGGGACTGGGACGGCCACGAACGACATCGTCCGCCGACACGGTCAGGTCGAGCAGATCGGGTCCCCATCCGAGACGGGCGACGACGACGTCGGTGATCGCGCGCGCGAAGCCGGTGTCGAGCGCGACCTTCACACCGGACTCGTGAAGACGGCGCATCACGACGGTGGCGCCGTCGGCCTCCCGCACGGTTGCGCCGACCCGGTAGTGCTCGATCATCAGCCGCTCGAATGTCGCGTACAGCCGCGCGACTTCATCGCCGTCAGGAGGTGTGCCGCGTTCGAGCCCGATCAAGGTCGCGATCGCCGCCGGCTTCGGCAGTCCCATGACGCGGTTGATCGCCTCGCGCGACGGCGCGACGCCGGCGAGCGCCACCGCCTCGGCGAGGCAGCGGTGCACGGCGTCGCCGTCGTAGACGGTAGTTCCCGCGATGTCGAATACGACGAGATCAACAAGCATCGGCATGTCCCCCTGGAACCTGGATCGCCGGATACCGGGCCAGCGCGCCGAGACTATCGACTCGATGAACCGTTCCCGTAATCAAGAGTTTACGGCCGTGCAAACTCGAAGCTCCGCGATTGGCGGCCGGCCATGGCGCGGCCGTTGCATCGCGGTTCGCGACATGACGATCCCCGCCACGCCATTTCGTTCTGACGGTTCGCTCAACGTCGTGGTCGAGACGCCGCGGGGAGCGGTCGCCAAGTTCAAATACGACGACGAGACCGGCATGATGATGCTCTCGCGGCCGCTCCCGCTCGGGATCGCGTACCCGTGGGACTGGGGGTTCGTCCCGTCGACGAAAGCGGCGGACGGCGATCCGCTCGACGCAATGGTGCTGTGGGACACCGCCAGCTATCCCGGCATCGTGGTCCCGTCCCGCATCATCGGCCTGCTGCGCGTCGAGCAGCGGAACGTACGAACGGACAACCGGGAGCGCAACGATCGTCTGTTCGTGCTCCCGACCAAAGCGCCGCGCGTCGAGCAGGTGCACAGCGTCTTCGACCTCCCGCAACGGGTCAGGGACGAAATCGAGCGATTCTTCCTCAACGTGGTCGCCTTCGAAGGAAAGGACGTGCGGATCCTGGGCTTCGACGGCCCTGAGGAAGGCGATCGCCTGGTGCGCGCGAGCGCGCGAAGCTGAGCGACGGCCGCGGTCAGCTTCGCTCGCCGCGCGGCTCCCGTGTGCGTTCCTCCGGCCGGAACACGACACCGGTGCGCTCGCGCGTGAGCGACGCGTTCCGCCGCGCTTCCTCGTACAGCTGGTGCTGCGCCCGGAACGGCGGCTCGTCGGCCGGCCGTTCGGCTCTCGCGTATACGCCATCGGGGCCGAGGCGGCGCGCCTTGACGTTGTCGCGGAACATCGCGCGCAGCGCGAACAGCACCTTGGCCTTGTGATCGGGTTGTTCGATCGGAAACATCAGCTCGACGCGCTTGTCGAGATTGCGGGTCATCCAGTCGGCGCTGGCCAGGAAGACATCCTCGTCGCCGCCGTTCAGGAAGTAATAGATGCGCGAGTGCTCCAGGAACCGATCGACGATGGAGACGACCTGGATGTTCTCGCTGAGGCCGGGAACCTCCGGGCGCAGCGCGCAGATGCCGCGCACGTTGAGCCGGATGGTCACGCCGTGCTGCGAGGCGGTGTAGAGCGCGTCGATGATCTCCTGATCGATCAGCGCGTTCATCTTCGCGAGAATCTCGGCCGGCTGGCCGGAGTCGGCCCGCCGGCCCTCGCGTTCGATCAGCTTCAGGAAGCGGCGGCGGAGACCGGTCGGCGCCATCGTCAGCTGCTTCAGCCGCGGCGGATCGGAGTAGCCGGTCAGCGCGCTGAAGACCGCGGTCGCGTCCTCGGCAATCGGCTGCGACGTCGTCAGCAGGCTGAAGTCGGTATAGATCCGCGCCGTGCGCTCGTTGTAGTTGCCGGTGCCGAGGTGCACGTAGCGTTCGAGCCCCTGCGCGCTGCGGCGGACGATGAGGCACACCTTCGCGTGCGTCTTGTAGCCACGCACGCCGTAGATGACGTGGGCACCGGCTTCTTCGAGCGCGCGCGCCCAGCGGATGTTGCGCTCTTCGTCGAACCGGGCGGTCAGCTCGACGAGCACCGTCACCTGCTTGTTGTGTTCGGCGGCGCGCTGGAGGGCGGTGATGATCGGCGAGCCGACGCTGGTGCGATAGAGCGTCTGCTTGATCGCGAGCACGTCGGGGTCGTCGGCGGCCTGCTCGATCAACGCGACCACCGGATCGTACGCCTCGTACGGATGATGGAGCAGGAGCGGCCGCTCGTCGAGCAGCGAGAAGAGATCGGACTGGTACACGTCGGCCAGCACGCTGACCGGCTGCGGCGGCGGATCGCGCAGTGTGTCGTAGCCGGGAAGCTCGCTCAGACCCATCAGCATGCGCAGATCCAGTGGTCCGGGAACGACGTAGACGTCGTCCGTCGCGATGTCGAGCTGCCGGCTCAGCGAGTCGACGAGATCGGTCGAAGCGTTCGCGCTGACCTCCAGCCGGCTGACGTCGCTGTGACGGCGCTGGCGCAGCTCCCGCTCGACGCGCTCCAGTTGTGTACGGCCGCCCTCGTCGTCCAGTTCCAGCTCGGCGTCGCGCGCCAGACGGATGACGGCCGATTCCAGAATCGTCTGGCCGGGGAAGAGGAGCGACAGATGCGCGCGGATGACCTCCTCGAGGAGGACGAAGGAGCCGGGAACGTCGACGGCAGCCAGGCGCGTGAGGCCGGCCGGGACCTGGACGATCGCCAGCCGGCACTCGCTCTGGCCGGGGACCCCCTCGAGCCGCAGCGCGAGGTTGAGGCTGAGCGACGACAGCAGCGGGAACGGCCGCGCCGCGTCGATCGCGAGCGGCGTCAGCACCGGCAGCACCGCGTTCCGGAAATATTCCGCGAGCGTGAGCTGCTGATGGCTCTCGAGCTCGCTCCACGAGAGGATGCGCACGCCCGCAGTGGCCAGCGCCGGCATGATCTCCTCGAGCGTCAGCCGGTAGAGCGCGGCGACGATTGCGTGCGCGCGGCCCGCGACCGCCGCCAGCTGCTGCGACGGCGTCAGGCCGGTGAGGTCGGGATATCCCTGCTGGTCCGCGACGTCGTGCCGGAGGCCGGCGACGCGCACCATGAAGAACTCGTCGAGATTGGACGCGACGATGGCGGCGAACTTCGCCCGCTCGAGCAGCGGGTTGGTCGGGTCGGCCGCTTCTTCCAGCACGCGCTCGTTGAACGCCAGCCAGGACAGCTCGCGGTTGATGTATCGATCCGCCGCCACTGTCGGAACCACGTTCACGACTGGATCCCCGCGCGGCGAACGACGAGCTCCCGCCCGAAGGTGTCCGCGAACATGTCGGCGCGCGCGGTCGCAGCCAGCTGCTCCATGGTGAGGTCTCCTGTCCCGGTGATTTCGAGAATCCAGCCGCGCTCGCGCCGCACCAGGGTCAGGCCGGTGACTTTCTGAAGCCGCTCGGCGTCGAGCGCGTTGGCGACGCGCAGGATCGAGGCGAGCTTGTTGACGATCAGACGATCCTGCCGATCGAGCGCGATGTAGGGCAGATGGCTCGTCGTCGGCGTCCCGCGGCGGTGGTAGCGCGCGATGTTCGACACGACCGCGGTTTCCTCGTTGGAGAGACCGAAGATCTGCGAGGCGGCAATCAGGTACTGGGAGTGCTTGTGGTGCGCGCGCTGGCTGATGTGGATGCCGATGTCGTGCAGGATCGCCGCAACCTGGAGGAGCAGACGCGCACGGTCGTCGAGGCCGTGCTCGTCGCGGAAGGCGTCGAACAGCTGCACCGACAGGTCGGCGACGTGGCGGCCGTGCGCGCGATCGAACCGGTGCTTGAGTCCGAGCGCGTCGGCGCCGGCGAGGACCTGCTGCTCGAAGTCGATGGCGCCGGCGCGCCCGCCCGGATCGGCGGCGTCGAGCAGGAGACCGGTCCTGAGCGACGCGTCGGACACCGTCAGCTTCCGCGCGGTCGTCTCGGACAGCATCGTCCGGTAGACGAGCAGCGCCGGGACCAGCGTCGCGGCTTCGACGGCGGGCAGCCGGAACCGTTCGATGAGCGTGTCCTCGTCGAGCCGTTCGATCTGATCGCAGAAGCCGAGAAAGGCGTCGCGCGGAATGTCGCGCACGCCTTCGTCGTTGTCGCCCTCGAGAATCTGCGAGGCGGCGAAGCGGACGTCGCCGCCGATCGCGACCATGTAGGTGACGCGGTCGAGCGCGTAGTCGCGTTCGATCTCCTCGATGACGTTGGCGATCGATCGCTTGAGGAGCGAAATCTGTACGTCGTGGCTGAGCCGCTGCAGGTTGAGCTGCTGGCGCAGCCGGACGGCGCCGAGCGCGTACACCGCCGACCGGTTCGGCTGACCCTTGCGCAGCAGGGTGATGCTGGTGCTGCCGCCGCCGACCTCGGTGAGCAGCGTCCACGCGCCGCGCAGGGCGGCGCGCCGGCCGAGCGCCTGCTTGACCGCCAGGAACAGCAGACGGCTCTCTTCGGCCTCGTCGAGAATCTCGAACGCGATCGCGGTCTTCCCCTGGATGCGATCGAGGAAGACGTCGACGTTGCGCGCTTCGCGGACGGCGCTCGTCGCCACTGCCCGGATCTCGGTGACCCCATAGCCGTCGATGATCTGCCGGAAGTTCTCGAGCGCCGAGAGCGCCGCGTCGATCGTCTTCGAGCGGATCACGCCGGACGCGGAGAAGCTGTCGCGGCCCAGCAGCACGCCGCGCGATGCTTCCTCGATGGTGCGAATCGGCTGGCCTCCGGCGATCTCTGCAATGACGAGACGGATGGCGCTGGCGCCCATGTCGAGCACCGCCACCAGCTCGCGCGGCTGCGGCAGGGTCTGGTCGTCGGTCACTGAGGTCCGGTCACCCACGATGTCGGGACGGCGAGTGGCGCACAGGCGGAAGATCCCGATCCTCAGGCAGATGTCGTCATCGTGTCAACGGCCCTGGCGCTCCTCGAGATAGGTGTAGCCGCCGAGCCCGTCTTCGTAGAAGCGAAGCAGCCGTCCGGACTCCTCGTAGTCGAGCCGGCCCGCCCGGACCGCCGCCTCCACGTCCGAACGGAGCTTCGCGACCAGGCGCTCCGCGTCGAACTCGACGTAATCGAGCACCTCGCGCACGGTATCGCCCTTGATCACGGCGTCGAGCACTACCGCGCCGGTCGCGTCGAGGCTGACGTGCACGGCGTGGGTGTCGCCGAGCAGGTTGTGCAGATCGCCGAGGATTTCCTGGTAGGCGCCCACCAGGAAGACGCCGAGGAAGTACGGCGTCCCGTCGAACCGGTGCAGCCGGAGCGTGTGCCTGACGTCGCGATGATCGATGAACTGATCGATCTTCCCGTCGGAATCGCAGGTGATGTCGCCGAGCACGGCGTGGCGCGTCGGCGGCTCGTGCAGCCGATGAATCGGCATGATCGGGAACAGCTGTTTGATCGCCCAGCTGTCAGGAATCGACTGGAACGTCGAGAAGTTGCAGAAATAGGTATCCGACAGCGACTCGTCGAGGCTCTGCAGATCCTCGGGGACGTCGTCCATCGTCTGCACCAGCTTGCGCAGCTTCATGCAGATCGCCCAGTAGAGATTCTCGGCCTGCGAGCGCTGCTCGAGCGACAGGTAGCCGCCCGCGAACAGGTTCATCGCCATGTCCAGCGCCTGCTGCGCGTCGTGGTATGCCTCGAGGGCGTTCTTCGACGTGACGCCGTCGTGCGTGTCGATCAGGTCGGCGAGGGGCTGCTCCATCTCCGGCGTGATCGTCGTCGGCACCGCCTCCTCGCCCAGGCCCGAAACGTCGAGCACGTTGAAGACCAGCAGGCTGTGGTGCGCGACCGTCGCGCGCCCGCTCTCGGAGACGATGATCGGGTGCGGCACCTTCGCCTCGTCGCACACCGACTGCACGTGGTAGACGACGTCGTTCGCGTACTCCTGGAGCGTGTAGTTCATGCTCGATTCGAAATTGGTCTGCGAGCCGTCGTAGTCCACGCCGAGGCCGCCACCGACGTCGAGATACTTCAGCCCGGCGCCGGCCCTGGCGAGCTCGACGTAGATGCGCGCCGCTTCGTTGAGCGCCCCCTTGACGATGCGGATGTTGGTGATCTGGCTGCCGAGGTGGAAATGGAGCAGCTGAAAGCAATCTGCCATGCCGCGCGCCTTCAGCGCCTGCAGCGCGCGCAGAATCTCGCCGACGGTCAGGCCGAACTTCGAGCGATAGCCGCCCGACGACTGCCAGCGCCCGCTGCCGCGGGCGGCGAGCTTGACCCGCATGCCGATCGTCGGCCGGACGCCGACCCGCTCGGCGTACTCGAGAATCAGCGGCAGCTCGGTGTACTTCTCGACCACTGGAATGATCTGCCGGCCGATCTTCTGCGCGAGCATCGCCGTCTCGATGAACTCCGCGTCCTTGAAGCCGTTGCAGATGATCGGCGTGTCGTTGTCGGCGAGCGCGGCGACGGCGAGGAGCTCCGGCTTCGAGCCGGCTTCGAGGCCGAAGTGGAACGGCCGGCCGAACTCGAGCACTTCCTCGACCACCTGCCGCTGCTGGTTCACCTTGATCGGGTAGACGCAGACGTAGCGGCCGCCGTACTCGTGCTGCGCGATCGCGTTGCGGAAGGCGTCGTGGATGTCCTGCACGCGGTGCGCGAGGATGTCGCGGAAGCGAATCAGCGTCGGCACGTGGATGCCGCGCAGCTGCAGATCGTCGACCAGCTGCTTCAGGTCGATCGAACGGCTCGCGTCCTTGGTCGGGTGCACGGTGACGTTGCCGTTCTCGCCGATGTCGAAATACCCCTGTCCCCACCGAACGATCTCGTAGAGCTCTCTGGCGTCGGCAACGGTCCAGGCCTCGCCGACATCGTGGGGCGATCGCGTGCGCTCGAGTGGGTGACTGATCATCGTGCCCATGATAGCGACTTTTGCGTCGCCATCGCGGCGTCCGATCGCGCGAGGCCGCGACTGTTACACGTGTAACGGAGCACGCGCATGCGTTCCCGGCAACCGGGATCCCCGCCGGCGTTAAGACATCGTCACGCTGGCGTCGCGACGATGTCGTGGCGGCGTTATACCGTGGTGCTGCCCAACGACTGCGGGAGGCCACGGATGATGTCGACGCGAGTGCCGCGCGTGGCACTGTTCACCGACTCCTACTACGAAGCGAACGGTGTGGCGCGCACCGCCTCCAGTCTCGAGCATTTTGCCCGGCGTCGCCAGCGGCCGATGCTCGTCGTCCACGGCGGCCGGGTGAACCAGACCGTGGAATCGGGATCGGTCGTGCGGCTGGAGCTGCAGCGGTGGCCGGGCACGTCCTGCGCGCTGGAGCACGACCTCGACTTCGACGTCGCGCTGTGGCGTCATGCCCGCCGGGTGAGGCGAATGCTGCGCGACTTCCGGCCCGACGTGGTGCACGTGACCGGGCCGAGCGACATCGGCCTGCTGGGCGCCTGCCTGGCCGGCCGCCTGCGCCTGCCGCTCGTCGGTTCGTGGCACACCAACCTCCACGAGTACGCGTCGCGCCGCTTCATGCCGTATGTGTCCCGGCTCGATCGATCGACGCGCGCGCAGATCGGCGGGTTCATCGAGCGGCATGCGCTCTCGGTGACGCTGTGGTTCTACGCGCTGCCGCGCGTCGTCCTGGCGCCGAATCGCGAGTGGGCGGGCCTGCTCGGGGCGCGGCTGCGCAAGCCGGTCTTCGTCATGACCCGCGGCGTCGATACCGCGGCCTTTTCGCCCGACAAGCGCCGTCGGACCGACTCGGTCGTGAACGTCGGCTATGTCGGGCGTCTCTCGGCCGAAAAGAACGTCCGGGCGCTCGCCTCCCTGGCGCGCGCGCTGGCCGAGCGCGGCATCACCGACGTCCGGTTCACGATCGTCGGCGACGGCAGCGAACGGGAGTGGCTGCGCGAGCAGATGCCGGACGCGATCTTCACGGGCGTGCTGCGCGGCGAGGCGCTGTCGGCGGCTTACGCCGACATGGACCTCTTCGTGTTCCCGTCGGAAACCGAGACGGTCGGCAACGTCGTGCTCGAAGCGATGGCGTCGGGCGTGCCGGTCGCCGCGATGGCGCAGGGCGGACCGAAGTTCGTCGCCGGCTCGTCGCGCGGGGCCGTGCTCGCGCGCACCGAGCGTGAGCTCGTGGAGATCGGCGTGCAGCTCGTGCGCGATGCCGAGCGGCGGCGGGCGATGGCCGAGGCCGCCCGGCGCCTCGCGCTCGATCGCTCGTGGGACAGTGTCTTCGACACGGTCTACCGCGCTTACGGCCTGGCGTCGGCACTGGGGCTGCGCGCCATCGACGCGCACGACGACCGCGTGATCGCCGTCGCCGAGCGGCAGTCGGCGTGACCGGCGGCGGCGCTCGCCGCGATCACGGCGTCCGGCAGACCACGACTGACGAGACGCGCGGCACGTTCACCGACTCGGTCGAGACCGCGACGAGATCGACCTCGCGCAGGAACGCGTGAAGATCGAGGTGCCAGTCGACGCCGGACACGAATCGAGCCACGCGTCCGACGACTCGGTCCACGCGCGAGGCGCTCACGAAATCGAAGTGGTTGAGCAGGACGATCCGGCCGTTCGGGCGGCAGACGCGCCGCATTTCACGCGCGACATCAATCGGGTCGGGTACCACGTTCAGCACGTAGGGCGCGTAGACCGCGTCGAACTCGGCGTCGCGGAACGCCAGGCGGCCGGCGTCCATGCGGCAGAGCCGCACGTGCGTGGCGCCATGACGCTCGAGCCGTGTGCGGGCGCGCGCGAGCATCGGCGCCGACAGGTCGATCGCCGCGACGCGGCACTCGCGCGGGTAGAGGAGCGCGCTCAGTCCGGTGCCGACTCCCACCTCGAGGATCGAGTCTCCGGGCTGCGGCGACAGCTGCCGCATCGCGCGACGCCGTCCGTGCTCCAGCGTCGCGCCGTAAATGAGGTCGTAGAACGGCGCCAGGCGCGCATAGACCGACTGGACCGCCGGGCGGTCCGCGTCGCGGTCGCGGGCGAGGTCAAATCTCAGGCGCGACACGGAAAAGGAGGATATCCAGCATGACGTTCATGAATGCGCTCGCCACACAGCGATGGGACGACCACCGCTACTATCACCACAACCGGATCAACCAGTCGCTGCACCTCGTCAGCGCGTTGAGCTTCATTGCCTCGTACGCGCTGATCTTCACGAGTCCCGTCGCGGCGGTGCTGACCGGATGGCTGGTCGCGATGCCGGCGCGCCAGGTCGGACACTTCTTCTTCGAGCCGAAAGGGTACGACGAGGCGAACGGCGCGACTCACGAGTACAAAGAGGAGATCAAGGTCGGCTACAACCTGCATCGGAAAGTGGTGCTCCTGTCGATCTGGGCGCTGTCGCCGCTGCTGCTCCTGCTCACGCCGACGCTGTTCGGTCTGCTGCCCGCCGGCGTAACCTGGAGTGGTTTCGCGAACAACGTCTCGGTGATGTGGCTCGGCGTCGGCGCCGGCGCGCTGGTGTTCCGCACGCTGCAGTTGTTCGTCCAGCAGAGCGTCCAGACCGGCATCGTCTGGCTGGTCAAGATCCTGACCGACCCGTTCCATGACGTGATGCTCTATCACCGGTCGCCCATCTATGTGTGGCGAGGCGAGCTGTTCGACCCGATCGTGACCGAATCGGTCCGGTGAGCATCCGCTGCCGGCCACCGCAGGCGCGCGCGCAGCATCTCGCCGAGAATCTGGCGGCTGATGCGCGCGTCGTCGGGCACGACCGGATGCCACCAGCCGTCGGCGTCCATCGTGCGGGCGGCGGCGACGAAACGATCGGCCACGGCGGCGAAGTCGGCGTCGGAGTAGTTGTGGCTGAAGATCAGCCGTCCGGTGCCGACCCAGCTGAGCGCCAGTCCGGCGGCGCGCAGGTAGTACTGAAACATCCAGTTGTACCGCGACGGCCGCGTGTAGCACACCGTCCAGATCGAGACCAGGTTGGCGACGCGCACAGGCAGGTCTTCGTCGGCCAGCCGGCGGTTGAGCGCGGCGGCGCGCTCGTCCCAGACCGGCTGCAACGCCTCGTACGACTGGCGGCGCGCGGGTTCGTCCAGCCGCCGCAGGAACTCGTTCATCGCGCCCATCACGTACGGATGCGTGTTGAACGTACCGCGCGCGAAGCAGATGTCGGACGGGCGATCGTCGCGAAAGCGCTTCATGTAGTGCCGCGTCCCGCAGACGACGCCGACCGGCAGGCCGCCGCCGACCGTCTTGCCATAGGTGACGATGTCGGCGCGGACGCCGAAGTATTCCTGCGCGCCCCCGTAGGCCAGTCGGAAACCGACGAACACTTCATCGAAAATCAGCGCGATCGATCGGGCGCTGCAGACGTCGCGAAGGTCCTGGAGCCACCGCGCGTAGCGGCGGCGATCGAACGAGGCGCGGCGGGCGCTGGTCATCAGCGTTCCGTCGCCCGGCGCCGCGGCATTCGGGTGCAGCGCCTGGAGCGGGTTGACGAGCACGCACGCGATGTCACGGCGCTCGCGCAGCACCCGCAGCGTGTGCTCCGACAGTTCCTCGAGCGTGTACACGTCGTGGACCGTCCGCGGCGTCCCCGGTCCCGGCTGCACGTCGTCCCACCACCCGTGGTACGCGCCGGCAAAGCGCACCAGGCACGGCCGGTCGGTGTGATAGCGCGCCAGCCGGACGGCCTGCATCACCGCCTCGGTGCCGGACATGTGAAACGAGACTTCGTCCATGCCCGAAATCGCGCGCAGCCGCCGGACGTTGTCGGCGACGACGGGATGGAACGAGCCGAGGAGCGGCCCGAGGTCGCGGACGCGCTCTGTGCCGGCGTCGATGCACTCCTTGTAGAAGTCGTAGCCGAACAGGTTGACTCCGTACGATCCGGTCAGGTCGTAGGCGACGTATCCGTCGATGTCGGTCACGCGGACGCCGTCCGACTCGCGAACGAACCCGCCGACTTTCAGGTGCCGGCTCACGTAGGCGCGATACGGAAACGGGACGCGGTAAGCGGTGGTGAACTGGAGATCCGAGATGGACGGCGCGACCGCCTCGGTGCGTTCGATCGTTTCCGCGGACTGCTGCGCGAGCGCGATGGACAGGCGCGCGAACCCTGCTCGCCGTCTTGCGGCGACCGACGGCGCCGCGCCGTCGGAATCGAAGAACCGGCCGTCGTCGAATTCGTAGTACGGAACCAGCCGCGCCAGCCATCGCGCGATCCGCGCGTGACCCTGGAGCGATCGTGGCTTGGCGCGCGACAGATGCAGCCGGGCGCGGGCCCAGGGCGCACCGGCAAGCAGCGCTGCGCCGACCGCGGCGGTGAACGTGGTCATGGTGAACCCTGAATGCGCGTCACGTCGCTCATCGATCGCGTCTTCCAGCAGGACGCGATCAATTTCCTGGTCACGAACCGGATCCCGCGCCGCCTGGCGACCCGGCTGATCGGCTGGTTCAGCCGGATCGAGCAGCCGATCGTCCGCGATCTGTCGATCGCCACGTGGCAGCTGTTCGCCGGCGACCTGCGTCTAGACGAGGCCAGAAAGAGCCGTTTCACGAGCATGCACGACTGCTTCGTCAGGGAGCTCCGCGACGGCGTGCGTCCGATCGATCGCGATCCCGGCGTGCTGATCAGCCCGTGCGACGCGATCGTCGGCGCCATGGGCGTGATCGTCGGCAATGAGTTGCTTCAGGCGAAGGGAAGCGCCTACAGGCTGGACGACCTGCTCGGCACAGACGGAGCAGGCGTCGACGCCTATCGCGGCGGCCACTATGTCACGCTGCGCCTGACGGCCGCCATGTATCACCGGTTTCACGCGCCGGCTGACTGCGCGATCGAGGAGACCGTCTACGTGTCCGGCGACGTCTGGAACGTGAACCCGGTGTCGCTGAAGCGCATCGCGAGCCTGTACTGCAAGAACGAACGCGCAATCATCCGCGTCCGGATCGGCGATCGGGACGGGCCGATGCTGCTGGTCGCCGTCGGGGCGATCCTGGTCGCGAGCATTCACCTCAATTTCGTGGACGTTCCGTTGAGCCTGCGATATCGCGGGCCGAATCACATCCCCTGCTGCGCCGTGTACCGGAAGGGCGACGAGCTCGGCTATTTCCATCACGGTTCGACGATCGTCGTCGTCGTACCGGCCGGCTTCGAGATCTGCGGCAACGTGCGTGAGGGTGAGCCGATTCGCATGGGTGAGCCGCTGCTCAGGCTGGCGTGAGCATAGCGAAGCCGCGTAACGATCATGTGTCGCCGGCCGACACGGTTCCTAATCTTCCCTGGCGATCGACACCTTCGCGGTGTCGGAGTCGTCGGCGGGCACGACGATGCGAACGACGTGGCCATCTTTGTCGGTCGCCTCGATGACCAGCGCCTTCGCGGGCCGATCGGTGTGCAGCAGCGCGCGCACCACCTCAGCGCCGGTCGGGCAGTCCCGCAGTTCGAGTTGATAGCCGTCCGCAAGCGTGGCAAAGATGCGTAGATTCTTCACGGTCCCATCCATCGCGATCGCCGGTCGCACTGTTGCTGCGATCGTTCCGTTTATATCCTGAACGATATAGACGTCCACACGCCGTCATCAATTCCGCACCATCGACGCGGCGACAGAGTGCCATGAGTGTCGATCGCGCGCCAGCGAGGCGCGAGTGATGCGACGCTTCGCCGCACTGTGACGTGAAAGCGAACCCAACGGATCGCCGATCGAGATCCGCCGCGTGTGCGTGAGCGAAAACGTACGCACTGGATCGCTGATTGCCCCTGCACGCCGCGGTTCACCGATCTCAACGACCTGTCGGGCATTCGAGGAGGGGCCCGTGAATGTAAAAGATCGAAGACGTGTTTCGAATCGTGTCACAGCAGCGTTCGCGGTACTGCTCGTTTTCGCTTGGGTCGGGGCAATCGGGTATCGCGCGACTGCGCAGGGATCCACGACACTCGGACCGGCGTTCGAGCGTCACGTGCTGGCGCCTGCACTGCCAGAGTCGAATTTCGATCTCCGCTTGTTCAGCACAGCCGTGAAGACCGATGCGAACGGCGAGGTCATCACTAATGTAGACACACCGGGGCCGCGTCAGATCGTCGGCGCCGAAGATGCGGGCATGCGCGCCGGCCTGGAGCGCTTCACCAAGATCATGTTCTCGGCGCAGTACTCCACGGGCAGGCCCGGCCATCGCCTCGATCCGAACAACCCGATCGTCGAGAGCGGCGGCGAGCACTGGCCGTTCGTCAAGCAGCCGATGCGGAGCTGGCCGAATGCCCTCGCTGTCACCGCCGATGGTACCAAGCTCTACGTCACGCTTCCCGGGCGTGAAGGCTATCCCGATTCACGCGTCGCTGTCGTCAACACCGCCACCCGGCGTGTGACCAGCTGGATCGAGTTGCGGCCGGCGGGACAGAAGAACCGCACGCGTCCCGACGGCGTGGCGATCTCGCCGCTGAACGCGGCGATCTTTCCACGGCCGTACGTCGTCGTCACGAACGAGTACGCGAACTTCGCGAGCGTGATCGACACTGGCAACGACAGCGTGATCGGGGAGTTCAACAGCGGCTTCTACGGCGAGGACCTGATCTTCAACGCCGATGGAACACGTCTCTACATCACCGATCGATTCAACGATCAGGTGCGCGCATTCGCCATCACGCACGGAACGTCCGGACCGTCGTTCGCCGAGATCGCCGAGATTCCAACCGGCAACAACGATCTGGATCGCAGCAACCCGCGCGATCTCACGATCAGCGCCGACGGCAAGACGCTGTATGTCGCCAACACACTCGGCCACACGATTGCGGTGGTCAACATTGCCGGCGACGCCAACAAACTGGTACGCACGATGCCGGTCGGTGGCCTCTCCACCGACGTCAAGGTCGCAGGGCGCTGGGGCATCGTCTCGGGGCACGAGACCAACAACTTCCTGAATCAGCCTGAGACGGGCCACGGCATGCCGAAGATCGTGGACGGCGTGGCGGTCCGGAACACTGGGAAGCCCCTCGGCTACCTCCCGGTGATGACCGATGCGACCAAGGCGACAACCTTCGACGACATCGGCACCGAGCTGAACGTGTTCGACACC
>DATFWL010000484.1:0-2672 GCA_035259385.1 Vicinamibacterales bacterium | reverse complement strand
GCCATCACCGAGCCATAGGCGCCGGCGTCGCCAATCGCGACCAGATCGCCCGCGGCGAGCTGCGGCAGCACGCGGTCGCGACCGACGACGTCGCTGCTCTCGCAGACCGGACCGACGACCTCGTAGCGGCGGCTGGCGTTTCCGCGATCGATCACCGGCTCGACGCGGTGAAACGCGTTGTAGAGCGCCGGCCGAAGCAGCTCGGTCATGCCGGCGTCGATCACCGCGAACTCCGAACCGGCATCGCGCGGCTTGACGTCGATCACCCGCGCCAGCAGCGCGCCGGCCGGCGCGGCGATGGCGCGTCCCGGCTCGAGCACCATCGGCAGACCGCTGTCGCGCACTTCCTCGAGCAGCGCCGATACGTACTCCGCCGGCGACGGAACGGCGCTGCCGTCGTAGGACACGCCGAGGCCGCCGCCAAGATCCACGTACTCGATCGGCGCGCCCTGGTCCCGGAGCTCCCGCGCGATGCCGGCCGCGAACGCCGCCGCGCGGCGCAGCGGCTCGAGCGAGGTGATCTGCGAGCCGACGTGGACGTGAACGGCGACGAGGCGCAGGCGTGGACGCACCTTCAGCCCGGCCAGCACCGGCAGCGCATCGTCGAGCGCGACGCCGAACTTGTTGATCTTCAGTCCGGTCGAAATGTGCGGGTGACTCTTCGCGTCGATATCCGGATTGAGGCGCATCGCGACGCGCGCGACGAGGTCGAGCCGCGCTGCGAGCGCTTCGACGCGCGCCAGCTCGCCGGCCGATTCGACGTTGATCGCTTTCACGCCGAGCGCGACCGCGCATTCGAGCTCCGCCGGCGACTTGCCGACGCCGGTGAACACGATCTGCGAGGCGTCGAAGCCGGCGCGCCGCGCCGTTTCGATCTCCCACACCGAGTTGGCGTCGGCGGCGCTGCCCAGTTCGCGCAGCAGCCGCGCGATCGCCAGCGTCGAGTTGGCTTTCAGTGCGTAGTGCAGCGCGTGCGGATAGCCGCCGAACGCTTCGTCGATCGCTCGATAGCGATCGCGCAGCGTCGCCGCGCTGTAGACGTAGACCGGCGTGCCGGTCGCGGCGGCGATCTCGGCCAGCGGCACGCCGTCGCAGACGAGGTCGTGATCGCGGCGCGAGAAGCCGGGCCGCGGCAAGGTGGGCGGTGGCAACGTGATACGCTATTCTACTCAACCCTCATGACGCTGGAGTCGGGAGACGTCGAAGCGCTGATCCAGCGCTGTCTGCAGGGCGATCAGGTCGCCTGGGAACAAATCGTCCGCCAGTACTGGCGCAAGGTATTCAACGTCGCCTACAAGTTCGTCGGCAAGCACGACGAGGCCGAAGATCTCACGCAGGACATCTTTCTGAAGATCTTCAAGTCGCTCGACACCTTCGACCGGCGCGCCAACTTCCAGACCTGGCTGATCAGCATCAGCCGCAATCTTTGCATCGATCACTACCGCAGCGTCCGCAAGGAGCGCGAGACGATCGATCGCGACGTCGACGCCAACGAGCTGTCGCCGCTGTCGCACGATCCGGGTCCGGTGGCGGCGCTCGAGCAGCAGGACCGCGTGCAGCTGCTCAAGCAGGCGATGGCGGCACTGCCCGAGACGCTGCGCACGGCGGTGCTGCTGCGCGACATCCAGGAGCTGTCGTATCAGGAGATTGCCGATCGCCTGCGCCTGCCGGAAGGCACCGTGAAGTCGCGCATCAACCGCGGCCGCACCGAGCTCGCGCGGCAGATCAAGAAGCTGCGCGGCGACGATTTCGGCCCAACCGGGGCGGAGCTCAAACGCACGGGAGCGTACTAATGAATGTGAAAACCGAAACCTCCGGCGCCATCGGCATCGTCCGGGTCGGCGAAACGCGGCTGATGTATCCGATCCTCTCCGACTTCTCGTCGGCGGTGTCGGCTCTCATCGCCGCCGGCAGGAAGGACATCCTCATCGACATGACCCCGGTCACCTACGTCGACAGCGCGACCATCGGCTGCCTGATGGATCTCTACCGCCAGGTCCACAGCGCCGGCGGCCACCTCAAGCTGTCGGGCGTGCAGAAGCGCGTCGAGACGATGCTGACGATGACCGGCGCGCAAAACTTCATCGAGATACACGCCGACGAGCCGAGCGCCGTCAAGAGCTTCGGGGCCTAGCGATGCGGACGATCAAGACGACCAGCGGCGCCCCGATCGATCTCGACGGCGACCTGCTGTCGATCATGGAGGCGCTGTATCAGGAAGTGACCGCCAGGCGCGAGCTCGAACGCTCGTTCGAGGACATGGTCAAGGAGATTCACCACCTGATCGACCAGATGGACGAGGGCGAGCGCCGCGCCTACTTCGCCGAGAGCCTGTTCCTCAACACCGTCAAGTACGAGAACGACAAGCTCGAGGCGTACATGAAGAAGCTGACCAGGAAGTAGTGCGCCGGGCCTGGGGCCGGCTGAAACACGAAGGGCCGCCCTTTCGGGCGGCCCTTGGCATTTTCGAGATCGAACGACCGTCAGTTCGCCAGCCGCGGCACGGCCGTCTTGACCGCGTCTGCGAGCGGCACCGGCGCCGCCCCCACCGATTCCACCAGCCGCCACGACTGCGCCTCTTCGAGAATCTTCACCGCGAACTCGGTGTGCAGCGCGTGCCCGGCACGGTGCGCGACCAGGTGGCCGATCACCGGGTAGCCGACCAGCGAGAG
>DATFWL010000483.1:0-8584 GCA_035259385.1 Vicinamibacterales bacterium | reverse complement strand
TCCATAGCTGCGGCAGGATCCACACGCGGTTCTGATCGAGGGAGGATTCGATGTCCGATGGTTCGATTCCCGCACGGTATCGGTTGCGGGTGAAGCAGCGACTGGCGATTGTGACGTTTGCCCAGGAGAGCGGGATCAAGCCTGCGAGTCGGCATTTTGGATTGGCGCGGAGGACCGTTCGGACCTGGGTGCGTCGCTGGAAGGCTGAAGGGGAAGCGGGACTGATCCCGAAATACCCTTCCCAACGGAAGCGACGGTTGCCCGATGCGACGATCGAGCTAATTCGCGTCGCGCGGACCGAGCATCACTGGGGTGCGCCGCGCACGCGCGTCTGGCTCGAGCGCGTCCACAAGTTGCACGTCAACGCCCGCACCATTCAGCGGGTGTTCCGCGACATCGGCGTGCCCGTCCTGACGAAGACACCACGGCGGCGACCGCGGCAGATGAAGCTCTTTGAAAAAGAGCACCCGGGCGACTCCATCCAGGTCGACGTGAAAGTCATCAAGCTGGCGAAGGAGAAGGTCTTTCAGTACACCGCGTTGGACGACTGCACGCGGATGCGGGTGCTGCGCCTGTACGCGCGACAGAATCACCACGCAAGCCTCGACTTTCTTCGGGAACTGACGCACGCGTTCCCGTTCCCGATTCGCAAGATTCAATGCGACAACGGGACGGAGTTTCCGCTCGCGTTTCAGCTGGCGGTGGAAGCGGCGGGCATGCGGCACCGCTACATCAAGCCGCGGCGGCCGCAGCAGAACGGGAAGGTTGAGCGCAGCCATCGCATCGACAGCGAAGAATTCTGGGGACGACACGAATTCAGCGACCGGCTGGCCGCTGAACCGCAGCTCCGGGACTGGGAGCGGCGCTACAACCACGAGCGGTTCTCGTTGGCCCTGGCCGGCCGAACGCCGCCCGAGAAATTGGCGGCCAGCGTGGTCGCTCGGGCGACGTACGCTCCAGCCGGCACGGCGTCGGTGTGAGACGGGCAGTAGGCGAAACGATCGACGGGTTGTGGGGTCCACTCTTGACTCGCCGTACACCAGAGACGATCTCGTTAACCACTCCGAATCGGCCCGCGGACGAGCGTTTCACGAGTGCGGCCATCGGGATCCCTTGAACCTCGGGCCTTCGCGGAAATTCCGGCCGCATTTCAGGCCGGACGGATTAATTGCGGATGACACGGACGCAGTTTTGGCGAACGACAGAGGATCTGACAAAGTCCAACTAAAGTCATCGCGTAACACGCTAGAAGCGGAACTTGAATCCAAACTGCAGTTCGCGGGCGTTGGTCGCCGTGGCCTGAATTCGTCCGAACGAACTCGACGACAAATCGGTGACCGGCGTACCAAGGTTCACGCGATTGAAGAAGTTGAACACTTCGAGACGAAGCTCGAGGGACTTGCCGCTGAAGGGGACCCGCTTGATGAAGGACAAATCCGTGTTGATCATCCCTGGGCCGCGCACTGAGTTGCGCGGAGCACTCCCGGACTGGCCCGCGGGCGCAGGCACAAACGCTGCGGTGTTGAACCACTGCGCCGCCGTTTCGGCGCCGGCGTTCGGATCGCCAATCTGGTTCGGGCGGCAACTCGGCGTCCAGTTCCCCGCCCTCAGACAGGGATCGCGCCCGTCATAGATGTTGAACGGAAATCCCGATTGGAACGTCGTGATGCTTGCGAGGACCCAGTCGCCGAGCACCGCGGAGACCGGACCCTCGTTCAGCCATCGCTTGTCCTTCCCCCAGGGCAGCTCGTAAATCTCCGACAGGTTGACGCGATGCCGCGCGTCGAATTCCGACGGCGCATAGTCGGCCTCTTTGTCGTGAGCGTCCTGCGGCGCCAGCAGGTACGTGCGATTGGTCGCACCCGAGTGGAATGCCGACGAATTATCCATCGACTTCGACAACACATAAGAAACCAGGAACTGCAGGCCGTCGGAGAATCGCCGCGTCACGCTCGTCTCGAGGCCGTTGTAGTCCGAGCGGCCCCAGTTGGAGGCCTGGAGCACGGACGTGAATCCGGGATACGGCCGGTAGAGGTCCTTGTTGGCCTGCGTCGTCTGACCGGCGATGAAGATCGGCTGATTCAATTCATTGCCGAGCTGAATCAAGTCGTACCCGCGATTGCCAACATAGGCGACCTCCAGAATCGTGTTCGCCATGAATTGCCACTGGGTGTTGACGTTGTACACCACCGAGTACGGCGTGACGACGTGCGGGTTGATGACATACAACTGACCGACGAGCGGGATCGTCGTCGGCTTGATCGGATCGCTCAACGACGTGTCGCGCACGACCGGCTGCTGGTAGAAGGGATACGACAGAATCTGCTGCAGCGTCAGGTTGTTCCTGAGCTGATTCCGGAACATGCCAGCGCCGCCGCGAAGGGCCAGCTTGCTGTCGCCGGTGACATTCCACGAGAAGCCGGCTCGCGGTTGGAATCCATCCTTGTCGGGAAAGTAGGTGCCGTTGGGCGGCAATCCGTTCGTGCCGGCGTTGATTACTTGGGCTTGTCCACTCTGGGGCGCGCCGGTCGCGGGCTGCGTGATGATGAACGTCGAGGTTTGCCCCAGTTCGTCGGTGATCGGGCTGAAGTAGTCGTAGCGGATGCCGAGGTTCAACGTGAGGTTGTCGCGAATCTTCCAGTCGTCCTGGAAGAAGGTGCCCCAGTTCTTGTTGACCATCACCATCCGCGTGCGGCCCTGCCCGTAGTCGAACTCCGAGGCCTTGCCAAGCAGAAAATCGGCGACGGTGTCGCCCGTGTAGGTGCCGTTGAAGACGTAGCGGCCTACGACGAAGAAGCCGTTGTTGATGTCTTCACTCCCGGGACGGTAGTTGCCGCCGATCCGCATGTTGTGCCGTCCCTTGACCGCCGTAAGCACGTCGGACACTTCGTATTCGTTGTAGATGCCAATGCTCGGCCCCTGCACCGTGTTGCCGATGCCCGAGATGCCGTTGATTTCGATGTCGGGCAAACCCAAGCCGCCGATGGCATCCTGCGGCCGCACGTAGTTTATCCCGTAGTCCAGCGGATTCAGCAGCGGGAGGTTCGAGCCCTGACTCGTCAGACGGGAGAACCCGGCCCTGAACTCGTTGAGCAGCGCCGACGAGATGACAGTGTTCAGCCCGCCGGTCCCGTGCTGCGGTCGGCTCACGCTCGTGCTCGGGAACCCCTCGTAGTTCGCCGTGTTGGATCCCTGGAATGGATTGAACACGTCGTTGTCTTGAATGAAGTGGCGATAAAAGAGCGTCCAGTGGTCGTTGAACGTGTAGTCGCCGCGCATTACGTACTGGTCATAATGGTTCTGCATCACGGGCGACGACACATAGTTGTTCTGTCGTGGAGCGGTGCCCGGAATGTTCGGCAGCGGCATGAGCGTGAGGAGCTTGATGGCTGCTGGATCGATCCGGGATACGGGAATCACATTGCCAGGGAACGGCAGACCGGTGAGCGGATCGACGAGCGACCGCCTCAGGAAGCTGAAGTCGCCGTTGCGCTCCTGCTGCGTCGCGACGATCGTCTGTCGCGTCTGTCCGCGGTCCTCGCGATAGCCTTCGAACGACCCGAAGAAGAACGCCTTGTTTCGAACGGCAGGTCCTCCCGCGGTGCCGCCGTACTGGTTGAATTTGAGCGGCGGCGGCTGCGTGGATGCAAAGTAGTTGTTTGCCTGGAACTTGTCACTGCGCAGGAACTCCCAGGCTGACCCGGTGAACGAATTGGTCCCCGACTTGGTCACCACATTCACCACCGACCCGGTGTTGCGGCCAAATTCCGCGGAGAAGTTGCTCGTCTGAATCTTGAACTCCTGTACGGCGTCCACGTTCGGGCGCGCCTGCAGGGCGTTGCCTTCGAGCGAGTTGTCGCTCAGACCGTCGAGAAGGAAGTTGTTGGCGTCGTTGCGCTGGCCGTGCACGTAGAAGCTGGTGCCGGCGCTCGTCGTCTGGCCTCTCGTCGTGACGCCAGGCGTCAGAAGTCCAAGGTCAGCGAAATTGCGGCCGCTCAGCGGTAATTCGAGAATCTGCTTCTCGTCGACGACCTTGCCGACGACCGACGAGGTCGTTTGCACGAGCAGCCCTTCAGCCGTCACCGTCAGCGTTTCCTGAACGTTGCCCACCGATAGGGTTGCATTGACGCGCGTTTCCTGGTTCACCTGCACGGTGATCGGACCCTGGCTGAACTTGCGAAAGCCCGCGAGCTCGGCGTCAACCTGGTAGCGGCCTGGCGGGAGACCCGGGATCTCGAACTGGCCTCGATCATCGGTCACCGCATCGCGGCTCGTTCCGGTACCGAGATTCTTGACGACGATGGACACGCCGGGCAGCACGCCGCCGGAGGTGTCCTGGACGATGCCGGTGATCTTTCCGGAGCTGGTCTGAGCGCTCACGAACGCAGGCAGGAGGAAAAGAGCGAATCCGACTCCGAAAAGAAGTGCGCCTTTGGTTCTCGTCATGTGCCCCTCACTTGCGTTTCGCGGCAGTGCGCTTATCTGCCGGCACTGGAGGTCGACGACGGGGTGTTCTCCGGAACGAACTTCGGCCTGGTGGGGTTGTTCGCCACTGCCTTGGCAGATAGGTACATCAGACGTGTGATCTTCTCGATTTTTGGATAGTTGATGCGATCCCAGGTGTCGTTCGCCGTGTGGTAGTCGAGCTGTTCGCCCGTGTTGAACAGCACCATTGGCACGCCCTTGACCGCGAACGGATAGTGGTCGCTGCGTGAGAACCATCCCTCCGGATCGTTGGCGTCGGTCTTGTAATCGAGCTTGAGGCCAATCTGCTGGTTTTCGCCGTCGATGACACGGCGTAGATCCGGATTGTAGAGCGTACCGACCACGTTGACCTGGTTCCTGTTCTGTTCGGCGGTCGTGTTCCACTCGCGGTCGTCTTCGTCGCGGCCGATCATGTCCGCGTTCAGCACTGCGACCGTCTTCTCCAGTGGGACGATCGGCTGACTGGTGTAGTGGAACGCACCCAGCAGGCCGTCCTCTTCCGCCTCGAACACCAGAAACATCAGGCTCCGCTTGGGCGGCGCCGGGTTGGCCTTGAATGCTTCGGCGATCGCGATCACGGCTGCGCAAGCCGATGCGTTGTCGTCGGCGCCATGATAGATAAATGGACCGGACTGGCCGACGTGATCGTAGTGGCCGGTCACCAGCACGTACTCGGCCTTGAGGGTTGGATCCGAGCCCTCGATGACGCCCACGACGTTGCGTGTCTGGATGACCAGCCGATCCGAAATCGCGCGCCGGAGATCGACGGTGACGTCGGGCACCGCCATCGAATGCGGCTGTCCGGTCTGATCGATTTCGTCCTGCAGTTGATCGATCGTTTTGCCCGACGGCCGGAGGAGGTCATCAGCGACCTGCCGTGAGATGATGAAGAAGGGGAGATCCCAGAACGGACTTGTGAGCGCGTGCGAGCCGCGGTCCGTTCGAATCTGCCCGTTGGTCGGCCCGCTCGGTTGCCGCTGGGTCTTCCGGTCCGACACCTTCTCCTGCACGATCAGGATCGCCGCCGCACCATGCTGGCGGATGACCTCCGGCTTCCACCAGTTGAACGCGTGGATCGTGTTGTAGCGACCCTTGAATCGGCTCTTCGCATCGTGCTCCTGTGGTTCGTGGGTGAGCACCATCACAACCTTGCCGCGCACGTCGACGCCTTTGAAGTCGTCATACGCATACTCAGGTGCGGCGATGCCGTATCCCGTGAAGACCAGTGGAGCACGCGCCGCCGCATCGACATTCCCCTGACGCCCGAGCGTGTAGTCAGGACCCATGGCGAAATCACGCGTCGCGGTCATGCCCTCCTTGCCGATCACCGCGCGAAGATAGGTGTGCTCGCGATCGATGTGGCCGGCGGTCATCGGGAAGTTCTGAAAGAACGTACCGTTGTCGCCCACGGGCTTCAGCCCGGCGCGATAGTAGAAGCCGGCAATGTAGTCCGCCGCGATGCGCCCTTCGAGACTGAGCGAATCGCGGCCGCCCATCGCATCCGATGCCAGGAAATAGATGTGTCCTTTGAGGGCGTCCGCTTTTATCGATGCAAGGCCGGGGTCCGCGTCGGCGCCTTGGAGGATGGCGGCGAGACCGAGTGAGACAAGAGCAAGGGTTGCGAAGGTTCGACCGGAAAAGAGACGACTCATCGCTCACCTCGTTAGCGGCTGCTTCGGCCGCGTCCGTCAGGTTTGTGGCCGACCTCGAGTTGCGAGCGCCGTGAATGTGAGCGGTTCGTGACGGCGCCGTTGAGTGTTCGAGCGCGATCGCCTTCGCGAAGGCCGACTCGGGTTTTCTCTAACGCCTTGAAGTGCGGAAGGCATTGCGGCGCGATGTTAACACGAACAGCCGCTTCCATCGCGAATGTTCGCGTTGAGCTTTCGAAGGCGTGGGAGGCGCTTGTCATGCGCAAAAATTCCGCGCGCCTCCGAAACTCGAACAAAGTTAGGCCCATCCGGTGTGTCGCCGGTCGCGGTTCTCGTGACTGGCGTAGGATCCTGCGACCATGCCGATGTCCCGATCTCGCGTGGCTGTCCGCACGATCCTGCGTCTCGTCAGTGACTTCCTGCGGTTCGTCATCGGGGCTGTGCGGTCGCGCGCCCAACTGTCCGCCGAGAACCTGTTTCTGCGGAAGCAGCTCGCCATGTACGTCGAGCGCCAGGTAAAGCCACGTCGCGCCGACGATGCGACGAGGATCACGTTCGTCGTCCTGTCGCGGCTGATCGATTGGCGTCGAGTGCTCACGGTCGTGAAGCCAGACACGCTGATCCGCTGGCATCGCAAGGGCTTTCAGTTGTTTTGGCGGTGGAAATCACGCCCACGTGGCCGACCTCGGTTGCCTGCCGACATCCGACGGCTAATCGCTGAGATGGCGGTGGCGAATCGATCCTGGGGCGAGAAGCGGATTGCCTCCGAGCTGCTCCTGAAACTGGGCATCCACGTATCGCCGCGGACGGTACGGCGCTACATGCCGACGACTCGAGCACCGCGCGGCGGTGCGCGGTCGCAGCTGTGGAGCACGTTCGTGCGCAATCACGCAAGTGCGGTGCTGGCGTGCGATTTCTTCCTCGTGATGACGGCTACTTTCCGTGTGCTCTACGTGTTCGTGGTGTTGGAAGTCGGCACGCGACGGATCCGCCACTGGAATGTGACCGAACATCCGGCCGCGGAATGGACGGGGCAACAATTCCGCGTGGTGATGTCAGGTGATGGGCCGCATCGCTTCCTCATCCACGACCGCGACAGCATTTACGCAGACCGTGTCGATCAGACGATCGCGGCGATGGGGCTCACCGTCCTCAAGACGCCGGCGCGATCTCCGCAAGCGAACGCGTTCTGCGAGCGCGTGATTGGCACGATTCGCCGCGAATGTCTGGACTGGATAATTCTGTTCAACGAGGATCACCTCCGCCGAGTTCTCCGGGAGTGGGTCGCTCACTACAATCGCGGGCGTCCGCACAGCAGCCTCGGACCTGGCATTCCGGATGCACCTGACCTCGCGCCGGCGCAGTCTGGGCATCGCATTCGCGACGGCCACGGCGTCGTCGCCACGCCGATTCTCGGCGGCCTTCATCACGAGTACTGCCTCAAATCACGAGCGGCGTGAGCATGCTGGATGGGAGTGTGATTATTTGCGCACCACAGGTCATCCGCCAGGGCGAATCTTCGACCGTGCCGCGCGCTTGCGCCGGGGCGCCGCAAGGCGTACGCTAGTCGTGATGAATCGCCCCGCTCGCGCCCCGGCCGGCCCTGACGCTGAGAACGCCCCGGTCACGCCGGAGGTCGAGGCAGAGCTGCGCAGGCGCCTTGAGACATTCGACGAGGACGCCAAAGCCGCACGCCCTTGGGAGGACGTTCTCGCTGACCTGAAGGCCCGCCGCCCGCTGCCCCCGACGCCGCGTTGAACCGGCCTGTTCGCCTCAGTGCCCTTGCCGCGCGCGATCTGCAGGAAGCTCGCGACTGGTTCGACAGCCGGGAACCCGGCCTCGGCGACACGTTCCTCGAGCGCGTCAACGACACGATCCGCCGTATTTCCGAGAACCCATTTCAGTACCAGGTCGCCGTTCTGGATCTACGCCGCGCTCCTGTCCGGCGGCATCGCTTTTCGATCTGGTACAGAGTCTTGCCGGACGAATCCATCGTCGTCGCGGCATTGAGCGATCGGAGAGACATCAGCTTGGCGCGTCGACGCGGGATTCGTAAGGTGGAACCGCTATGACGTCGATCTGCGACGTCCCTGGTCGTCACGGGGATGATCATGGCCGTTCGCGCGGCGCCACCACTGAGGTACCGAAAAACATTGCGGCCGCCCGCCGACGTGAGACGGTCCGGCGCGGTGACGAGAACTCGCCGAGCTGTCTCCATGGACATTCTGTATCTTCGGGCACGAGTTCTCGTCCCGACGGACCATCTCGAGTCGGCGAACGCCGGCGAGGTTTCGAGGAGTTGAGCGGCGTGAGCGAACGGCCGATGATCGTCCGGATGGCTCGCCTTCAGCAGCGCTACGACCACCGGCTTCGGGATCTCGTACAACGCACAAGGGACATGACCATCGCTACAGATCTCGGAGTCCCTCACTCGACCGCCCGTGGGTGGC
>DATFWL010000482.1:0-13822 GCA_035259385.1 Vicinamibacterales bacterium | reverse complement strand
GCTGCTCTAACATGATGCGCTTCATTTCATCGGAGATCCCTCGACAGCAGGGCGCCGAGTTCCATCGTCTCGAGCATCCGCGCCGTTTCCCGCGTCGTCATAGACCCCAGCCAGTACTCCGGGTCTTTGCTCCACAGGGGAGCGATGCGCGCCACCAGACGCCCGAGTGGCGCCGCCTTCTGCAGTTCGGCGCCGGCCTGCGCCCGGACGCGGGATCGCTTCTCGTTGATGTCGAGCGGCGAGGCGCAAGTCAGTAACCCGTGCTCTCGCCGTGCAGCCGTGGATCGGCCATGCCGTGCCATTCGCCGCGGCGTTCAATCGTTGCAGCCACGGTCCAACCGCTTTTCGGCACGGCAAAGAACGTCAGACGATGGCCGAGCGTTTGAAGCGCCTGTTGCACTGGCGCGTCAAAGCCGTCGTGCTCGAGCGCGATTTCATCCGGCAGGTGCTGATGGTACAACCGCGGCGCGCTCTTCGCACTGCTCGCGGGCATGCCGTAGTCGACGATGTTCGAGATGATTTCCCACGTGGTCGTGATGATGAAAGGGCCGCCGCTGGCGCCAGTGACGATCGCCGGCTTGCCGTCGGCGCCAAACACGATGGTCGGCGTCATCGCCGACAGCATGCGCTTGCCCGGCGCAATCGCGTTCGCGTCTCCCTGCACCAGTCCGTACTGGTTCGGTGCTCCGGGCTTCGCCGCAAAGTCGTCCATCTCGTTGTTCAGGAGGAAGCCGGCGCCGGTCACCGTCGCCGCCGATCCGAACCCCGAGTTGATCGTCGTCGTCAACGCGACGGCATTGCCCGCGGCGTCAACCACAGAGAAGTGGGTCGTGTGCGGACCATCGTGGGACATGCCTGACTTGCCCGAAACCTGCGACGATGGCGTCGCGTGGTCGAGCGAAATCGAAGACTGCAGCTCGCGGGCGAACGCCTTCGACGAGAGCCGGCCAAGGTCGAGCGTGACGAAGTCCGGGTCGCCGAGCAGGTCGTTGCGCACGGCGAACGCGCGCCGCATGGCTTCGGCCTGCAGAAGGATTGCCGTCACCGAGTGCCAACCGAGTTTTTCGAGATCGTACGCTTCGAGCTGCTGCGCGATCATCGCGAGGGTAACGCCGCCCGATGATGGCGGCGGCATGCTGACCGCGCGACGCCCGCGATACGTGAACGCCACAGGTTCGCGCCACTTCGGCTCGTACCGTTCGAGATCCTCGCCGGTCATGACGCCGCCGCCTCTTTTCATCTCGGCGACGATGAGCGCCACCGTGTGTCCCGTGTAGAAACCGTCTCGTCCATCAGCAGCGATACGCTTCAAAACCTGCGCAAGATCCGGATCGCTCCAGCTCGATCCTTCCGCTGGGTTCGCGCCAGCGGGCAGAAACAGCGCTTTGGAGGCAGGAAACTTCGAGAGCCGCTTCGCCTCATCGGCGATCGCCGACGCGAAGTCGGAATCGACGCTGAAACGCCGTTCGGCGAGGACAATCGCTGGATTGACGAGGTCAGCCCACGGCTTCGTCCCGAACTTCTTGTGCAGCGCCCACAGCCCGGCGACGCTGCCTGGAACAGCGGCGGCGAGGTGCCCGGTCACGGATCGGTCCGTCACGGCGCCCTGCGCGTCGAGATACATGTTTCGTGTCGCGGCCCCGGGCGCCGTTTCCCGAAAGTCCAGTGCGGCTGTTTGCCCGTTGACCGACCACGACCGCAAACCCGCCGCCCCCGACATTCCCCGCAGACGGCAGCGTAACCGCGAGCGCGAACGCGGTCGCAACCGCGGCATCGACCGCGGTGCCGCCGCCGCGCAGCACGTCCGCACCGACGCGGCTCGCAAGCGGCGCGTCGCTGACGACGACTCCGTGCGGAGCGGCCATATCAGGCGCGTTCAGGGGATGAGGCCAGGCCGCTGGAACGGACGGAGTCCCAGTCTTTACGGTATCCGACGCGCGATCGCAGCCGCCGACGGCCAGCGAGGCAAGGACGAGCGCGCGAACGAACGATCTACCGACGGTCATGGAGTATCTCCGCGTCGAGGAGGCCGCGACGAGACAGCTGCGGAAGCATCGCAGATCTCAGCGCTCAAACCGACTATTTCAGCGACCGGCGGTGCGCCATCGTCTTTTTATTGCGAATAGGTTCCGCCGTCGCCGTCGAACGTCGTCGAACGTCTTCACCTGGCAGCGCCGCGGGACCACAATCGCGTCAACGCGCGCCGGCGTCAGACCCTGTTTTTCGAAGTGTCAGCAATCGTGCTCAGTGCATCGACCGTGTCAAGGTCACGATCGGGTTTGGAATAGACGATCTGCGTCCAAACTGATCGCCGTTAAGGCGACCGGGGCGGCGCGCGCGACGACGGCTCTGCGCCGTCGAGAACGATCATCGCGGATGGTGCGACCTCCTGTGACGATGGTTGCAGCCGAGACCAGACCGCGTCGTCCACAAAACCGCCGACTCGCCGGCTGCCGCCTGCCGCGACCGGAGCTCGCTCGCGGCCGGCAGAGGCAACGAACACGCCGCCGACGAACGCAGGATCGTACACGTCGAAGCTCGCGACCTCGATCGGTCCGCCACCGGTGAGCGCCACGATGCGTACCTGCGGCCTGCCGAATGGTCCGGCGCCGACGATAATCTTCGGCACGCCGTCGCCGGTCACGTCGCCGACCGCCACGTGAAGGCCTCCGGTGAATTCCGCATCGTAGGCGTAGAACTCCGCGACCTGCGTCAGGGTTCCGCCCGCGCCAGTGAACACCCTCACGTGCGGTCTGCCACCCGCCGCGGCGCCCGTGATGATGTCGGTGATGCCATCACCGGTCACGTCGCCAGTCGCGACGTACACGCCGCCGGTGAACCCGGTTACGTAGGCGTAGAAACTGGCCAGCTCGGTCAGCGTCTGACCGCGCAGACGAATCACCCGAACCCGGGGCAAGCCGGTCTGGCCGGCGCCGGTGATGATCTCGTCGACACCGTCGCCGTCCAGATCGCCTGCGGCGACATGAACCCCGCCGGCGAACGCGGCGTCGTCTGCGTAGAAGTTCACCAATTCCGTGAGCGTCCGGTCGCCGTTGAGATGCAGCACGCGGACGTGCGGACGGCCGCCCGGGCCTGCGCCGGTGATGATCTCATCGATACCGTCGCCGTCCACATCGCCGGTCGCCACGTCGACGCCGCCGGCGAATCCGGCGATGTATGCGGAGAAACTCGCGAGCTCCGTCAGCGCTCCGTCGCCGCCGAGATGCAGTACGCGGACGTGCGATCCGCCGCCCGGTCCGATGCCGGTGATGATCTCCGGAATGCCGTCGCCGTCCACGTCGCCGCACGCGACCGACACGCCGCCGCCGAACGCCGGATCGTACGCATAGAAACTCGCCAGCTCGGACACCCGACCTCCGGCCAGACTGAGCACGCGCACCAGCGGGCTGCCCGACGGTCCGGCGCCGGTGACGATCTCCTCGACGCCGTCGCCGTTGAGGTCGCATTTCAGGCCGCGCCGCTCAGCGTGGGCGGTGGACGTTGCCGTGTTGTTGGCCGGATTCGGATCGGCGGTGTCGCTCGAGACCGTGGCGATGTTGGTCACCGAAGCCTGCGGCGGATTCCCGGGCGCCAGTCCGAAGGTGGCGGTGATCATCCTCGTCTCGCCAGATGCGAATGATCCGAGGACGCACGGAAACGCCGTCGTGCACGCGCCGGCATTCGACGCGAAGATCAACCCGGCCGGTGTCGGATCCGCGACGGTAACCGCCGCTGCGGCCGAGGGTCCGGCGTTGGTCACGATCAGCGTGTACGTCGCCACGCTGCCCGCGCGGATCACCGCAGGACCGGTTTGGCTGATCGACAGGTCGGCCGTCGTCGAGACGATCGGGGGCGACAGTGAAATCGTCGCCGTGGCGCTGTTGTTCGCGAGGTCTGGATCGATCGCTGGCGCCGCAGGCGTGACCGAAGCTGTGTTGACGATCGAATTCGGCGGCGGCTGCGGAATGACGCCGGCTGCGACGAAAGTCGCGCGGGTCCCGGCCGGCAAGTCAACCGTGGTCGCGATCGAGCCCGATCCGAGCGCGGAGCCACATGCCGCGCCCGCCGCCGGTGTACACGACCACGTGACACCGAACTCGGTGCCGAATTGATCGCTGACTGAAACGCCGGGGGCATCGCTCGGTCCGTTGTTGGATACCACAATCGTCCAGGTGACCGGCCCGCTCGCGACTACAGCGGGGTTCGGCGTGTTCGTCACCGCGATGTCGGCGATCGGCACGGACGTCGCCGACGAACTGGCGGTGTCATTGGCGGGATTCGGGTCCACCGGAACGCTGGACTGCCGCGTCGCCGTGTTCGCGAGCGCGCCAGGTGCCGTCACGCGCGCCACGATCGACAGCGTTTCGGTCCCGGTTACCGGGATGGCTCCGAGCGTCCAGATCCCGGTTGCCCGATCGTAGGCGCCGTGAGACGGCATCGCGGACACGAACGCGAGTCCGGCCGCCAACACATCGAGAATCGCCGCGCTCGTCGCGGCGCTCGGTCCGAGATTGGTGACCGCGATCGTGTAGGTGACCAGCGCGCCGACGCCCGGCGCCGCGTCGCTGACCGCCATCGTCACTTGCAGGTCGGCGTTGGGCGCGGCATTCAATGAGACAGCGGCCGTGTTGTTCATCGGGTTCGGATCGACCTGATCCTGCGCAGCGACCGACGCCTGGTTGACGAGGGCGCCAGGCAGATCGACCGTCGCCGTGACCGTCAGCGTCGCGCTCTGAGTCGCGGCGAGCGCGATAGATGTCCACGCACCGGTCGTCGAATCGAAGGTGCCTGTCGACGCCGTGGCCGACACGAACGTGAACCCAACCGGCAGCCGATCGCTGATCGCGATGCCGGAGGCGGGGCTGGGGCCGCGGTTCGTCGCCCTTACCGTGAACGTCACCGTCTCGCCCACCAGCGGACTGGCCCGATCGACGGTCTTCTCCAGCATGAGATCTGCGGCCGCCACCGCGTTGGTCGTTGCCGCCGCCGAGTCGTTCGCGGTATTCGGGTCCGGCTGATCCTCCGCAGTCTTGATCGCCAGGTTCGTGATCGACCCGGGCGCGGTTACGCTGGCGCTGAGCACGAGTTGCGCAGTGCCGTTCACGGCCACCGTGTCAATCGCCCACCGGCCGGTCGTCTGATCGTAGATGCCATGATCCGGCGTCGCCGAGACGAACCGAAGGCCGGCAGGAAGGCTATCGGTCACGATCACGTTGGTCGCGGGATTCGGCCCGTGGTTGAGGACGGTCACGGTCGCCTGCACCGTGCCGCCGACCTGTACGCGTGCCGGCGTGATCGTCTGGCTGACTTCGATATCTGCGTCGTGATTCAACCCCGTCTCGACCGTCGCCGTATTGTTGGACGGCGCCGGGTCCGTGGTCGTGCTGTTGACGGTCGCCGTGTTGACGATCGGCGGCGGCCCCACGAAGTTCGGCGGCACGCTGAAGGTTGCGGTCACCGTTCGCGTCGCGCCGGCCGTGAGCGTTCCCAACGCGCATGGGAACGCGGTCGCACAGTCGCCCGAGTTCGAAACGAAGACGAGGCCCGTCGGCGTCGGATCAGTGACGGCGACGTTGCCAGCGTTGGAAGGGCCATTGTTCGTCACCGACAGCGTGTAGACCACGGGCTGGCCGGCCACCGCGGCGGCCGTTCCCGTCTTGGTGATCGCAAGGTCGGCTTGTGGCGTCAACGTGTCGGAGTCGGTGTTGTTCGCGGAGCTGGGGTCGGACGCGCCCGGCCCCGGCGTCACCGTCGCGGTGTTGACGAGAACGCCGACCGCGTCGGGTGCGACTTTGGCCGTTACACTGAAGGTGACGATGCCGCCAACCGCGACGTCGATCGTCGAAGTGATGTTGCCGGTGCCTGCCGGCGTGCTGCACGCGCCGCCGGTCGCCGTGCATGTCCACGTCGCGCCGGAGAGCACGGCGGGCAGCGTATCGATCACGGTCGCGCCGACGGCGTTGCTCGGGCCCGCGTCGGTCACGGTGATTGCATAGGTCACCGACGAGCCCGGAACGACGGTGGTCACGCCATTGGTCTTCGCTATCGCGAGGTCGGTGACCGGCGCGGCGATCGCCGTCGTTGCGATGGCCGTGTTGTTGGCGGCGGACGGATCCGGCGTCGACCCGCTCGACACGGTCGCGGTGTTCACGATCGGATCGGGTGTCGTGTAGCCCGCCGGCACGGCGAAGGTCGCGGTGATGGTCAGCGGTGCCGTACCAGCGGCAATCGTGCCGAGCGCGCACGGGAATCCGCCGCTGCACGCGCCGCTGGCCGATACGAACGTCAGCCCGGCCGGCGTCGGATCCGTCATGGTCACATTGACCGCGTCCGACGGCCCGGCGTTGGCCACCGTGATCGCGTACGCGACGCTCGCTCCCGGCGTGGCGTGCACCGGACCGCTGTTCGAGAGTTGCAGATCCGCCGTCGGCGCAACCGTCACGGCGCTCGTCGCGGCGTCGTTCAGCGTGTTCGGATCGGTGACGCCAGCCGGCGGCACGATGGAGGCCGTGTTGACCAGGACGCCGAGCGTGCCCGACGCGATCGTTCCGGCGGCGGTGAACGTCGCGGTGTGCCCGACCTGGAGATCGACGGTGGTCGCGATGTTCCCGGCGCCGGACGGCGAGCCGCAGGCCGATCCGCCGTCCGCGACACACGTCCAGAGTACCGTGCCAAACGCCGCGGGAAACGCATCGATGACGCTCGCGCCGCTCACCGCGCTCGGCCCGTTGTTCGTCACGACGATGGAGTAGGTGGCGGACAGGCCGGGAATCGCCGGGGTCGTGAGCACCTTCGTGATCGCGAGGTCGGCGATCGGCGGCGCGACAGTCGTCGGCTCGGTGGTCGCGTTGGTGCTCGGATCGAAATCGAGCGGTCCACCACTCGTCACCGACGCCGTATTCACCATCGGATTGAGAGTCGGCACGCTGTCCGGCGCGGTCGCCAGGATCCCGACTTCGATGCGGCTGCCCCGTGGCATCGCTCCGATCGCGCAGGTGATCGTTCCGCTGCCAGTGCAGCTGCCCTGCGTGGAGTTCGCCGATATCAGCGTCACACCCGGCGGCAGCACGTCGGTCAGCGTGACGGCGGGGGAGGCGGCCGGCCCTCGATTTGCGACCGTCAGCGCATACGAGAGTGTCGTACCGGCGATCACCGGGTCGGGAGAATCGCGCTTGATCACGACGAGATCGGTGCTCGTCTGCGGCTCAACCTCGGTCGTTGCCGAGGCGCCGTTGTTGCTCGGATCCGGATCGGTTGTGTCGGCGGTGAGGCTCGCGGTGTTGACCGCAATCGTGGGTGTCGGCAGCGCCGCATCGATCGTGAACGCCGTGTTGATGACCACGGTATCGCCAGGCTCAAGCGCGTCGAACTCGCACGGAAACAGCGTACCGCAGTCGCCGGAGTTTCCGACGAACGCGAAGCCGCCGGGCAGCGCGTCGAGCAACCGGACATGTGTCGCGATCGCCGGACCCCGATTCGTCACCTGGATGCGGTAGAAGGCGGTATCGCCCGGCGCCAGGAGAGTGGGACCGGATTTCGTGACCGCGAGATCAGCCTGATCCGCACCTGCCACCGTCGTCGGGTGGCTGGAGGTGTCGTTTGCGGATACGCGATCGGTCTCCGCGTGGGTCACGGTTGCGGTGTTGACGAAGACGCCGGTGGTCGATGTCGCTGCGACCAGCGTCACCGAGGCGGTCGCCAGCGGAGCCAGCGTACCGAGCGTGCACGTCGCACCGGCGCACGTGCCCTGGCTCGGCGCTGCCGACACGAACGTGAATTCGGGCGGCAACACGTCCGTCAGCACCACATTGGTCGCGTTCGCTGGGCCGGCATTCCGCACGGTGATCGTATAGGTGGCGTTGGCGCCCGAGACGACCGGGTCGGGGCTGTCCGTCTGCTCGACGGAGACATCCGCCTCGGTGGCCGCGGCGACAATCGTGGTCAGCTGAGCGCGGTCGTTGAACGACTTGAAATCTGGCGTCGGCGAAGACACCGCGCCGAGATTCGTAATCGCACTGCCGGGCAGAAGGTCTGAGGACAGCCGCACGGTAAACCTGAACTCGAGAGACTCGCCGGCCTGAAGCACCGGCGTGAGACACGAAACCAGGTTCGCGGTCGCGGGCGGAGGTACGGTGCAGATGGTCGGGGACGGCGGCACGGTTCCGCCGGTCAGAACGCCGCCCGCCGGGAGGACGTCGCTGGAGGTCACGTTCACGGCCGTCCCCGGCCCCAGGTTCGTCACTGTCCCGACGTAGTCGATGACGCCTCCAGGTGCGACGACACTCGAACCCGAGATCGTGAGCGCGAGATCGGCGCGGTTGGGCGCGACGAGCGTGGACACCGAAGCCGAATTGTTCGCCGCCACCGGGTCGGAGATGGCGGAGGTCACGCTCGCGGTGTTGACGAACGTGGGCGGCCCCGAGTAGTCGAATGGCACCTGCAAGTCGATGCGGGTCGTGCTGTCCTCGCCGGGTTCGAGCGACGCGATCGTGCAGGGGAATCCCGCCGCGCACGGGCCGCTGCCGCCTGCCAGTGTCAGGCCGGCTGGCAGCGGATCCGAGATCACGACGTTCGTAGCGGTCGATGGCCCGCGGTTCGTGACGTCGATGAAGTAGCTCCCCTGCGACCCTGCGACGACCGCCGCCGGGCCGGTCTTGGCGACGGCGACGTCCGCCTGGAATGTCAGCGTTGACGTGACCAGTCCGCGGTTGTCGAGGGGAGTCGGATCCTGATCCGCATCGCTGCTCAGGAAGAGCGCCGCGTTCGTGATCGCAGGCGGTCCCGGACTCTGCGGGTGATAATCCGCAGGAATGAACAGTCGGACGGCAAAGACGCGGCTCGCCCCCGGTGCGAGGAGAGGAACGGTGCAGACTGGCGCGACAAACGCCTGCGTCGATTCCTGTACCGGCTGATTCACGCACGTCGAACCGGGCGGTGCCTGGATGCTTTCGATCAGTTCAGGACGGAACGGGCCCGCGAACAGTGTCGCACCGTCCTGCGGCGCCTCGACGAAAACGAAATCACGCACGCTCGAGGGACCGGCATTGGCGACGGTGATCGTGTAGTCCGCCGACGTTCCGGGAACGATCTGAGCCGGCCCGCTCTTGACGATTGACGTGTCGGCGACGGCGATGATCGCGTCGGTGTCGGTTACCGTGTCGTCGCCCGCGTTCGGGTCTGTCACACCAGCTGCGACCGACACGGCGGCGGTGTTTTCCACCTTTCCGCGTGCGTCGCTGCGAACGAGCGCCTGCGCCGTGATCACGATGGCGTTGGCCGCGCCTGGATTGAGATCGATCAGCGTATCGATGTCACCGGTCTGAGTACCGGCGACCGCGCAAGACGAGGTGCCGGACGCGACGCACTGCCACTGGACGCTCGCGAACACCGCCGGATCGAACTGGTCGACGACGCGGCTCGCTGGCGCCGATGCCGGTCCGGCGTTCGTCACCGTGATCGTGTAGGTCGTCACGAGGCCCGCCGTCACCTGGCTGACGCCGTTGGTCTCGGTCAGCGACAGATCGGCGATCGGTGCCAGCAGGGACGTCGTGGCACGTCCGATGTTATTGGCCGCACGCGGATCCGTGGTGCCGGCAGACGCCGTGGCCGCGTTCACGATGGGGTCCGGACCCACGTAGGCCGCCGGCACGCTGTAGGTGATGCTGAGCGTCTGACTGCCGCCGGCGGCAATCGTGCACCCGGGCGCGGCGGCGCATGGACCGGACAGCGGCGTGACCAGCGTGAGGCCAGCGGGCGTCGGATCGGCGACGACCACGTTCTGCGCATCGGACGGACCGTCGTTCTGGATTGTGATCGTGTAGGTCAGATTGTCGCCGCGCTGGACCGATGCCGGTCCGCTTTTCGCGACGCGCACATCGGCCTGCGTCGCCATCGCCGCGTTCGCCGTCGCCGTATTGTTCGCGGGATTGATGTCCGGCGTTGTCGCCGGCGCTGCAATCGACGCCGTGTCCGTGATCGTGCCGGCGGGGACGTTCGCGGCCAGCCTGCCGGTGATGGTGAACGTGGCGCTGCCTCCCGCAACGAGCGATACCGTGGAGTTCGGAGGACCTGTACCGCTGGCCTGACCGCAGGTCGCCGATGCGTTGACAGGAGTGCAGGTCCAGGTGACGCCGGTCAGCGCCGGCGTCGTGCCGGCATCGGTGACGAGCGCGCCAGTGACGGCGCTCGGACCGCTGTTGTGGACTGCGAGCTGATACCTGACCTGGGCGCCCGGTATTGCCGGCGCACCGAGGAAGCTGCCGCTGATACTCAGATCGGCCGCCGCCACTTGCGTGGTCACCGTGTTCGTCTGGCTGGAGCCCTGCAGGAGCGGACCGGTGCAGCTCGCGAAATCGAACGTCCAACGCGCGCGGTTGCTGATCAGGCTGCCCACGACGACCGAATCGATGCGAACCTGAAAGCTGACGACGGTCGTCGTCTGCGCCGCAACGGCGCCGATCGGCACGCCGGCGGCCGGATCTGCGCCCGCCTGGACGACGCCGTTCACACTCAGGCTGTTAGCGACGAACGACGTGCCTGCGGGCGCGGCGTCGAAGAAGACTACGTTGGTGGCGTCTGCCGTGCCGCTGGAGTTGTCGATCCGGATCGTGTAGGTGAGCACATCACCGACGGCTGCGGTGGATTTGTCCACCGACTTCGTGCCCGCGCTCTGGAAGCGCGGTGCGGCCGTGTCAATCTGGAACCCGAGCGCCGTAATCCAGAACACGTCGCCGCCGCTGGTGGTTCCCTGGGCGAACGCGCTGGTGTCCTGCTTCTTCAGCACGTTCGAGACGTCGATGTTGGTGATGTCCCAGCCTTGACGCGCACCTGCCGCTGGTGTCCCGGGCGTGTGATTCCGATCGCCGAACGTCCCGCCCGTGGCCAGGCTGCCATCGTCGCGGACGATTTGAGAGGCGAAGAAGTTGTTCTTCGGGTTGCGCGGGCCTTGTATCTGGTCGTTGTTCTTCAGCGGCACGCTGTCCCCGAACAGCATCTGGTCGCCCGTCATGCCGGCGTCGCCCTCCATCGCGGTCACGGCGAGGCGGGCGGCCAGATTCCCATTCCCCTGCTGCGGCGCGCAGAACCCCGACGCCTGGGCAGTTGCGCCGCCAGCGGGCTCGAGGCCGAGCATCAGGGTCAAGAGACGAATCGGCTGGGTAAAGTCCTCGTACACGACCGCGAGCGTCCATCCCGCCGCCGGGCTGCTGTTATCCGTCGTCCCCTGTGTGGCCGGGACGCGGCCGGCGGCGTAGGTGCCCGGGCCAACGGCGGTCACGAGCGCCGTCACGTCGGCGGTGCGGACGTAATAACAACGAAGGCAGGTGCCGCCGGAGACCGAGCCAAAGCTCTTCGCGGTGGCCGGGTCCGGCGTCACGTCGACCGTCCCCGCGGGCGTCGTGAACGAGATCGGATCGTCGAGCGACGCGCTCACGTTCTCGCCAGACGCATCGGCGAACGAGCCGCCCCATATGAGCTCCGCCCGCACGACGCGAGCCTCGGCCGGCATGCGGAGAATTGCCTGCGATCGGTTCTTCCGCCAGTCGCTCGTCGTCCCGAACGGAAACAGCGGCGCAGTGGCGGGCGGCGGCGTCTCGTCCCGCAGGCTGCCATCCGTGGTGATGAACGTGCCGATGGCGCCGCGCGTGCCCTGGCCGTTCTGATCGACCTCGCCATCGAGTCCGAGTGTGTTGCCGGCGAATGTGATGGCACCGGCCGTAGTGGTCGTGAAGCGCTGGAGATACTGGGCGTGCGCGTCCACTGGCGTGAAGAGCGCGCAAAGAACGGTGAGAACGCCGGTCGAGCGCTTGAATCGCACGAATGGCTCGGGGTGCGTCGACCGAGGCCGATTGGACGCACAAACGGTACAGAGTGTGCGGAAACCGGCCAATGCAGTTTCGGCACGCCGGGAGAAAGTGTGACCCGGTCGCCGCGGGTAATCGAGCAGGTGCTGGAACGACCTTCGACCAGGAAAGCCGTCGCATCCGAACGGTCGAATCCGGCGCGCCCAACACGGCGGACGCGGTCGCGATCGCCGGATTACGCGCCGATGGCGTCGGCCAGCGCTCCAGAGCTCGGCCCGACGACGATCGATCTGCATCCCGGAGCGGCGGATTCAATGGCTCCGCGCGAGCACGCCTGGAAATCAACTCCGCCCGCGCGTGCTGACGCACACCAAATCGTTCCAACACACTTTCCGATCAACAACTTCTGCAACAGCGATGTGCGTCGGGACATCCGCGTAACTGATGCTCTTCACCAGGGTTTGAGGGGGGTGTCTGACACAGTTTTGACATTAGTGTCGGCTCGCACTTGCGCTGACGCGTACCGACGCGCAGCTACGGGTACTGGGATATCGGTGGAGACGCGGTTTTCTAGCGTACTCGCCATCGTCGTCAGACATCGGCCCGACGCCACCCTTGCCGTGCGTCGACAATGTCTGGAGCAGGGCATGGCTCTCTGCGTCGTAGACCTTGATCTGGTTGGCACTTTGGTCGTTGGTCATCGTCACGACGAGCGTCCGCCCATGCCCGGTCGCTTGAATGCTCGTCCCGGCTATTGCAATCACGAGCCAGGCAGCGGTCGCACTCCACACTCTGAATCTGAACATGACGTTCTCCTCAACGTCAGAAATACCCGGGTACTTGAGAAATATTCCGGCAGGTGCGCCGGGAGAGGAAAGCCGTTACAAGGATCGACGCGCGTACACGGAGCGGGCGAGCGCTTCGATCGCGGACGTCAAGGCCGCCGACAGATGCGGGTTGCAGAGGTTGCCGCCGGCATCGACGTCATCTCGAGCGAACGCCAACGTGATCGATGCATCCGCCACCACGTATCCAGACATCGTCGTCAACGTCTCGCAGAGGGACGCGTGGGCGTGGGTTGCCCGCGCCGACGCATTGATTACGGCGATCGGTTTGTCAATGAGTTCTCCACTGGCGACCAGCCAGTCAAGCGCGTTCTTTAACACGCCAGACACGCCGTGCGCGTATTCGGGACTTGAAATCAGGATCGCGTCGCTTGCTTGAAGAGCGGCGCGAAACCTGGACACGGCTGCCGGACCTGGTTCGGTGTCAAGATCCGGGTTGAACGGTGGAATGTCCGCCAGCTCACCATAGATCGACACCTCGATACCTACGGGCGCCACGCGAGTAGCAGCCCGCACCAGTGTGCTGTTGGACGATGCGCCGCGCAGGCTCCCAGAAATCCCGAGTACGCGAACGACTCGTCGGTCTTCCATATCGAGATCAACTCCCTATGCCTGCCGGATATTCCATTCGCGCCACCTCACGACGCCGGCGTCGGGTCGCGGGTCTTCGGCCAGCATCGCGATGTACTCCAGGAGATGGCCATCCGGATCGTGAAAGTAGATCGATACGGCCGGCATCCACGCGAGTACGACCGGTTCATTCGTCGGATGTCCGTCGAAGTCCAGCGGAGTGATGCCAGCCAACTGCAGCGCGCGCGGCGCCGCGATTACATCATCGCGCGTGGCAGCAAAAGCGATATGCGTCGTCGTCTTCTGCGGAGCGGATCCGCTCACCCAGAGCCCCAGCATCGTGGTGCCGCGGCGACCAGCCGAGCTGTCTCCATGGACATTCTGTATCTTCGGGCACGAGTTCTCGTCCCGGCGGACCATCTCGAGTCGGCGAACGCCGGCGAGGTTTCGAGGAGTTGAGCGGCCTGAGCGAACGGCCGATGATCGTCCGGATGGCTCGCCTTCAGCAGCGCTACGACCACCGGCTTCGGGATCTCGTACAACGCACAAGGGACATGACCATCGCTACAGATCTCGGAGTCCCTCACTCGACCGCCCGTGGGTGGC
>DATFWL010000481.1:0-6072 GCA_035259385.1 Vicinamibacterales bacterium | reverse complement strand
CACGGCTCCGCGCCCGGCGGGGCGGCCCCGTTCGCGGCCACCCGCGAGCGAGCTAATTTTGCAACCTGCTCTCAGAATTCGGAATTTGGAATGTGGAATGCGTGTCGCGCTGTCACGCTGCCGGGCGCCGTCACAGCCGTGATCACGAATTCCAAATTCCACATTCCAAATTCCTAATTCGCTCGATGCCCCTCCAGCCGCTTCCAATCGACGCGTACATCGAGCCAATCGTTGCCGCTGTCCGTCGCTCGCGTGCGGTCGTGATCACCGCGGCGCCGGGGGCTGGAAAAACCACGCGCGTGCCGCCGGCGCTGCTCGAGGACGGCCCTCTGATCCTCCTGCAGCCGCGGCGCGTCGCAGCGCGCGCAATCGCGTCGCGGATTGCCGGTGAACGCGGCTGGACGCTCGGCCGCGAAGTCGGATGGCAGGTCCGCTTCGAGCGCCGTTTCGCCGCCGACACCTCGCTGCTCGTCGTGACCGAAGGCGTCCTGACGGCGCGGCTCCAGAGCGATCCGCTGCTGTCGGACTTCCGTACCGTCGTGCTGGACGAATTCCACGAGCGGAGCGTGCACGCCGACGTGGCCCTTGCGCTCGTCCGCCAGGCGTGGCGCGCACGTTCGACGGCCTCCTCGTCCCCGGGACGTGTGGACGCCGCGGACCTGCGCATCGTCGTGATGTCGGCGACGCTCGACGCGCATCCGGTTGCGGCGTTCCTCGACGATTGTCCGGTCGTGGACGTGTCAGGGCGCACGCATCCGCTGGAGATCACGTACGCGCCGGGCTCGTCGATCGGCGATGCCGCGGCCGGTGCGCTCGCGGCGACGAGCGGTCAGGTGCTCTGCTTTCTCCCGGGCGCGACGGAGATTCGCCGCGCAGTCGCCCAGATTCAGCCGCGAGTCGGAGCGGACGTCGAGGTCGTGCCGCTCCACGGCTCGCTCGACGCCGACGGACAGGACCTGGCGCTGCGCCCCTCGCCTCGACGGCGCATCGTCGTCGCCACCAACATCGCGGAGACATCGCTGACGGTTCCCGGCGTCACGGCGGTCGTCGACACCGGCCTGCAGAAGATCGCGCGCTATGACGCCGAACGAGGGATCGACAGCCTCGAGACGGAGCGCGTGACTGCAGACGCGGCCGATCAACGCGCGGGGCGCGCCGGCCGGATCGCGCCTGGCATCGCGCGGCGGCTCTGGGACCGGCAGGATCGACTGCGGCCGCATCGCGAGCCCGACATCCGCCGGATCGATCTCGCCGGAACGACGCTCGACGTGATCGCGTGGGGCGGCGACCCGCGCACCCTCGAATGGTTCGAAGCGCCGCCGGCCGACGCCATCGACGCTGCGCTCACGCTTCTCGAGCGGCTCGGCCTGGTTGCAGGCACCAGGCTCACGCCGCTGGGCGATCGGGTGCGCCGGATCCCTCTCCATCCGCGGCTGGCCCGGATGCTCGCCGCCGCTGGCGGCGCACGTCGGATGGCGCGCGCCTGCGCGCTCCTCTCGGAACGCCATCTCCTGCCGCCGCGCAGCGCGTCGACCTCGTCCGATCTCCTGTCGGCCCTGGATCACTGGTCCGGATTGCCGCCACACGTGCAACAGGCAGCAGTCCAGATCCAATCCGCATTTCGATCAGCCGTCGGCCATCAGCCATCAGCCATCGACTGCGACGAGGCGGTCTTCCGCCGAGCCGTCCTGTCCGGATATCCGGATCGCGTCGCGCAGCGGCGCGCGCCGCAGTCGCCGGACGTGCTGCTCGCCTCCGGCACGGGCGCCACCATCGCCCGTGAGAGCGGCGTCCACGACGGTGAGTTTCTCGTCGCCCTCGACGTCTCGCGACGCGCGGCGCCGGGCACGCCGCTGGTCCGCATCGCGAGCCGCGTCGAGCGCGACTGGCTCGAGCCGACCGCATCGGAGACCGTGCACCGTTTCGACGAACCGAGCGGTCGCGTGAAGGCGTTCGAGATCGATCGCTATCACGCGCTGGTCCTTGCCGAACGGCCCGTCGCCGCCGACGCTGACGTCGCCGCACAGATGCTCGCCGACGCGTGGCTGGCCCGCGGACCGGGCGCTGCCGATGCGCACCTGTTGCGGCGTCTGCGATTCGCCGGGCACGAGGCCGACCTTGCGCAGTGGATCCGCGCCGCCGCGTACGGTGCGCGCTCGCTCGATGCCGTCACGCTCGGGTCGTCGCTGACCCCTGCCATCGTGCGCGATCTCGATCGCGAGGCGCCGGAGACGCTCGCGGTGCCAAGCGGTCGCCACGCGCGCCTCGAGTACAACGACGATGGAACGGTCTCGGCGGCGGTGAAGCTGCAGGAGTTGTTCGGCCTCGCCGACACGCCGCGCATCGGCCGGCGCAAGGAGCCGGTGGTGCTCGCGCTGCTCGCGCCGAACGGACGCCCGGTCCAGATCACGCGCGATCTGCGCAGCTTCTGGAACAACACCTATCCGGAGGTGCGCAAGGAACTGCGCGGCCGCTACCCGAAGCACCCGTGGCCGGAGGATCCGTGGTCGGCGGCGCCGACCGCGAAGACCAGGGATCGAAGGTGATGTAGGCTGTGTCGTGGGCGTTCAACACACGCCCGCCAGTCTGTCCGCCCGTGTACCGCCCGCGCGGAACAGGAATCCAGCAGACGGCCGTGCGGAGCGCGTCCTCAGCGTGCTCTGCGGCCTTTGCGGTCTCCGCGTTGATGCTCTGATCTCGCGAGTGGTCGACGTGTCCCGATCGGAACGTAGCGCGAAGGTTTCAGCCGGGTGGCTGGCTACGGCGGCGTGAAGGTGCCGAACAACGGCTCGCCCGCGCGGGAGGCGTAGAAGCCGAATACCGCCAGCAGGACGATCGCGGCAACGGTCCAGTTCGACGGCGTCGCCGACCAGTGCGACACCTGCAGCGTGAACGGGATCGCCTCACACAGGCCGGCGAGAATCCGCGCGACCGCCGCCGCGAGCAGCCCGTAGCGAATCAGCACGAACGTGAACATCGCGACGACGATGATCTCGTACGTGACTTCGATCCACAGGACCGGTGTGACGGTGATCGATGACCACCAGTAGAGGACAATCGTCATGCCGAGCGCGATCGCGATCGATGCACGGCGGGTGATCAGGCGCAGCACGACGAACAGCAGAACCGCGCCGAACGCGATCTGCAGATCGCGCAGGATCACGGTGGACCAGGTCGAGACAGTCTGCGCGGCGCCGAACAGCGTCGTCGCGTCCCCGAGTCGCGGCACGGTCGCCGGGTAGCCGAACGCCTGCGGTAGCAGGCGTCGGACGATGTCGAGGCCGAACCAGGCGACGCCGAAGGCAACGCCGAGCAGCACGTCGCGGCCGACGCGCGGATCGCGGACGTGCCCCGAAAGGAGCCGGCTCCAGCCCAGCAGCATTTCGGGCCAGAATCGCCGCGCGTACGGCTCGAGCGCGGCGTAGATGATCCAGAGCACCACGCCGAGCGCGATCGCATCGCTCGCGATCGCGCCGAACGACAGCATCTCGGTCCTGAGATCGGGCACGTGGTGGTAGCCGGTCAGCCAGGCGGCCAGCTCGGTGCAGACGACGAAGACGGCCACACGGGTCGCGCCGCGGCGGTCGGCTCGGCCGAGCCGGACGTTGTAGCGGGCGAGCATCACCGCCCCGGCGAGCAGCACGATTGTCACCGTGACCAGGATCGCCAGGCCGATCCGGTCGGACAACGGCCGCTGGAACGACTGCATGCGCGTCGGCACCGTCCACGGGCCGATGAGCAGAAACGACACGGCGCGGCCGCGGTACGCGGCGGCCTCGACGCGCACGCGCACGTCGGAGCCTGGCAGCGGACCCTCCCACGCAGCACGCGCGTCCGCGAAGTCGCGCGGTGCCCACTGCGGCGCGACCGGCGTGAACGCGGCGAGCGGCAGCTCTGCTGCCTCGAAGAGCCGCGGCCATGGCGGCGATTCGGCGCCGGTCGCGGGCGCGTCGTCGAACTGCCGCGGCACCGAGCTGAACCCGATCAGGCGGCCGCGCATGTCGATCGTCACCGTGTGCATGTCGGTGTCGGACTGCGGCGGATCGGATGGCGTGACGTGGAGCGCGAGCTGCCGTGGCGCGAAATCGCGCGGGCTGGTGCGATACCAGAATATGAACGCCGGCGGCCGATCGTTGCCGAGAATGTTCCACCGCGTCGGACTCGAATCGCGTCTGCCGATCCACGGAATGTACGGCGCATACCGCCCGAAGCCGTACGCGGTGTCGCCGCGCGGCTCGGTGTAGCCGAGCATGCCGAGGATCTGCTCGGCCCGATCCTCCAGAACGGCGGGAGGTTTGTCGAGCGGCAGCAGCCGCGCGAGCGTCGTCCGCCCGGCGAACCCGGCGCAGAGGAGGATCGCGATCGCGACGAACGCCAGCGCCGACAGGCCCTTCGCGACCGGCCACGCGTCGGTCTCGCCGGCCGCGGCCACCATGTCCGGCGACGGCGTTTCGCCGGCGGCCAGCGCCGCGGCGAGCGGATCGCCGCCGGGCAGCGCGACCGCGACCGCCAGCGCTGAAGCGGGCCGCTGATCCGGATCGCGCGCCAGGCAGCGCAGGATGATCCGCTCCACGGCCGGATCGAGATCGCGCACGATCGCCGACGGCGTCGTGACGGTGCCGGTGTCGTGCAGCTGTTTCAATTCGCCGAGCGTCTTCGCGTCGTACGGCCGCCGGCCGGTGACGATCTCGAACAGAATCAAGCCGAGCGCGTAGATATCGCTCCTGGTTGACGCCGGCTTGCCGGCGAGCAGCTCCGGCGCCATGTACTGTGGCGTGCCCGCGACGTCGACCCCGACGTCGATTGCAACGGTGGCGATCCCGAAATCGGTGATGCGGACGTTGCCGTCGCCGTCGATCATCACGTTCGCCGGCTTGAGATCGCGGTGGATGACCCCGCGCTCGTGAGCTGCGGCAATGCCGGCGCAGAGCTGGCGCGCGACGTCGATCGCCTTGTCCTGGGGGAAGCGGCCGATGCGGCGGAGCAGCGATGCGAGATCCTCGCCGTCCACGTATTCCATCGTCAGGAAGCGCCGGCCGTCGGCATCGCCGAGGTCGTAGAGGCGGCAGACGTTCTTGTGCGACACTTGGCGCGCGACGCGAAGCTCGTTGTGGAACTGCGCGAGCCGCATCGGATCGGCGGCGACGCCCTCGGGAAGGAACTTCAGCGCGACCGGCTGATCGAGGGTGAGGTCGTCGGCGCGGTAGACCTCGCCCATGCCGCCACGGCCGAGGAGCGCGACAAGGCGGTAGCGCGCGGCGATAATCGATCCCGGTGCGAAGCGGCTGGTTTTCGGCGGCGGTGTCGGCGTCAGCGGCGCCGTCTGCACCATCGGCGGCTCGATCGTGAGATCGTCCTCGGGGAGCCGCGGCATCGGACGAATTCTACTGGAGGAGAGAAATGACACGCACAGCCATGGCAGCAGGCGGCGCGGTGCTGTTGCTGAGTGCGGCGCTCGCCGCGCAGGGCGGCCGGCCCGCGAGTCCCGCCGGCTCGTCGGCCACGCAGGTCGGCGGCAAGTACGACACCAGCGGCGCCGAACCGGTCTACAGGGGCGGCAAATGGATCGAGATCAGCTACGGCCGTCCGATCAAGCGCGGCCGCGACATCTTCGGCGGGACCGGCGACAACTACGGCAAGACCGCCAATCCCGACGCGCCGGTCTGGCGTGCCGGCGCAAACGTCTCGACCCAGCTCAAGACCGAAGTGCCGCTGGAGATCAACGGCAAGACCGTCGCGGCCGGCACCTATACCATGTTCATCGATCTCAAGCCGAACAACTGGACGCTGATCGTCTCGAACTGGAAGGCGGCCACGACGTTCAATCCGAGCAACGACGCGAACAAGACCGGCGAAGTCTTCGGCGCCTACGGCTACTCGCCGGACAAGGACGTCGTCCGCGCCGCGATGAAGACGTCGACGCTGCCGTTTTCGGTCGATCAGCTGACGTGGAACTTCACTGACATGAGCGATGCCGGCGGCAACATCACGATCATGTGGGACAGGATGGCCGCCTCCGTGCCCTTCCGCGTCGGCGGCTCGTAGGAGCGATGGGGCCGATGGGCCCATGGG
>DATFWL010000480.1:0-16512 GCA_035259385.1 Vicinamibacterales bacterium | reverse complement strand
GCCAGCGGTCGACGGTGGCTGGCTGAACCAGCCGCAGCGCATTCCTCCACTGCGGCCACACCCTGCGCAAGAACAGCCACAGCAGACGGTCGGGTGTGCGAAACCGCCGATTCGACCGCGCCAGGACGGCCAACTGGTAGTGCAGGGCAAGCATCTCGAGAAGCAGGTCGCGACGCGCCGCCAATCCCAATCGAATCGCGCTGACCGCCCGACCGATATGAGACATCGGGCGTAGCATGGCCAGCCATCACGCCAACGTCAACAACTTTGGCCAGATGCGATTTTGGCGAAGCACAGCTCAATAAATGGATGCGAGAGTGGCGCGTACGGGACGGTCTTGATTTCGGACACGTCGAGGATCCGCAGATTCCGTTGCTATTGCTGGCACTGATACAACGGGTCATGCTCCGTGCTGGCGGAGGTTGGCGGGGTCTGGCCGCGCGTCGCGCGATTGAACATGCGGCACAGCCCGACGCCGTCCACGACGCCGCGATGCACGCCACACCCCACGATCCGACGCGTGCAGTGGTCCATCACGACGAGTACCCAATGGGTCCGCAAAATCGCCGACTCGCAGCGGAACAAGTCGAGACTCCACAGACTGTCCTTCGCGTGACCGACCACTGTGAGCCAGGAGGGCCCAGCCGAGTCTGGCTCCGGTCTGTACCTCGCGGCGAGAATGCGGCGCACGACATCCTTGTTGATGGGAATGTCGAAGGCCAAGGCGATCTGTTGCGCGATTCGTGGGCAACCCCATGTCGGATTCCGCCGTTTCATGTCGACGATGGCGGCCACTATGTCGCGGCTCGGTCCCCGCGGACCCGGCTTCTGCCGTGCCGTGGGCGAGAACAGCAGGCGATATTTCCGCATCTTCAGCGCCCGATGAAGGGCGCAAGAGGGTGGCGGGCTTCAACACGATCGCGGAACGGACCAGCCGCGTCGGACGGATCAGGAGCGCACAGACGCCGGCGACGACTCGATCGGTGAGGCGGAGATTCGGCGCCCGTTTCCGCGTCCGATCGAGGATCAGCAACTGCTGCTTGAGAAGCACGGATTCCGCGACCACCGAACGGGCGCCGCCGGGACCGGCAAGGCAGGCGATTGTCGTCAGCAGATGGAGAACGAGGATGGCCAGGTCACGCACGCGACAAGCCTACCAAGACAGCATCGCGCCGAATTTCTCATGATTTAGCAATTCGCCAGGGACAGGTTCGGATAGTCAACGCGTACAACGCGATCGGCTTCGTCGACGATGCCCTGCATCGCATCGACGCATATCAGATGGGACGACGTCCAATCGAACCGGCAACGGAAAGGTCTGCTACGTTCCTGAGAACATCAATCCTTCGTCATCGTCAGACCGGTCACCATGACCTCCGTGTTGTGCGCGAAACGCAGACCATAGGTCCCGTCAGTGGATTTCAGCTTGCCGCCGGTTACGAGCATGGCCTTGTCATATCTGGCCACCACCGTCCCGTTGATCGAGCATTCGACATTGCTGCCCTTAACCGAGAGCGCGACAGCCTGAATGACGGGCTGGCCCTTTTCAGCGGCCTTGTGAACAGCGTCATTGGCCTCACCCAGAAAACCGTTCATCTTGAACGGCGCCGGTCCGAATCCCCGCACGATAAACCTGCCGTTTCCGTACGCGGCGCAATAGAGGTCGGTCTGATCCGCCGTTCCCATGTCGTTGCCGCCGATGAACACGCCGTAGGGATGCGGATGCGTATTCAGGTTCATATACTTTGGCTCATTGAATGTCGCCCTCACCGTGTAGTCCCCTGAGGCCTTTGCATCGTTCATCCAGAAGGTCGAGGCGGGACCCGTGGTGGCGTGGAGGGCGTCGCCTTCCTGCGCAAGCTTTGCATCCCTGATGCTCATGCCGGCTTTTTGTTCCGCGGCATCCACGCTGCCGGTCCAGCCCGCAACTTTGACGCCGCCATCGGTAACAGCACGCGAGCCATCCGCGGTGCGGCTGCCTGGAAAGCCGACGAAGGGGCCTTTCAGGTAGAACAACGCAGCAACCAACGCCACAACCGCGAACAGAGAACCAAAAACGATTAAGACGATCTTCTTTTTCATTTGGGCTGAGGCCAAAATATCACAGTCGGCGCACGGCCTCTGCATCAACAAAGAGGTTGACCATCGCCAAAACCCGTCCGAGTTGAATTGCGCCCTGTTCCCCGCCTGTCGTGGCTACTGAAAACTCAATCGGGCGCGTTCAGGTGGGCCGCCTTCAGGCTGAACGTTCGTCCGTTGGCTGAATTGCCGCGTGGGCGGCGTGCGCAGCCCGTATTCATCGCACGCGCGTGAAAGCCTCGCGCCACGAGCCGCGAGTTGCGATAGACTGCCGACCCGGACATACCAGTCGGACAACAGGAGGCATCATGCGCAGTCGGCGGTTGATTCGCGCGCTCGCGGCGCTGTGCGTGGTCATCGGCTCGAGCGGCATCTGGCGCCTTCAGGCTCAGAACGACAGCCTCGCGTCACTCCTCAAGGAGTTCTCGTGGCGCGCCATCGGCCCCGCCACGCTCGGCGGCCGCGTTGATGACATCGAGGTGGTCGAGTCGAATACCCACATCGTGTACGTCGGAGTGGCGGAGGGCGGCGTGTGGAAGTCCGAGAACGAAGGGACGACATGGGTCCCGGTTTTCGACGCGCAGCCCACTCAGTCGATTGGCGACATCGCAATCTCGCGCTCGAACCCGAACGTCGTCTGGGTCGGCACGGGCGAGGCCAACACGCGGCAAAGCACCACGTACGGCGCCGGCGTCTTCAAGAGCACCGACGCCGGTAAGACGTGGACGTTCATGGGCCTGGGCGACAGCGGCCACATCGGCCGCATCGTGATCGACGCGAAGAACCCGGACATCGTGTACGTGGCTGCGGCCGGCGACGTCTTCAAGGCAGATCCGGAGCGCGGCCTGTTCAAGACGATCGACGGCGGGAAGACGTGGACGAAGTCGAAGTTCATCGACGACGACACAGGCTTCATCGACGTCGCGATGGATCCTTCCAACAGCAATATCCTGCTGGCCTCCTCGTATCAGCGCCGCCGAACTGCCTGGGGCTTCAACGGCGGCGGACCCGGCAGCGCGATGTGGAAGACGATCGACGCCGGCAAAACGTGGAAGAAGCTCGAAGGGGGCGGACTGCCGCCGTACGGCAAATGGGGACGTGTCGGGTTCGATTTCTTCCGCTCGAACCCGAACAGCGTGTACGCGCTGATAGAGCCCGGACCCGCCGGCGGCGGAGAGGAAGGCGGCGGCGGGCGCGGACGCGGCGGACGCGGACGCGGCGAGGCCGCTGGTCCGCCCGACCCGATGCGGCCGGGACTCTGGCGGTCCGACGACAAGGGCAACACGTGGAAGCTCGTGAGCAACGAGAACGGGCGACCGATGTACTTCAGCCAGGTCCGCGTCGACCCAAAGGATTCGAACATTGTCTTCGTGCTGGAGCGCAGCCTCGCGCGATCGTCGGACGGCGGCCGCACCTGGAAGACCACGCCCGAGACGCTGCTCGCGCGCATTCAGAGCCCGCAGCGTCCGTCGGTCGTGGCGTTCGAGCGCGGCTACGGCGGTCCACTCCCCGACAGCCATCCCGATCTCCACGCCATGTGGATCAATCCGAACGATTCAAACAACATCTGGCTCGGCCATGATGGCGGCGTCGACGTCTCGCACGACGCGGGCAAGACGTGGCGGCTCGTCAACTGGATGCCGATCGGCGAGTTCTACACAGTGGCCGTCGACATGCGGCAGCCGTATCACGTGTACGGCGGCGCACAGGACCACGGTATCTTCGGCCTGCCGAGTCGCGTGCGAAACGGCGGCGGGATCACCAATTCGCACGTCTACGAGATCGCTGTCGGCGATGGCTATCACGTCGGCGTGGATCCAACCGATGCGGCGATCTTCTACGCGTCGGTGTCCGGTGGTGGCGGACAGCACATCTGGCGCTATAACTTCCGGACCGGCGACCAGAAATACATCCGCCCGACACCGCCCCGGGGCGCCGGCGACACCGGCCAGGCTACCGCCGCGCCGCCAGAGGGAAACATCAAGACGCCGATCCCCGCGAACGAAGTGATTCGATGGAACTGGAATCCCGGCTTTCTGCTCTCCCCGCACAACCCGAGCATCGTCTACTTCGGCGCGAATCGGCTGTTCAAGTCGTACGACCGCGGAGACACCTGGATCGCGACGAAAGATCTGACGAAGAACCTGGATCGCCGCAAGCTCTCGATCATGGGTGTTCTCGGCACGGAGCCGACGGCGTCGAAAGACGACGGCGTATCGACGTGGGGCACCATCGTGACGATCGAAGAATCGCCGCTCATGCCCGGAGTCATCTGGGTCGGCACGGATGACGGGAACCTGCAGGTATCGCAGGACGGCGCGAACACGTGGAGCGACGTGTCGGGCAATCTCGAAAAGTTCCCGGTCAACTATTACGTCCCCGCGATCTCCGCGTCGAACTTCGATCCCGGTACGGCCTACGTCGGCCTGGACGGACATCACGCCGGCGACTTCCGGCCTCACCTGTACAAGACCGCTGACTTCGGGAAGACGTGGACCAGGATCACGGCGAACCTTCCCGCACGCGGACACGTGAACGTCGTCCGCGAGGACCGCGTGAACCGGAACTTGCTGTACGTCGGCACCGAGAACGGCTTCTACGTGTCGCTTGACGGCGGCAAGGCGTGGTCGAAGTTCATGACCGACCTGCCGGCCGCAATCGCCCACGACGTCCTGGTGCACCCCCGCGATGAGGATCTCGTGCTGGCGACGCTCGGTCGCAGTTTCTACATCGTCGACGACGTCACACCGCTGCAGCAGCTGACAGCCGACGTGCTCGCGAAGGGCGAGCATCTGTTCAGGCCCCGCGCGGCGATTCTGTGGGACCACGATCGCACGTCGTGGCACGGCGCCGGCGACGAGACATGGCGAGCGAAGAATCCGCCCGACGCGATCCTGTCCTACTACCTGCGCTTGCAGGCGTCGAGCGATGTGACCATTCAGATCGCGGACGTGACGGGGACCCTCGTCCGAGAGCTGAAGGGGTCGCGCGAGCCAGGCATTCACCGCGTCATGTGGGACCTGCGCAAGACGCCCCCGCCGCCGCAGCCGGCCGACCAGTTCGGCGGAGGGGGCGGACCGATTCTGGGCGATCCGATTGCGCCGGGCGATTACACCGTCACGCTGAACGCGAACGGCCACAAACTCGTCATGCCGTGGGCGATCAGAGGCGACCCCAATCGCGACAAACCATACTGAAACGCCGCCATACGGTTTTCTGAACTCGGGGGGCTTCGCCACCAACTGCGACAGATTCGCCCTTGACATCCATAAAGAGGGTGTCAAGACTCGGGGCGATCAACGGCAACCTCGGATCCGTCGTGGGAGGGGTCGCAGATGAAGAGACGGGACTTCGTCAAATCCCTCGGGCTTGCGGGCGTCGCGACGCCGCTTACGTCGTCGTTCGCCGGTGCACAGCAAATCGGCGATGTGATCCGGCCAGACGACCCCTCGTTCGAGGGTCGGGCGCATCGCGCTGTCTGGGGAAAGAACGGCGTCGTGGCGTCGGCTGACGAGCAGGCATCGCTCGCCGGCATCCGCATCATGATGAAAGGCGGCAACGCGATCGATGCGATCGTCGCGACCGCCGCAGCCCTCAACGTCGCCGAGCCGTACATGTCGGGAATGGGCGGCTTCGGCGGCTACATGATGCTCTACAGCGCAAAGGAGAAGAAAGTCCTGGCGCTCGACATGATGGGGCTGAGTCCTGCCGGCGACCGCATCGACAAGATGACGGAGGCCGACTTCGACGAGGGCTACAAATCGCCGGTCGTGCCCGGAAACATCGGCGGCTGGGCCGAGGCGCTCAGGAAATACGGCACGATGAGTCTGGGCGACGTGTTCGAGCCCGCCATCGAGCTCGCCGAAGGCAATTTCGTCGCGACCCACTACGACGCCCAGTCGTTCAAGGCTTCCGCGACCAAGCTCGCGAAGTACCCTACGACCGCTCAGATCTTCATGCCGGACGGTGCGCCGCCGCGCGAGGGGCAGGTCGTCCGCCAGCCTCAGCTCGCCGCCAGCTTCCGGAAGATTGCGAAGGAGGGCGTCGACGTCTTCTACAAAGGCGAAATCGCCGAGAAGATCGCGGGCTTCCTGCAGAGGAACGGCGGATGGATGACCGAGCAGGATCTCGCCGCGTGGACGCCGCGCTGGCGCGAGCCGATCGCGACGACGTTCCAGGGCTACACGGTCTACGGGATGCCGCCCGGATCCTGCGAAATGACGATGTTCCAGATCCTCAATGTGATGGAAGAGATCGGGTTCAAAGGGCTCGATTACTTCAGCACCGAATTCGCGCATCACTGGATCGAAACGGTGAAGCTCGCCTTCGTGGACGACGACCGCTACAACACCGGTAAGGACGCCGACATCCCGGTGGCGAAACTGATCTCGAAGGCCTACGCGCGCGAGCAGCGCGAGAAGATCCGGCGCGACCGGCCGACGGCGCGCCTGCTGCCGCGGCTCGGGACGGAAGGCACGACGAGCATGGCGGCTGCCGACAGATTCGGCAACGTCGTGGCGTTCACCCAGTCGCTGGTGAGCGGGTTCGGCTGCGGCGTCGTCGCCGCCGATACGGGCATTCTGTTGAACAACGGTCACCGCTACGGATTCGTGCTCGATCCGAAACACGTCAACGCGCTGGTCCCGCGTCAGCACCCCAAGGGTGTGATGTGCCCGACCATCGTCATGAAAGGCGACAAGGTCCTGATGGGAATCGGCGCCTCGGGCGGCTATACGATCCCGCAGACCGTCGGCCAGGCGATCGCCAAGGTTCTTGCCTACAACATGGACGTGCAGCAGGCAATCGCGTCGCCGCGCGTGCTGCTGAATCGCGGCCAGGGGGCCGTGCCGGTGGGTAGCGACGTGCAGGTGTACCTCGACATGGGCTTCCCCGAACGGGTTGGAACGGGCCTGCGCGCGCTCGGCCATCAGCTGGCCAAGCCGGGCAACTCCGGCGCCGTGCAGGGCGTCTACGTGCATCCCGAAACCGGCACGCTCTCCGGCGGCTCGGATCCACGGCGCGACGGGCACGCAATCGCCTGGTAATCAATCGAACCAGAAACCAGTTCGTCGTCGGTCTCGCGGCAACGCAGCCGTTGAAAGGGTGACGCGATGATGAGTCGATTCGCACTGGTACTCTCTCTGCTCGTACTTCCGACCGCGGCGTTCGGACAAGCAGCCGCGACGGTCACCGGGACAGTCACCGATGAATCCAAGGCGGTGCTGCCGGGCGTGACGGTCACGGCGGTCGAGATCACGACGGGCCGTCAATTCGTCGGGGTCACCGACGACCGTGGTGAGTATCGTTTCGTGAACGTCAGTCCGGGCACGTACAAGATCCAGGCGGAGCTGACGGGGTTCGCCACCGTCACGACGCCGAACATCGAGCTGCTGGTAGGTCAGAACGCCGTCGTCCCCTTTACGCTGGTTGTCGCGACGCTTCAGGAGTCCGTCACCGTGACGGGCCTTTCGCCGCTCGTCAACACATCGTCCTCGCAGGTGGCCGGCAATATCGACCGCCGGCAGATGGAAGACATCCCGCTGGCCGGCCGCAATTGGATGGAACTCGCGCTGATGGTCAAGGGCGTGACGTCGAACAACGTGGACCAGCGCCCCGGCGTCGAGCGCGACAGCCAGTTCCAGCTGAACCTCGACGGCCAGCAGATCACGCAGAAAGTCGCGAGCTCGTCGTTCGGCCAGCCGAAATTCAGCCGAGAGGCCATCGCCGAGTTCCAGATCATCACGAACATGTTCGACATCACGCAGGGGCGCTCCACCGGCCAGCAAGTGCAGGCGATCTCGCGGTCGGGGACGAACACGGTCAAGGGCAGCTTCTACGGCAACTTCCGCAGCGACAAGTTCAACGCCGAGGATCCCGTCGCGAAGCGCGTGCTGCCGTATCAGAACCAGCAGGTCGGCGGCACGCTCGGCGGTCCGATCGTGAAGGACAGGCTCCTCTACTTCGGGTCGTACGAGTACGAGCGCGAACCGCAGACGCAGTTCGCGCAGCCGGCGCAGCTGCCCGGCCAGTCGTTCACCTACCCGAACACGGTCGTCAACCACAGCATGCTGAGTCGGGTGGATCAGAACCTGTCGCCGAAGGACAACCTGTCCCATCGGATTTCGTTCTGGAACTTCGCGAGCCCGTTCGAGGTGACGAGCACGTCGCATCCGTCGAACGCGTCGGGGCGCACGCGCCGCGCGGTGAACTACCAGACCAGCTGGGCGCACGTGTTCAGCGGCAACAAGGTTCAGGAGATTCGCGCCGGCATCAACCACTACGACTGGCAGAACCTCGTTGCGGCGGAGAAGATGCTCAACACGCCGAACTACGTATTCCCCGGGATCACGTTCGGTGGGCCGCGCAACTTTCCGCAGCACCCCGGGCAGAATCTCGAATCGGCGCGCTACGACCTGAACTGGCACAAGGATTCGCACGACATCAAGATCGGCGGCGAGTTCATGTACTGGCGCGACAGCGGCTTCTGGCACATCCTGCGTCGAGGCGAGTTCATCATGACGCAGAACCTGTCGGCCGCAGAGTACGCGCGCCGTTTCCCCGATCCGCTGGATCCGTCGGGGTGGGACGTCGGCGGGCTCGACTCGCTCGTCCAGCGCTTCAACCAGAACACCGGCGACTGGACGTTCGACTGCCCTCGCCCGACCCTTGGCATCTGGATTGGCGACAACTGGCGAGTCAACAACCGGTTGACGTTCAACTTCGGCGTCCGGTGGGACGACGATTGGGGGGCGACCGCGCCTCCCGATGTCGGCACGCAGAATACGACCACCTTCGCGCCGTACGGCGGGCAGCTGTTCCAGCCGAGCCACGATCACAACAACGTGGCGCCGCGCGTCGGCTTTGCGTGGAACGCGTCGGGCACGAACGAGTTCGTCATCCGCGGTGGATCCGGGATCTTCTACACGACGCCGGTTACCAACGTGACTCTGAGTCCGCAGTCGTTCGGCAACCACCTGAAGGTCAACACGTTCCTCAACGACGGCCGGCCTGGGTTCATCCAGAATCCGACGCGCAACTTTACGGCGGAACAGATCGCGGCCGGGGCGTCGCCGCAGCTGCCGCGCGCCATTGCGTGGGGCTACGAGATGCCGTTCGGCTGGCAGTCGACGATCGGATTCCAGAAGCAGCTGTCGCCGGTGATGGGCGTCGACGTCGATCTCACTTACCTTCACGAATACAACCTGGAGCGCGGCCGCGATCCGAACCTGTTCTTCAACGCTGCGACCGGCTACAACCTCGACCCGGCTGTGTTTGGGCGGCCGGATCCACGCTGGGACGAGATTCAGTGGATCGAGAGCACCGGCATTTCAAAGGCGACGCTGCTCTCGTCGTCGCTGACGCGGCGCTTCCAGAAGAACTTCCAGGGCGGCGTGACGTACACGGTGACCCTCGATCGCCAGGACAACACGACGGGCTTCGGGCTCGGCGCCGACAATCAGTTCAACCTCGACGCGGAGCTCGGACCTTCAGTCGATTTCCAACGTCATACGCTGCGCGCCAACGGCATCTACAACCTGCCCTGGGACATGACGATCGCGGGCACGTACCTCTATGGCTCCGGCGCGCGGACATCTACGACGATCTCGGGCCGGCCGTACAACAAGCCGGGGACCAACCGCCTCAACACCGGCGCGCCGATCACGATCCCAGTGACGTCGGCGCTCGGCTTCGACGTCCTGGATCGGTACACGGGTGCGAGCGTCGTTGCGACGGGAGCCGTCGTCCCGGTCAACGCCTTGATCGGGTTTCCGATTCACAAGGTCGACCTTCGCGTGACCAAGCGAATCAAGCTGGGAGGGACGGCACGTCTCGAAGGCGTGGCCGAAGTGTTCAACCTGTTCAACCATGCCAACTACGGCTCGTACAACGGGCAGGTGAACTCCTCGACATTTGGCGATCCCCGTCAAAACCTCGGCAACGCGTACGTGCCGCGCACCGGACAGCTCGCGTTCCGCTTCTCGTTCTAGCGTCGGCGAGAGATGATTCATGATGTTGTGCGGGCGAGCGCGTGCTCGACGGCCGCCGACATCGAGCGACGGGCAACGTCACGTCACTCGTCGCGCAGCGCCTGCGCCGGATCGACCCTCGCGGCCCGGCGCGCGGGCCACCAGCTCGCCAACTGAGAGACGACGAGCAGTGTGCCGGTCGCGGCTGCGAGCGCCGACGGGTCGCGCGGGCTGACTTCGAACAACAACGCCGCCAGGGCGCGCGTCGCGACCAGGGCGATCGCGAGGCCGACGGCGATCCCACTCAGAGTCAGCGTCATCGCCTGCCGCCACACCATCCAGCGCACATCCGGCTGGGCAGCCCCAAGCGCCAGGCGAACTCCGATTTCGCGCGTTCGGAGCGTGACGAGGTACGACAGAACGCCGTAAATACCGGTGGCGCCTACGCCGAGCGCGACGGCCGATGCGACAGCGAGCAGCATCAACATGAACGACGTCCTCGCCGACGCCTCGCCGACGACGTCGACGAGCGGTTTCACGCGAAACACCGGAAGATTGCTGTCGAGCGCGCGAATCCGCGACCGGATCGCCGGCGCGCACGCGCCCGGATCGCCGCTCGTGCGCACGACGAAAGCGACGTCGCCGGGCTTCCACCGTGAATCGACCACCGGCGTGACGATCGGCGCGTAGACGATCTCTTCCGGCGGCTGCTCAAGACCCGCGCCTCTCACGCTTCCGACAACGCCGACGATCGTGTACCACGGCCCCCTCGACAGCATGCGCAGACGACGGCCGACTGCCGATCCATCCTTCCAATACCGGTCTGCGAAGGCGCGGCTCACCATCGCTTCGAGCGTCGGACGCGCCGGATCCATCCGCTCGAACGCACGGCCCGCGACAAGCGGAATCCGCATCGCGTCGAAGTAGCCGGGAGTGACGAACACCACCTGGTGAATCACCGGCACGCCGTTGTACGGATTGGGCCGGTCATCGACCCACATGCCCGTGTCGAACCGTCGGCTCTGGCCGTCGAGCGGCAGCTTCGACACCACTCCTGCTGCCCGAACGCCGTCGATCGCCGCGATCTCCTCGAGCGCGTGGCCGAGGAACCGCTCCCGATCGCGCCCGTCGCGATTCGACGCTGGAGCGAGCGCGATGTGAAACGTGAGCGCGTGCGACGGGTCGAAGCCGGTGTCGGCGTTTCGCAGACGCACGAAGCTGCGCGCCATGAGCCCGGAGCCGGCAAGAAGCACCAGCGCGAGCGACACCTGTGAAATGACCAGCGTCTTGCGACCGACGTGATGGGCGCGGCCCGTCGCCGCGCGCGACCCCTCGACGGAAACCGCTGAAGAACCGCCGAACATCCGGAGCGCCGGAACGACGGTCACAGCCGCCGCCGTCGCGAGCACGCACAGGCCCGCCACTGCGATGACGAACGGGTCGATGCCGACTTCAGAGAGGCGCGGTAACGCGATGGTCTCGCCGAATGAACGCAGCACGCGAAGTCCGGCCGCCGCGAGTCCGAAACCCGCCGCGCCGCCCGCAACGGCAAGGAGGAGCGCCTCGGACATCAGCTCGACGACGAGCGACAGCCGGCTCGCACCGAGCATCCGTCGAACGATCAATTCGCGTCGGCGGCCTTCTGCGCGGACCAGAAAGAGGTTGGCAACGTTTGCGCAGGTGATCGCCAGCACGAAACCGACGGCGCCGAAGACAATCCACAGTAGCCGTCCGACGTCGCCGACGATCGTGTCGCGCAACGGCCGCACGGCCGGACGGAGGTGGATCTGCTCGATCGACGCCGCAGTCAGCCGGCCCGGATACGCCTCGGGCACGTGCGGCAGGAGCTGCGCGAGGTCGGCGACTACCGCGGCTCCATCCACACCGTCTCGCAAACGACCGATTCCGAGGTAATCGAACGAGGCCGTGTCCAGATGCGCGGGATCGATCCGGATCGGCACCCACACCTGCGTGTCCGACGCGGGAAACCGGCAGTAGGCCGGCATGATGCCGATCACTTCGTGCGGTGAGCCGTCCACCTCGAGGCTGCGGCCCACCACGCCAGGATCGGCGCCGTACTTCCGCCGCCACAACGCTTCGCTCAGAAGCACGACCGACGGCGCATGCGGCCGATCGTCATCGTCGGAGAACACGCGCCCGACCAGGGGCGGCACGTTCACGACGGTGAAAAAGCCCGCGCTGACGCGCCCGGCACTCGCGCGCTCCGCTTCGGAGCTGCCGCTCGCGCCGCTCAGCCGTCCGAGGTTCACTGATGATGGCTGATAGACGGCAAGGTCGACGAACGCGCGGTTCGCTCGTCGATAGAACAGAAATACTCCGTCGGACACATCGACCGTTGGAAAGCTCGGAATGTTCAGCGTGTGGAACAGGGACACAATGCGCCCGGAGCGGTCGAACGGCAGCGGGCGCACCAGTACGGCGTTGATCACGCTGAACACCGACATGGTTGCGCCGATGCCCAGCGCAAACGTCAGAGCGGCAGCCGCCGAAAATCCGGGGGCTCGCCGCAGGCGCCGCGCCGCGTAACGGAGGAAAGCCAGGCGGCTACCGCGACGCGGTCGTCGGCCTCGTCGCGGTCGTGCCGCGAATCAGCTGATCCAGTTCGTACGCGCGCCCGTTGGCGATCACGCGCCTGACCTTGTGGGCGTTGGCAACGTTCTCGAGCGGGTTGCCGTCGACGATGATCATGTCGGCGAGCTTGCCCGGTTCGATCGTGCCCGCATCGAGGCCCATGGCGTCGGCGGGAGTGCTCGTCGCCGTCTGCAACGCTTGATACGGACTGAGGCCGGCGAGCACCTGGCCCATCAGCGACCCGTGCGTCTGGAACGCGTTCGGCGAGTCGGTGCCGACGACCACCCGCGCCCCGGCTTTGTACGCGTCCATCATCATCTTGCCGGTGCCTCCGGTGTCGAAATTGCCGCGGCCCGTGCCGCCGCCGCGGCCACCGCGGCCGCCGCTCGCATCCGCCACTTGTGCCTGCATCCATTCCGGGTACAGCTTGAAGCGCGGATCCTGGCGGAGCGATGGTTCGTCGGCGTAGAGCTTCTGCGCGCCGGGGTTGGAGAGCATCGGGCAGAAGATCATGCCGGCCTTGCCCAGCAGCTGAGTGACGTCTTCGTAGCTGCGCTGCAGCGTTGCGATCTTCGGCGAATACCCGCGGCGGCTCGTGCCGGACGTGTGCTCGGTCCCATCCATCCCGACGAACGCGGCCGGGTAGATCTCGTGCGTCGTCACGCGAATGCCGATGCTGTGCGCGAACTCCACTACGCGCTTCTGCGCGAGATCCGGCAGGCGCACGTAGCTCTTGAGGAAGTCGTACTGCAGCACCTTCGCGCGCGCGAGCTCCATCTCGAGATGCCGCATGCTCGAGAGGGCGATGCCCATCTTGTAGTACACGCGCTGCCACTCCATTAGGTGGCCCGTGTTGAACACGCGGGGACCCGGGCTGATGCCGGCATCTGCCGTTTCGCGCTCGGAGGCGGCTTCGTACGGAACGCCACCGGGGCTCTGCACCGTCGTGATGCCCCACGCCAGCCAGGCGCGCCCGGCCGATTCGCCGTAATCGGGCTGCAGGTGCGAATGCCATTCGATCAACCCGGGCATGACCGTGAGATTCGCGGCGTCGACGACGGTGCCCGCGTGGGCGGCCGAGGTATGCGCCGCCACGCTCTTGATGCGGTTCCCTTCGATCACGATGTCGACATCGGAGCGTGCCGCGTCGCTCTTCATGTCCACGAGGCGACCGGCATGTACCACCGTCGTTCCCTTCGGTACATCGAGCGTGTACCGCAGATCCAGCGGAACCTCGAGATTTTCGCCAGTCTCGATGTCGATCATCTTCAACTTGTCCATCGAGAGGTACAGGATCTTCTTCGAATCACCCGTCCAGCTCGGTGAGTTGGCGATTTCGGTCGTAAGCTTGCGCGGCGGCCCCATCGGTTCACCGGCGGCCGTCACGGGCCAGACGGCGAGCTGCCCTTCGTAGATCGCGGCCATCTTCAAGCCGTCGGGCGACCACGCCGGACCGCACGCCCCGCGCGAATCGATCGACAGACTCGGGATCGGCGCAAACCACTTGTCGGCGCCCTGCCGATCGGCGGACATGGTGAGCACCTGGTTCGTGCCTTCGCGGAACCGTTTCGAGTAGGGCGCCGAGCCCGCAATCGCGAGCCGCTTGCCGTCGGGCGACCACGTGGGCAAGCCGGGCTGCGGCAGCGTGTCGTGCACCTTCGTCACCGTGCCGGTCGCGACGTCTATGACCGAGAACTCGGCAACGCGCCACATGCCGGTCACGTTGAACACCGCGATGCGTTTGCCGTCAGGCGACCACGCGGCGCCCTGCGGCTGCGTGTTCATGTGCGTCAACTGTCGGCTCTGCCCGGTCCTCATGTCGCGGATCCAGATCTGCAGCAGGTCGCCACTTTTATCCGACGAGTACGCGAGTTGACTGCCGTCGGGCGACCACGCCGGGTCCGTATCGAAGAATCGATCTTTCGTGAGGTTCTCAGGCTTGCCGCCGATGTTCATCACGTAGAGATCGCCGAGTGCGGCGAAGGCAATCCGCTTGCCGTCTGGCGAGACCACCGGACGCACGATGCCCACTGCCTTGCGGGGAGCCTGGGAATCGAAGTCGCGCTTGCGATGCGTGTACTGCGCCCGCGTCGCCTGCAGCGTGGCGGTGAACTGAATCGTTTGCGCGGCGCCGGCGCCGTTCACCGAACGCTTGCGGATCTTGCCGTCTGACACGTAGTAGAACTCCGTCGGCGAGGCCCAGGAGGCGCGAAACGCAAAGGTGTTCTCCGATCCGGTCAGCGATTTGCCGTCTGCTTCGAAGCGGCTTTGCCCGTCGGCGGTGTCGTGGTAGACGATCTGGCCGCCCGGCCCCCACGATGGCGCATCGACGCGTCCCTCTGCCGCCGACAACCTTCCCTCTGCGCCCGTCGCAACGTCGACCACCCAGACGCCGTTGCCGTCGTCGCGCGTCGACGCGAACGCGATCTGTTTGTCGTCGGGCGACCAGCTCGGCATGAAGTCCTCTGCCGGATCCTTGGTGAGCTGCTTCAGCTCGCCGTTGCGTACGTCGAGCGTCCAGATGTTGTAGTCGCTGCCCAGCTGATCGCCGCGATCCGACGAGAACGCGATCTTCGTACCGTCGTGCGAGTAGACCGGCTCGCGATCGTCGAACGTGCCCACCGTCAGCTTGCGCTGGTTCGTGCCGTCCGGTGCAATCGCCCACAGGTCGTAGCCGCCGTCCCGATACGCAAAGAAGACGATCGTCTTGCCGTCGGGCGACCAAGTCGGCTGACGCGCGTCGTTGAATGGATCGGTGATGCGCTTCATCGCGCCTCCCGACGCCGGCATGGTCCAGATGCTGCCCTGCAGATCGGTTGCGAGCGTGCGTCCGTCGGGCGAGATCGAGACAGACATCGACGTGCCTTCCGTGGCGGTGACGTCAACCGTCGCCGCCGCGGCTGGCTTGGGCGCACGCGCGGTCGGCGCGACCGCGGCCCCACGACCGGCCGGTGTCTGAACTGCGAGAAGCTGCGAGCGGCCGGCGATGACGATGTAGAGAGCGACCAGCGCGCCACCGGCGACGGCGAGACGGGCGGCGTGACGGATCATCTCTGGACCTCCTGGGACATGAAGGGCGAGCGCGACGTATTCGCGATGCCGAGATTCTGCAGTGGTGTCCGGCGGGATGCAAGGCGATAACGGATTTAAGCTGTCCCTACCAAGAACTTGATCGGCTGCCTCCAGAGGGGCATCGATCGGCGCGGGCAACAACTGCCCGTTGCCGCTCACGACCACCTGCGCTTGTTAGAGTTGGCCGAGCTGGTCCAAGGGAGCTTGAGGCGGGCCTCGGGATGCTGAAGGGTGCGGAAATCCTGTTACGCCGCCACAAGCTCGTACTCGTGAACGACACCGCCGAGACGATCACGGCGCAGAATGCGAGCGTCATGGCGTGGCAACGCCGTGGCAACCGGCCGAGCTATGTTCACGAACATTCTGGGTTTCGCGAGCGAGTTCTCGCCATTCGGGACGGCGAGAAGCACCCGATGATCGCCGAGTCTGATGTCAACGCAGTTCTGCCCGCTCTCTGCATAGGGCCGATGCGCGTTTGTCGTCCGGCGCCCGCCTCGAGGACACCAGTGCGAGCGTGGTCGGAACGGCCGTAACGAGTCGGCCGTCATGCCGCAGCGTTGAGAGACCGATAAGTCTCGCATGACGCCGATCGATTGGCGTCTACGCGTGCTCGGCGCGCGGCGGCCGTGCGTGACGTCAGGTCGGCCAGCACCGCGTCTCCGGTGCCAAAGTACATTTCGTCCGGCGTCTGCCCGCGAAACGCCGAATGCGGCAGCACGGTATTGTATTCGTCGACTGGAGTTCCCAGGATTTAGTGGAGACGCTGTCTTCGAGGCTTGTGGGCCGCTTCGAATTGCTCGGG